>JAKBAX010000108.1 GCA_021808785.1 Actinomycetes bacterium | reverse complement strand
TTGCTTCATGACCAGGTGGCGGGCGAGATCCGGCGAGCCATCGCCCAGGGAGAGGCCGGTCCGGGCGATCGTCTGCCCCTCGCCACGGACATCGCTGCGGTGCTCGGTGTCAACAAGAACACCGTGTTGCGAGCCCTTCGGATACTGCGTGAGGAAGGCATCGTCGAGTTTCGCCGGGGACGGGGAATCACCGTTGCTGGTACGCCGCAGAGAAGCGCCTTGTTGGATCGCGTTCGAGAACTGCTCGAGTTCGCCCGCAGCCAGGGCTACCGGCCAAGCGAGGTCATCGAACTCATCGAGACCGTGGCCAAGGTGACAACGTGACCCTCCTCCATGAACAACTGCCCACAGAATCCTCAGCCGAAGCCGAGGCGCTTTTCAAACAGGCCCGCCGTCGCCGTCGCCGACTGCGTCTCTTGACGGCAACCATCGTCATGGTCTCGATCCTGGTCGGATCGGTCGTTCTTGTGAGCACGGCGTCTAACCGACGGACAGCGCGAGCGCCTGCTCCGCAAAGCACAAGCACCCGCCATGGCGCCTTGGTTCCTACGGATTCGGACCATCCCACGACTGCTTACGTTGCCGATGCAGGACGTATCGTGCCAGTCAGCCTGGCCTCCAACAGGGTCGAGCCACCCATCCCTGTACCCGAACTCAACCTAGGTCAAAGCTCCACTGACGTCGTCGTCTCACCCAGTGGCACTACGGCGTACACCGTGTCGCTTCCGCAACCCCTGCATTCCGGTAGCGATCAATCGGGTCCGACGGTGGTGCTGATCAACCTCGTGCAGCGACGCGTCGAGAGTGAGATCCCTTTCTCGGCGAGCGCCATCCAACCGGGAGTATCAGGGTCACGGCCCAGTTTCTTCGTCGACGCGTTGGCTCTGACCCCCAACGGACGCACCCTGCTCATCGCGGACGCTGCGGACAACGAGATTCTCTCAGTTGATCTCTCCACCAGGCGGCTTGGTACTCCGGTTGTGCTGCCCAAAGAGCTGCCCCAAAATTGGCTGATCAAGAGCATTGCGCAGCCCACCTATAGCCCGAGACCCCCCGCGCCCATTACCGATCTCGCCATCTCTCCAGATGGGAAGATGGCCTACGTTGTCGATGGCTACGCTGTTATACCGGTGGATCTGGCGGACCACCGGGCGGAACAGCCCATCAAGGGATTCGATGGACCGGATCGGATCGCTATTTCACCCGACGGCCAGACGGCCTACGTCACCAATCCCTACTGCTGGGAGGTCATTCACACCGGGCAGTGCCAACTCCCCCCTCGGCGACCGCTTGTTGAGCCAAACGGGCGCATCCAGCTCTTTGCCGGCGGAGACGAAATCTCCGTGGTAAATCTCAGCGGGGGCCGGATTGCCCGCACACTAACCCTAGGCAAAGCTTCCGAGCCGACCGGCATCGCTGTATCTCCTGATGGATCGCTGCTCTACGTGACTCACGGTGCCTACAGTCCTCAGGGGCGTTTCCTCTCGGTCCTGACTCCCACCGGGATTGAGGTTGTCCGAATCGACGATGGCCTTGGCGTAAACACTGGAGCGAACGCAGTTGCCATCGCTCCAGCAGGTTCTGAGGCCTATCTCAGCAGCTTTCAAATTGTCACCCCCGGACCCTTCGCACCCACCGTCCTCCGCGGTGTGATAGCGGTGAACCTGAAGAATCGCACGGCTGGGTCGCCGGTCGACTTCGGCAGCCCGGTTGCCTATGGGACTTCGACGGGAGGTGTCGCCTTCGGGAGATAGTGACGTGGTTTCGGGAATAGCCAGGGACACGCCGTGCATGTCAAACATCGAGTTGAGAGACGCGTGGGCGCACGTCAGGCCAGTTCGAATACGAGTGACTACGGCCCACCAAACGTGTCATAGCGCGAGACCCTTTCTCGCCCGAAGGGGACTCGCGGTCAAAGCGTCGGGATCGTCTCGAAGCGCTGCCGCCCTCGGAACCGATAGATCTGAAAGTCGGTGTCGAGGGTGAAGATCCGCCGATCGCCGCGCTCTTCCGCCAGTGCCGCGAGGGTGGCGTCCGCCAGGTCCATCGGTCGATCCGCGTACTGGTCCATCAAACGAGCGCTCCGGTCGACGGCGGAAGGCGATAGGTCTGCGACGACGAGTCGGTCAGTCGACGCGAGGCGCCAAAGGGCTTGTTGAGCTCGAATGCCGCCGGCGCGAGCGAGCAGGTACATCGCTTCGGTGAATGCTGGCCACGTCGTGATGAGTGGGAGGGTCAGCTGATCGAGCGCATCCATGCACGAAGCGTGGTCGGGCTCGTCGGCGTCGATGATCGCGACGAGGGGACCCGCGTCGGTGAGCGTCACTGGCGCTTTCGGTCCTCCGCCAGCGTCTCGCTGAAGGCGGCACCGGTCCGGCGAGCTCGACCGCCACCACCGTGGACCACCCCGGCCACGTCGGCGAGGCGCTCCCTCGGGTCGCCGGCCAGCGTCTCCTCGGCTCGCTCTGCCGCGGCTCGGCGGAGGAATTCAGACACGGACTCGCCCTTCGCTGCCGCGGCGCGGCGCACCTTCTTGTCCAGGTCTGGATCAAGCCGAAGGCTTCGCATGTGGGCAGTGTATCGCGTTGGTGGGTCAACGTGATACACCGTGTCGTGCATTTGCTGAGGACAGGCGCGTGTGGGTATCGAGCGGCAGAAGCCGATTCCGCACGTCGAGCAGGTTCGAATACGAGTGCCTACGGCCCCACACGTCGAGAGATCACAGCCCTATTAGAACTGTGACCCCGCGTCACCTCACCATGGCCGGTAGACGTCGAAGGGGTGGACGATGCGATGATGTTGACCGCCTTTTCCACCACACTAGAGGCTAGATCTCCATATGCGAGCTGCTAGTTCCTCAGCAGCCGAGCGCGTAATTGATCGCTGAGCAGACCCGTTGCATGGTGTCTCCGCCGACCTGTCCGACAGGCCCGGTGAGCGACGTCTGCTCGACGGTGTGGAGACCGTCACAATTGATGACCGACGGCCGGTCCAGCCCGACCTGGACGTGGTCGATGTCGACTTCTGCAGCGAGGCCACGGACGGAGGTGGTGACCTCGGCTACCACCACGAGGCTACGGGCGTCGAGCACTTCGGATCGAGTCAATAGCAGGACGGGCCGCTTCGTCCGACCAACTTCGGCCAACCAGACCTGGCCGCGTCTCAAGGCTCGCCCCATGCTTCAGCCTCGGTCCAGAAGGCGTCGACGCGCTCCGGCTGTCGCAGATATGCGTCCCGGTCAGACCGCGCCAGGGCAGCACGGACGGCATCGGCGACTCCTTGACGAGCAGCAGCCGAAATGTTGACGCCGAGTTGCCGAGCCCGTTCAGCCAACTCCTCGTTCAGTGTGAAGGTCGTTCTCGATGAGGCCACACATATATGCTAGCACCTACTGATGCGCATTATGCTAGCAAGGAGACTCATCGGCCGTCAGGTGCGGCTGGTGACGGACCGGAGCGTTCCCGCACCTCGTCGAAGTTGAATACGAGCGACTACGGCCCACTCCATGATCCCAGGTCGCTCAGATCGTCCAAGCCTTCGAAACATGGACCAACTTCCCCGGTCATTGCACTGTGGCGCCGGTGGGCGAAACCCTCGAGGCCGCGACAGTGGCCGACACACAGACGATGAACGCTCACGCCGAGAGTCACTCCGGAGACGGTCCGGGCGTGGGCTGCGCTCCGCTGGTGGTGGTCACCGTTCGAACCTCGGCGTCCGGGCGATCAACTGCCCATAGATCCGGTCCACGTGGATGCGAACGACCATGCGGTGACTCTCCACCATGTTCTGCCCGAAGGCGTCGGAGTCGACCGGCGCGCCCAGCGCCGAATGCACCTCGAGCAGTTCTGCCACCGCGTCGTCTCGCCGGTCGTGGGCGATGGCGAGGGTGACCGTTCCCTCGGCGACGGCGTAGTTGAGGAAGTTCTCGCCGGTGACGTGGACGGCCGCGCGCCGGTGCCGCTCGAGGTTTCGTGCCTTCCGGCGATCGGCGGTCGTCGAAAAGCGGATGAGGCGGGCGCCCGGATCCGGGAGGAAGTAGATGTTGCTCATCTGCGGTGTTCCGTCGGGATCGACGGTGGCCAGCACACCCGCTCGTGCCGAGGACACGAGGTCGCGCAACATCGATTCGTCGCTCATCCCGGATCAGCCGTGGAGCGACCGCCGGCCCGGGGACCTACAGCAGTTTGCGGAGGATCCGCGATGTCGTGGCTCCTGGAGCAGATGCAAAGACGGTCGAAGCTTCGCGGTCGACGAACTCGATGAACCCGGGATCCCGTGTCACCTTCCCTTCGGCTTCCTGCATCGCGGTGATGTTCGCGGCGATGGCGATCCAGGCGACCCCGCCGTAGTTCCCCGTGGCGTCGGCCTCGAAGGTGGTGAGCGATCCGGTGAGCTCGGTGACCCGCTCGGCGATCTGGATGCCGACAGGGATGGCCCGGGCCAAGTGCCCGGCGGCGATGGTCGAGTATGTGCATGTCACGTACTCGAAGTCGGGTATCGGGGAAGGCCCCTCGGTCGGATGGACGATCGTACGGAGAGTGTCCTTCAGCGTCCCCGGCAGCAGGTAGGCGAAGCCGCCTTCCTGGAGTTCGTTGAAGCGGTTGTCGACCATGAGCTTGTCCAAACCGGCCTCGATATCCCTCAGATCGGCGGCCATCGTCGACCACACCAATGTGCCCGAGCCGGGCGAGTACACCTCGGTCAACAGGTTGACCGGCAGGGCGGTGACGCTCCTCACGTTCTCGGTCAACTCGTTGGCCCAGGCCATTGCGCTGGTCAACTTCGAGCCGGAGAGGCGAAGCTGGCGACTGAATCTGTACATGTGCACCCCTTCCCGCATCGGGGGTCGCGGGGTGGCGGCCCCACATCTGAGTGTCCGACGGCGCGGGCGTCATGTCAAGCATCGTGGATCGGGAGAAGTGAGCCGACCGCTCCGGGCGCGTGTCGCGTGGCCAGCGGGGAGTCGTTTGCCCGTTGGGGCGGATCGGCTGCCCGAACGGGCGGTGATGAGGCCCGTGGCTTCGTGGTGGATGTCGGCCGTTGTACCGTCCGATCCGGGCAGATCCGTATAAATGGACGACACGGAGGAGATTCGGAATGGCTGAGGTGGTCGTTGGTCAGTGTCACGGAGGATGGGTTCCGAGTCGTGACGGCTTCGCGACGGTCCCGAGCGGGGTGAAGGTCTTCCTGTACATGGACTCCCTCCGCACGATGTCCGCCTACGACGCCGATCGGGCCGCGCTGGCCTCGGCCGAGTTCCTTCGCGGTATCCAGGACAAGGCATCGCAGACCCATGAGGCCGGGATCAGCTTCGCCAACTACTCCACCACCGACCTCTCTCCCGACGACGTCGTCTGGCAGGGCCCGGTCCAGGAAGGCGTGGAGATCGTGCGGGGCGGCCAGACCATCCAGCAGATCATGGACGATCACCCGAACAGCAACATCTATTGGTTCGCCTGCCAGGCGCTGGTGATGAAGAGCCAGGTGAGCAAGGACGAACGTCCCGAGGACCTGGGCTCGCAGCAGCTCAACACGATGCAACTGCGCGAGGACCTCTTCGAGGAGAAGTCGGATGGTGGCGCCGAAGCGGAGGACCAGGCCAGCGAGACCGAGGACGAGCAGGAGACCGAGGGCGGCGGGCCCGAGCTGTTCCAGCTCACACGGGCCCAGATCCAAGGCGATGTCGTGGACAACTGGAACCAGCGGATACTCAAGGATCTCGCCGAGGGTGCGTCGAAGACCTTCTACCAACTCGATGACCTGGTCCTCATAGATCTCGACGACGCCGGCGCGGGACAGCCCTACGTCAACTGGATCCAGGCTCAGCCAAGCGTGGCCAAGGGCACGGTGACCATGACAGCCAAGGGTGGTGCCTTCAGCGCCGGGGCTGTCACCGTCCAAGGGGCATCCAACGAGGGAGCCTTCACCGCCGCTGTCAACCGGGTGTCGAAGAAGAAGGTCAGCTTCTCGTAGGGGAGCCCCTCACCTCGTCGCTCCCGGGGGCAGGTGTACCTGCATGACCTCTATCCGGGGAGGTCGACGAGCATCCGGATCTCCGAGACGGTGACCGCGTTACCGGACAGGATCACGCGGTCACCCTCGAGGCTCATCCGAACCGTCCCACCCCGGGCCGAGGCCTGGTACGCGGTGAGCTGGGTCCGTCCGGTCCGCTCCGACCAGTAGGGCGCCAGGGTGCAGTGGGCCGATCCGGTCACCGGATCCTCGGGGACCCCGACGGCCGGCGCGAACACCCGGCTGACGAAGTCGATCCCGGGCCGGTCGCCGGGGGCGGTGACTATGAGCGCCCTCGCGTCCAGGTCGGCGATAGCTGCTATGTCGGGCCGGTGCCCGCGCAGCCAGCCGGCGTCGTCGACGGCCACCAGGATGTCGGTGCGGCCCCGTCTGACCTCGCGTGCGGCGGCTCCGGGCAGGTGGACGGCCACCTCGGCCACCACCGGGGGATCGGACGGGAAGCTCATCTCCACCCGGCCATCGCCTGACCGGCAGTCGAGCGGACCGCTCCGGGTGTGGAAGCGGACCCGGCCGCCGAGGACGTGAGCCGTCGCCAGAGTGGCGTGACCGCACAGGTCCACTTCGGCCGAGGGGGTGAACCAGCGCAGGTCGTGGTCCCCGTCAGGGCGCGCCACCACGAAAGCTGTCTCGGACAGGTTCATCTCCCGGGCCACCAGCTGCATCCACTCGTCGGGGGGGAACGCGCTGAGGACGGCGACCGCGGCGGGGTTACCGGCAAAGGCGGCATCTGTGAAGGCATCCACGACTACGAGGTCGATCACGGTCCCAGTGTGGCCGAGCGGCACCTGCGGGGTCCGCCGTACATGCATCTCTCGGGTACCTTCCTCGGGTGTTCCGCTGGACCCATGGCCTGGCCGGGCTGGGAGCCGCCGCAGCCATAACGGCCGCGGCCCTCGATCCGACTTCCAGCAGGGCGGCCGCGAGCCAGACCTGGCCGGCGTTCGTCCTGGTGGCCGGGCTGCTCCTGGTCGGGCTGGTGGCGGCCGAGGAGCGGTTGTTCGCGGCGGCGGGGAGCCGCCTGGCGGGGGCGGCGCCCGACGGTCGGGTCCTCTTCGTCGGGGTGGCCGTCCTGGTGGCCGTCGTCACGGCCGTGCTCAACCTCGATACGTCGGTCGCATTCCTCTCACCGGTGCTGGTCCACACCGCCCGGCGCCGCCGGGAGGACGCCGGGCTCCTACTCAGCCTCTGCCTGTTGATGTCGAACGCGGCGTCCCTGCTCCTGCCCGGCTCCAACCTGACCAACCTGATCGTCCTCGACGGTCGCCATGTCTCGGGGGGGACCTTTTTCCTCCGGATGGCCTTACCCTGGGTCGCCGCAGTGATCGTGACCGCCGCCGTGGTGGCGTGGGCGGGCCGGCGGCGATTGGCGGCTACCGTCCGGGTCGAAGCCGAAGCCGAGCGACCGGTACTCGGTACCGGGCTGGTGGCCGTCGTAGCCGTTGTCGTCATCGTGCTGGCGGTCTCTGACCCGGCCCCGGCGGTGGCCGGTGTCGGGGCGGCCGCGGCGACAGTCGCGTTGGCCCGCCGCCGCATCGAGGTCGCCGACATGGCCCGAACTCTCGACGTTCCGGTCCTGATCGGTTTGTTCGGCCTGGCCGTGGGTCTAGGGGCCCTCGGCCGTCACTGGACCGGGCCGGCCGACGCTCTCGGTCATCTCGACCCGTTGGGGACCGCCGCCTTCGGAGCGGTCGCCACCGTGTTGGTCAACAATCTGCCCGCCGCCGCCTTGATCTCCGCCCGGCCTCTGCGGCATCCGTTGTCCCTGCTTATCGGACTGAACATCGGGCCCAACCTGATGGTCACAGGATCGCTGGCCTGGATGCTCTGGCACAGCTCGGCGCGCGCCGCAGGTGGCGAACCACGGGTCTGGCCGACCGTACGAACCGGCCTGATAGCCGCACCTCTCGCTCTTCTCGGCGCGGTCGGGGCGCTGTATCTGGCCGGCCACCACACCTAGAGAGGTCGTTTCCAGCGCGGGCGCGGCTCCAGGAGCCGGATCAGTACTCGATGCCCTTCTTGGCCTTGATGCCCTGGTCGTAGGCATGCTTCAGCTTGACCATCTCGGTGGCCGTGTCGGCCACGTCGATCAGCTCGGGGACCGCCCCCCGGCCGGTCATGACCACGTTGGTACCCGGGGCCCGGTCCCGGATACCGGCCGCCACCTCGCCCGCCGGCACCCACCCGTACTTCACTGCGTACGTGACCTCGTCCAGCACCAGGAGGTCGTAGTCGCCCGACGCCAGCTTGGCCGCGGCCACCTCCCACGCGTGGCGCCCCTTGGCCGCCGTCTCGTCGATGTCGCTCGACTCCCAGGTGAAGCCGTCACCGAGCGTGTGCCATTCGATGCCCAGGTGGTCGGCCAGCTTGCGCTCACCGGTCTTCCACTTCCCACCCTTGATGAACTGCACCACGCCGACCCGCCAGCCGCGCGCCCAACCCCGCGCCATCACCCCGAACGCCGCCGACGACTTGCCCTTGCCGTCCCCTGTGTTCAGCAGTACGAGCGACTGTGACCTGGCCATGGTCGACGACCATAGGCCCTCCGGTCGTACCCGGGGGGCAGCGACTACGCTCGTCGCCAGTAGAGCAGGGAACCCGGTGTGAATCCGGGGCTGTCCCGCAACTGTGACCGGGGAGCGACCCCCCAAGTACGGCCACGGCCCATTCGGGCGGGAAGGCCGGGGGGAAGCGGATCCGGGAGCCAGGAGACCTGCCTGCGGGAAGGAACGCGTGGACGTGATGGCAGGACCGGACAACCGATGATCACCTTGGTGCTCGGTGGGGCGCGCAGTGGCAAGTCCGAATTCGCCGAGCGGTTGGCGGCCGGTTCGGCTGCGGGCGGAGTGGGCGTGACCTACGTGGCCACCGCTGTCGTCGCCGGCGACTCCGACTTCGACGCCCGGGTGCTCCGCCATCGGGCCCGCCGGCCGGCCACGTGGCGTACCGACGAGCCAGGGGCCGATCTGGTCGGGTACCTGCGCCACGAGCCCGATCCGGTCGCCACCCTGCTCATCGACTCGCTCGGGACGTGGGTGGCCGCGGCGCCGGGGTTCGCTGTCGACGCGCCGGCCCTCTGCCGGGCGTTGGCCGGGCGGGAGGGGGACGTGATCGTGGTGTCGGAGGAAGTCGGCCTCGGTGTCCATCCCTCGACCGCCGCGGGGAGCCGATTCCGCGACGTGCTCGGCGAGGTCAACCAGGCGGTGGCAGCCGCGGCCGGGCCGGTCTACCTCGTGGTGGCCGGTCGCCCCATGCTCCTCCCGGCCTCTTACGAAACCCCCCTCGGGAGCACGTGAAGGTGCGCGCCGCCCTCTCCTTTCTCACCGTGGTCGGCCGGTCCCGCCGTCCCGGCCCGGGCACCCTCGACTGGTTCCCGGCCGTC
Source organism: Actinomycetes bacterium (assembly GCA_021808785.1). Lineage (GTDB taxonomy): Bacteria > Actinomycetota > Acidimicrobiia > Acidimicrobiales > Palsa-688 > JAKCDU01. The sequence goes on along the minus strand of JAKBAX010000108.1, from coordinate 3,927 downwards.
GGTGCCCTCCTCGGCTTGGCTCTCGGGGGACTGTGGTGGCTGGTGGACCGGGCCTGGCCGCCCGGCGTCGGGGCCACCATCGTCGTGGCCGCCGACCTGGCCCTGACCGGGATGCTGCATCTCGACGGCCTGGTGGACAGCGCCGACGGACTGCTGCCCCCCCTCGACCGGAGACGCCGGCTCGAGGTCATGTCCGCCCCTGATGCCGGTGCTTTCGGCACCGGAACGGCGGTCGTGTTCCTGCTCATGCGGTGGGCCGCGTTGGCCGCTCTCCGGCCCGGCATCATCCTCCTCGGCGCCCTGTGGTGCCTCTCCCGTACGGTCATCGCCCTGGTTGCCCGCGTGCGTCCCTATGCCAGGGGACCGGGTGGGTTGGCCGAGGCGTTCTCCGGCCCGATGCGCTGGTCGGTCACGGTCATCGGTCTGGCCGGCGCGGCCGCCATGGCCGCCGCCTGGCGGCCCGTCCCGGGCCTGGCCGCGGTGGTCGCGGCACTCGCCGCCGGTGGCTCGGTGTTCCTGCTGGCCGAGCGGCGCCTAGGGGGCTACACCGGCGACGTGCTGGGCGCCGGCGCCTTCGTGGCCGAGACGGCCGGTCTGGTCGTGGCGGCGGCCCGGTGGTGACCGCCCGGGCGGGGCTTCTCCGGGTGGGCGGCCTGGCCTGCGCCGTCGTCGCCGACCGCCGCTTCGGTGAACCGCCGGCAGTCTGGCACCCGGTCGTCCTTTTCGGCCGGGCCATGACGGCCGTCGAGGCGCGGATGTGGGCCGACCGTCGTGGCCCCGGAGCGGCCTTCGCGGCCGCCGGAGTGGCGCTCGGTGGCGGCACCGGCGTGGTCCTGGCCGGCCGGCCCCGGCGGGCCGGCGGGGGGGGAGCCGGTCGATGGGGACCACGGGGCCGGGCCGTTCGGCGATTCGCCGTGCTGATCGGAGCCACTTACGCGGCGGTGGCCGGTCGGGCCCTGGGTCAGGCGGCCGACGACGTGGACGCGGCCCTCGGCCGGGGCGACCTGGAGGCGGCCCGGACCCTCCTGCGCAGCCTGGTGGGCCGGGAGACGTCGGGGCTCGACGAGGCGGAGATCATCCGGGCGACGGTGGAATCGGTGGCCGAGAACACCGTCGACGCGGTCACGGCCCCCCTGCTGTGGGCGTTCGTCGCGGCCGGTCCGGGCGTCCTGGCCTACCGGGCGGTCAACACCCTCGACGCCATGGTCGGCCACCGCAATCCCCGCTACGAGCGCTTCGGCTGGGCCGCGGCCCGCATCGATGATGCGGCCAACTGGATCCCGGCCCGGGTCACCGCCGCCCTGGTGGCGATGGTGCGGCCCGACCGCCGGGTGGCAGTGCTGGAGGCGGTGGCCCGGCAGGCGCCCGCCCACCCGTCACCGAACGCGGGAGTGGCCGAGGCCGCCTTTGCCGGGGCCCTCGGGGTGCGCCTGGGCGGGGTCAACGACTACGGCGACCGCCGGGAGGACCGCCCCGCCATGGGCGCGGGCGGGCGGCCCGAACGCCGCCACATCGCCGAGGCGGTCCTTCTCAGCCGGCACGTGACCATGGCCCTCCTCGCTGCTATGGCCGGTCTCTCCCTCGCCGCCGGGCGACGACGGTGACCGGGTCCACCCAGCCGGTGAGCCGGCTCGCCGCTCCGCACCCCGGCGGTCACGGGGGGGACGGCTGGAAGTTGGCCGCCGCCCTCGGCATCGATGCGCGCCAGGTGCTGGACCTGTCGGCCAGCCTCAATCCGGTGGCCCCGGACCCCGTCCCGGTGGTCGCCGCTCATCTCGGGGCCGTGCGGTCGTACCCCGATCCGGCCCGGGCCGAGGCCGCCCTGGCCGAGTGCATGGGAATCGACCGTGACCGCCTGGTCCTGACCAACGGCGGAGCGGAGGCCATTGCCCTGGTGGCCCAGTGGCGTCCTGAGGGATGGGTGGACGACCCGGAATTCTCGCTCTACCGCCGGCATCTGGGCCGCATCAGGGCGGGCGCCCCCCGCTGGCGGTCCAATCCGCACAACCCGACCGGCCTGCTCGCGCCCGTGGGTGAGACGGCGGCCGTGTGGGACGAGGCGTTCTGGCCGCTCGCCACGGGCAGCTGGACTCGCGGTGACCCGGGGGCCACCGTGGTCGGCTCGCTGACCAAATTGCTGGCCTGCCCCGGGCTGCGACTCGGGTATGTCCTGTGCCCCGACGCCGACACTGCGTCTGCGATCAGAGCCCGGCGCCCGGGCTGGTCGGTCAACGGGCCGGCCGCGGCAGCCCTGCCCGATCTCCTCGCCCCTGTCGATCTGGCCGCCTGGTCGAAGGCGGTGTCCGACCTGCGCCGGGACCTGGACTCGGTGCTGAGGGCCGCCGGGTACCGGCCCCGCGCCTCGGACGCCAACTGGCTGCTCGTCGACGCCCCGGGGTTGCGCGACCGGCTGGCCCGGGCCGCAATATGCGTGCGGGACTGCACCTCGTTCGGCCTGGCCGCAACGGTGCGGATCGCGGTGCCCGGCCCCGATGGTCTGGCTCGCCTGGAGGCGGCCCTGTGATCGGCCGGCCCCCGACCCGGTCAGGGCCCGCCGGTGGCCTGATGGTGTGCGGCACGGCGAGCGACTCGGGAAAGTCGACCGTCGTCGCCGGGCTGTGCCGGTCGATGGCCCGGCGGGGCATGAAGGTCGCACCGTTCAAGGCCCAGAACATGGCCCTCAACTCCGCCGTCACAGCCGCCGGCCACGAGATCGGGCGGGCCCAGGCGGCCCAGGCCGCAGCCGCCCGGGTCGAGGCCGAGGTGGCCATGAACCCGGTCCTCCTGAAGCCGACCGACGACCGCCGGTCCCAGGTGGTGGTGATGGGCCGGCCGTGGGCCACCATGGATGCCAGGGCCTACCAGGGGGCCAAGGATCAGCTGTGGCCGGTGGTGATGGAGCAGCTGTCGGACCTGCGCCACCGCTTCGACGCAGTGATCTGCGAGGGGGCGGGGAGCCCGGCCGAGATCAACCTGCTGAGCCACGACATCACCAACCTGAGGGTCGCCGCGGCCGCCCGCCTACCCGCCCTGCTGGTCGGCGACATCGATCGGGGCGGGGTGTTCGCGGCGCTGTTCGGCACCGTGGGGCTGTTGCCGGCCGACCTGGCCGCCTGCATCAAGGGGTTCGTCCTCAACAAGTTCCGTGGTGACCCGGGGCTGCTCACACCGGGGCTGGCCGAGCTCGAGGCGCGCACCGGGGTGCCCACGTTGGGGGTGGTGCCATGGCTGGAAGCGGTCGGTCTCGACGCCGAGGACTCGCTGGCCCTGCGGCGCTACGGCGACGGAGCGGCGCCGGGACCGGGCGGTTGGCTCGACGTGGCCGCATTGCGCCTGCCGCGCATCTCCAACTTCACCGATCTCGATGCCCTGGCGGTCGAAGCGGGGGTCCGGGTCCGGATGGTGTCGCGCCCGTCCGAACTGGGCCAGCCCGACCTGCTCGTCCTGCCAGGCACCAAGGCGACCGTCGCCGATCTGGCCTGGCTACGCCGGAGCGGCCTGGATGAGGCGGTGGCCGCCGCGGCGGGCCGCGGTCGGACCATCGTGCTCGGCATTTGCGGCGGGTACCAGATCCTGGGCCGGCGGATCATCGACGGTGTCGAGTCAGTGGAGCCGGGCGAGGTGGCCGGGCTCGGGCTGCTGGGCGTGGAGACGGTATTCGCCGAGGACAAGGTGACCCGGCGGGTGCAAGGCACCGCGCTCGGTCAGCCCATCAGCGGCTACCACATCCACCACGGCCGGACCGTGGGCGCGGGCCCGTGGCTGCAGCTGCAATCCGGTCCCGAGGGTTCGATGTCGGCGGATCGTCGGGTGTGGGGGACCAGCGTCCATGGTCTACTGGAGAACGACGCCTTCCGGCGGGCCTTTCTGGCCGAGGTGGCGGAGAGCGCCGGGGTCGATTGGGAACCGGGACCCGAGACATTCTTA
>JAKBAX010000107.1 GCA_021808785.1 Actinomycetes bacterium | reverse complement strand
GGTCTACTCGATGGCGGTCATCGACGTCGCTGGGTACGTGGCCGAGCTCAAGGACCACGCGGTGGACCACGGGTTCCACGTGCACGACGAGCGCCATTTCGTCGAGACCTACTCGCTGCGCCAGGCATGGGAGGTGGACCTGCACCCCGAGGACGCCTGCAACGGGCCGCTGGATCTGCACCTGGCCCTCGAGGTCGATCCCCGGGTCCTGCTCGCCTTCGAGGACCTGGTGGTGGAGCTGCCCGAGGGCGACGACCCCCCCGACGACTTTCACTTCCCGCTCACCTTCACCTGGGCCCTCCCGCCGCTCCCCACCGGACCGGACCTGCTGCGCCTGGCCATCGATCTGGCCGGGATCGGCGGCATCGAGCTGCCGCTCGAGTCGTCGGCCATCGACAGCTACGCTTCGGCCACCGACCCCGCCGAGCGCCGCATCACGATCGTGGCCCGCCAGCAGGTATCGCTGGCCCGCGTGCTGGTCGGCGAGGAGCTGCTGTGCGAGACCTTCGACAAGGCGCTGGCCGTCAGCCAGTACCTGCTGGAGCGGGCACCCGGCTGGCTGGGCCCCGAGGGCGACTAACGCCGGCCGCTACGCCAGTAGAGCAGCCACGAGATGAGCAGGACGCTCGTCACGGCCAAGACCAGCAGGACCACGGCCAAGGCGACGACCGGCGTGGCCGAGACGGGGTGGACGGTAGCTCCGGCTGACAGGTGCACTCCACCTGACAGGGGCGCTTCAGCTGACACGGGGGACCTCCTTCCGAGCGGCTGGAGGATCCCCCAAGGGACTTGGAGGTCGGTTACTCATCGGGTACCGATCCCGATGGTAAGGGTCGCCGACGCGGCCATCAACCAGCCGGGCGCGGCCGGAAACGCGCATCGGTGACGCCGGGCGGACCGATGGCGGGGTGGCCCGCCAGGTGGTCCGCCGCGGTGACGGCATCCGCCACCTGGCATGGCGGGTCGACGATGCTGATGAGGTCGCCTCTGTGGCGGCCGAGAAGGGAGCGGCGGTCGTGGCCGGCCCCGTCAGCGTCGACGGAGAAACCGGTTCGGTCACGACCGCCGCGATCTCGACCTACGGGGAGACCCGCCACCTCTTCGTAGACCGCACCGGCTGGCACGGCGGGTGGGGACCCCGCCTCCCCCACCCCGCCGCCCCCACCCCGCCGGCCGGGCCCCGGTGGAGCTGGGCCGGCCAGGCGCTACGCCATCGTCGCCAGAATCTCCTCGACGATCTCCAGGCTGGTCTCGGGGTGCAGGAAGGCCAGCCGGGCCACCGTCTCACCCTCCCATTTGGTCGGTGTCACGAAGCCGATCTGGTCGGCCAGCAGGCGCTGGGACCACCCGTCGTAGTCGGCCTCGGTCCACCCGTCGCGCCGGAACAGCACGATCGACAGGTCCGGCGGCCGGACCAGGCTCAGCCCGGGGCGAGCGGCGATCAGCGAGGCCGCCTCCCGGGCGACGCTGAGCCCGGTTTCGATCGCGTCGCGATAGGCGTCGAGGCCGTGCACCGCCATGGAGAACCAGAGCGGCAGGCCCCGGGCCCGGCGGGTCAGATGGTAGGCGTAGTCACTCGGGTTCCACTCGTCGGGGGCGTCGGTGTGGATCACGTCCAGGTAGCTGGCCTCCTGGGTGTGCACGGCCCGGGCCAGGTTCGGGTTGCGGTAGAGCAGGGAGGCGCAGTCGAAGGGCGCGAACAGCCACTTGTGGGGATCGACCACCAGCGAGTCGACCCGCTCGATGCCGGCGAAACGGTGGCGAGCCGACGGGGCGAAGAGGGCGGCCCCGCCATAGGCGCCATCCACGTGGAACCACATGCCCCGCTCCCGGGCCACCTGGCCCACGCCGTCCAGATCGTCCACGATGCCGGCGTTGGTCGTGCCGGCGGTGGCCACCACGCCGACCACGTTGCCCGGTTGCGGATCGGCCCGCAGCGCGGCCTGGAGGTCCGGCCCGGTGAGGCGGTGCTCGTGGGTGGGCACCACGAGGGCGTCGACGCCTAGGACGCTCAGCGCCTTGCTGATCGAGGAGTGGGCCTGGTCGCTGACCGCGATGCGCAGCCGACCGGGGGCCGCGTCACCGAGCCGGTGCCGGCCGGTCTCACGGGCGACCATCAAAGCGGACAGGTTGCCCGCGCTGCCGCCGGAGACGAAGCATCCTCCCGCCTCCGGCGGCAGGCCGGCGGCGTCGGCGATGACCCGGAGTGCCTGGTTCTCCGCCGCCACCGCGCCGGCCGCCTCCAGCCAACTGGTGCCCTGCATGGACGAGCAGGACACGACCATGTCGAACAGGAGGGCGGCCTTTGTCGGCGCGGCCGGGATGAAGGCCAGGAACCTGGGGCTGTCACAGGACACCACCGCGGGCGCCAAAACCCGCGAGAAGACATCCATGACCTGGTCCGGATCGTTGCCGGCGGCGGTGATGGCGCCGTCGAGGGCCCGGTCCAGGGTGGCCTTGTCCCGGGAATAGTCGAGCGGCACCGGGTCGAGCACCAGGCGGTCCCGGCAGTATTCGAAGATCAAGGAGATGAGCCGCTCGTCGGCCAGGAACATCGGATTGCGCACGTACCTACTCTGCCCGGCCGGGCGCCGCGCTGGCCCGGCCTCCTCGGGTCGGTCAGCCGTCGTGTCCCCGGCCGGCCCGGTACTCCCCCACCGCCCACAGTTCCGTGACGGTGCGGGGGTCGAAGCGGGCCCAACCGCCGTCGTCGCCCAAGACCACGGCCACGTCTCGGGGGTTGCGTTGGCGGACGATCCAGCCGCCATCGAAGCGCGTCACCCGGCCGATGCCGTCATGGTCGGGCCCGAACCGGTCCAGGCGGGCCCGCACCTCATCGGGAACCTCGTCGGGAGCGACGGGTCGAAACCCCGGATCCGGTATCACCCGCACCTCACCGCGGTCCACCGCCGCATTGTGACGGTCAGACCGGTTCTTCACGTACACCACCGACGCCGCCGCCATGCCGACCACCAGCACCGCGATGGTGGCGCCGGCCCGCACGTCGAGGGCGAAGGCCAGACCGATCACGGCCAGCGGCAACGCCACCGCGGCCAGGCGGGCGACACCAGGCAGGTCGGCCCACTGGTCGCGCACCGGCGGCAGACGTCCCGGGTACGTGTCGCCGCTCCGGGGAGGGGATATCACGGCGTGAAGTGTGGCAGGGTGACGACTGTGTCCACCACCATCGACCTGACCGGCCGTGTGGCCCTCGTCACTGGTGCCTCCAAGGGGATCGGTGCGGCCATCTCCCGTCTCCTGGCCGAGAGCGGGGCGTCGGTGATGCTCTCCTCCCGGAAGATCGAGGCCCTCGAGGAGACCGCCTCGACCATCTCGGGCGACACCGCCGTCCACGCCGCCCACGCCGGCCGTCCCGACGAGGCAGGGGCCTGCGTGGCTGCGACCATCGATCGCTTCGGTGGGCTCGACATCCTGGTCAACAACGCCGCCACCAACCCTTACTACGGCCGCGTCATCGACATCGACCTGCCCCGCTTCGACAAGACGGTCGAGGTCAATCTGCGCGGGCCGCTGGTGTGGATCCAGGAGGCCTGGAAGCAGGCCATGTCCGAGCGGGGTGGCTCGATCGTCAACATCTCCTCCATCGGCGGTCTCCAGCACTCAGGGCCCATAGGCGTATACGACATGACCAAGGCGGCACTGATCCACCTGACCCGGCACCTGGCCTCGGAGCTAGGGCCCAAGGTCCGGGTCAACGGCATCGCCCCCGGTCTGGTCCAGACCGACTTCGCCCGGGCCCTGTGGGAGCCGGGCGGCGCCGAGACGCCCCGCCCGTGGCCCATGCAGCGGATCGGTCAGCCCGACGACATCGCCGGCGCGGCCCTGTACCTGTGCTCGGATCTGGCCTCCTGGGTCACGGGTGAGATCCTCGTGGTGGACGGCGGGGCTCTGCTCCTGTAGGACATCAGCCCGGCTCCGGGTGCGAAGATGGCCGCACCCATGGACACGGAGCCGACCACCCCCCCGCCGAGCGGCCTGGGCGGGGGCGGCGGGCACGTCCCGATGCTCGACGGCATCCGGGCCTTCGCCGTGCTCGGCGTCATGGCCTACCACGCCGGTGTACTGGTAGGGCGCGGCGGCTTTTTCGGGGTGGACACCTTCTTCACCCTCTCCGGATTCCTCATCACCACCCTCCTGGTGGGTGAGTGGGACCGCACCGGCGGGATCGTCCTCCGATCGTTTTGGATGCGGCGGGCCAAGCGGCTCCTGCCGGCCCTGTTCCTGATGCTGGCCACCGTCGCCGTCTACAACGCCGTCGCCAACTCGTCGTCCACCTGGCCCACGCTCGGATCGGACGAGATCTCGTCGCTGCTCTACGTGGCCAACTGGCACTTCATCGCCGCCGGAACCGACTACTTCGCCCAGACCACCATGTCGCCGGTCAACCACACGTGGTCGCTGGCCATCGAGGAGCAGTTCTACCTCGTCTGGCCCGTGGTGGTCCTGGCCTGCATGCGCCTACGCCGCGGCCGGTCCACCCTCCTGGCGCTGGCCGTGGTGGGCTCGGTCGGCTCGGCCGTCGAGATGGCCCTGCTGTACCGTCCCTCCGACGTGTCCCGGGTCTATTACGGCACCGACACCCGGGCGCAGTCCCTGCTGATCGGCGTCGCCCTGGCCCTCGTGCTGGCCCTCGTGCCGTCGACGCGGCCGGTCCCAGGCGGGAGCCGGACCTCCGGGCCGAGACGGGCGCTCGGCCTGCACCTGCTGGGGTGGGCCGGTGTAGCCGGGAGCGCCGCCATCTGGGTCGACCTCGGCTACACGTCGCCTCTGACCTACCGCGGCGGCTTCGCCCTATCAGGATGCGCGACCAGCGCGGTCATCGCCAGCGTGATCCTGGCCCCGCGGTCCAAGCTGTCAGCCTTCCTGGCGTGGTCTCCCCTGCAGTACCTGGGCCGCATCTCATACGGCATGTACCTGTGGCACTACCCGCTGTTCCTGGTGCTCGACGGGCAGCGGACCGGCCTGACCGGCTACCCGCTGTTCCTGGTCCGTTCGGCCATCACCATCGCGATGGCCTCGGCCTCGTATCACTGGCTCGAGCAGCCCATCCGCCGCCTGCGCCGCCCGCGAGTGAGCCAGAAGGTCCTGGTCGGGGCGGGCGGGCTGGCCGCGGCGTCGGTGGTCGTAGCTTTCGGGCTGCCGAGCAGCGGTCGCCCGGCGGCGGCCGACACGACCTCTCCCGGCTCCGGGCGCGCTGCGGCAACGGTACCCCCGCTGACGGTCAGCGGGAACCAGCCCCGAGTGCTCATCGTGGGGGACTCCCTCGCCAAAACCCTTGGCAACGGGGTCAGCGGGGAGGAGCAGTTCTTCTCCGGCACCAAGCAGCTGCTGACCGGCGGCCTGGCGACGGTGGGCCCGTACTTCGGCCTCGACATCGTCAACGGGGGCACCGTCAACTGTGCGCTGACCTCCGGCACGTACCGGGTCCACGGCTCCCCCGAGACCCCCTTCGGGTCGTGCGACGCCAGGCCCGGGCAGCCGGTGCGGCCGGCCGACTGGAGCGCCCTGATCCGCGAGGTGAAGCCGCAGGTGACCCTCTTCGTGGCCCGGCTGGACATCACAGACCATCTATTCCACGGCAGATGGACCCACATAGGGAACGGGGCCTTCGACGCCTACCTGATGGGCCAGATGCAGGCCGCAGTAAGGGTCCTCACCGCGGCCGGTGGCCGGGTGGTATTCCTGACCACCCCATACTTCTCGACCGGCGAGCAGCCGAGCGGTCAGGCGTGGCCGGAGGACGACCCGGCGAGGGTGGACGCCTACAACGCCATGCTGCGCCGGGTGGCCTCGATGCACCCGGGTGTGGTGTCGGTGTTCGACCTCAACGGGATCATGGACGCCGGGCACAAACCGCTGTCCACCATCGCCGGGGTGCGGGTCCGCTACAGCGACGGCATCCACTTCACTCCGGTCGGTGACTGCTGGCTGGCGCCGCGGATCCTGGCTTTCGTGGAATCGGTCCTGGGCCGGCCACCGGGACTGAAGGAGCCGACCTCGGTACCGCCGTCGGCATGCACCGACGTACCGGTGACCACGTCGTTCTAGTTGGGCCGCTGCGACTGTCCAGAGCTCCGGACGGGTACCACCACTTGCAGCGGACGAGGAGAAACGCATGCCCACCATCACCATCCTGGCCCTGAGAGCCGCCGTCGGCGGAACGCTGGTGGTCACCTTCTCGCTGATCGCCGAGGTGGTGAAACCCAAGGCGTTCGCCGGTCTGTTCGCCTCCGCCCCATCGGTCGCGGTGGCCAGTCTCGCCATCACGGCTGCCTCCGAAGGGGTGCACCGGGCCGCGATCGATTCGACCGGGATGGTGGTGGGCGCGGTCGGGATGGCCACCTGCTGTCTGGTCGCGGCCACGGCGATCCCCCGGATCGGGGCGTTGAAGGGTTCGGCGGTGGCCTGGGTGGCGTGGCTCATCGCCGCGCTCGGGCTCTACTGGGCGGTCTTCGTCGGTGCCCGCCGGTAGACCCCGTCCCCGCGACCCACGGCCGGAGATGGACCTGGCCTCCGTCCGCAAAGCCCGCCCCCGCGACTACGCCATCCGCTTCGCGTTCGGTGCCGTGATCTCCGTAGTGGCAGCCCTGATCACCAAGGGGGCCGGGGCGCGCCTCGGCGGCGCCTTCCTCGCCTTCCCCGCCATCCTGCCGGCCAGCCTCACCCTGATCCAGGAGAAGGACGGGTCGCGCGACGCAGACCGAGACGCCGTCGGCTCGGTCCTAGGTGGCGTCGCCCTGGTCATCTTCGCAGCGGTGGCTCAGGAGATCTTCGGGAAGATACCGGCTCCCGCGGTCCTCGCCTGCTGCCTGGCCGCCTGGCTGGCTGGCGCGTTCCTCCTCTACTGGTTCCTCGCCGCCGTCCACCCCGACGCCTGCGACAAGAACCAGGACTGATCCGAGGCAAGGTTCCAGCCTCTCGAAGTGGGCCCGGTGGGGATCGAACCCACGACCAAGGGATTATGAGTCCCCTGCTCTAACCGCTGAGCTACAGGCCCGTGGTGCCGCCAGGAGCACCTGGCGACGGCAGCCTAGCCGAGGCTCCCGGCGGGACTCGAAGGAGCGTCGTAAGGTCTAGATGTAAAGTCCCAGTCAGGTGGCGTGGGCCGCCCGGAACGGAGGGGACTCTCATGGCCGTCGATGCCGTCAGCGTGTTTGACGGAATTCCCGTGGTGGACGCAGATACGCACCTGACCGAGCCACATGACCTCTGGACGTCGCGTGCCCCGGCGGACTGGGTGGACCGGGTACCCACCGTGCGCCAGGTGGACGGCCAGCCCATGTGGACGGTGGACGGCCAGGTACTCGGAAAGGCAGTGGGCGCCGCTGTGGTCTTGCCGAACGGCACCAAGTCGGTCGGGACCGAGTTCATGGGCTTGGGCATCGATGACGTACACGCCGGAGCCTCCTCCGTCGAGGCCCGCCTGGCGCTGATGGACCAGTTGGGCATTCACGCCCAGATCGTGTACCCGAACATCGTGGGGTTCGGGGGCCAGCGTTTTGCCGCCATCGCAGACCCGGCTCTCAAACAGATGTGTGCGACCATCTTCAACGATGCCATGACCGAGATACAAGCGGAGTCGGGGAATCGCATGTTCCCGATGGCGCTGTTGCCGTGGTGGGATATCGATGCCGCTGTCGCCGAAGTGGAAAGAGTCCACGCCCTCGGTCTGAGGGGTATCAACACCAACTCCGATCCGCAGAACGATGGCTTCCCGGATCTCGCCGACGCCCATTGGGACCCTGTGTGGCAGGTCTGTGCCGACCTCGAGATGCCGGTCAACTTCCATATCGGTGCCAGCGCCACTTCTATGAGCTGGCTCGGCTCGATGCCGTGGCCGTCGCTGGACGACGAGCGCAAGCTCGCACTGGGATCGCTCATGGTGATGATCTCCAACTTCCGGACCATCGGCAACCTCCTACTGTCGGGTGTGCTCGAGCGGCATCCCGATCTGCAGGTGGTGTCGGTCGAGAGCGGGCTGGGATGGATCCCGTTCCTCCTCGAGGGGCTCGACTACGAGGTCGGCGAGTGCGCTCCTCACATTGCGGACCATCTGTCTCTGAAGCCGTCGCAGTACTTCCGCCGGCAGGTGCACGCGTGCTTCTGGTTCGAGCGGGAGCATCTATCGGGTGCACTCGATGCGCTCGGTCCCGACCATCTCATGTTCGAGACCGACTTTCCCCATCCGACGTGCCTTTACCCGGACCCCATGGCGCGCACAGCAGAATCACTGGCCGGCCTCGATGCCCCCATCCAGAGGAAGCTACTCAGTACCAACGCCGCCGACCTCTACAAGCTTCCACTTCCCGCGACGCGACGAGCGAGCCGCTGATGAGGTCTCGCCCACAGGTCGCCCTGGTCACCGGCGGCGGGTCCGGATTCGGCCGGGCCACGTCACTGCTGCTGGCTTCGCAGGGATTCTTCGTATCGATCGCCGACATCAACGAGGAGACCGGCCGACAGGTCCTGACCGAGCTCGAGCAGTCCGGGGGTAGAGGAGCATTTACCCTCGCCGACATTTCGACCGGTGAGGGATCGGCTATGGCGGTCGGCGAGACCGTGAATGAAACCGGCACCATCGACGTCTTGGTCAACAACGCCGGTATCGCCATGGAAGGTGTGGACTCATGGGAGGCGACCGACGATACCTGGGACCGCATATTGCGGGTCAACCTCAAGGGGATGTTCCTCTGCTCCCGGGCCGCGATCCCGGTGATGAAGCAGAACGGAGGCGGATCGATCATCAATGTGGCGTCGATCGCCGCATCCAGCCCGGCCGGTGGGCCGTGCTATGCGGCTGCCAAGGGTGGAATGCTCAGCTACACCCGCAATGTGGCGAGCGGGCTGGCCCGCTTCGCCATCCGCGTCAACTGCGTGTCACCTGGTTTCATGGACACCCCCATGACCAGGGGAGAGTATCTCGGCCTGGACGCGACTGATCAGGCGAGCCGGTTGGCCCGCTTCGCGAAGCGGGTTCCATCCGGGCGCGTCGGAACCGCCGACGACATTGCGGGAGCAGTGTCGTACCTGGCTTCGGACCGGGCCGCGTACATCACCGGGCAGGAACTGGTGGTGGACGGCGGGTTCCTGGTCCGCTGATATCCGCAGTCGCGCGGGGTCGCTGCGAGTAGCGCCCGAGTGCCCGCACCATCAGACCGTAGACGCCGGGGCTGTACGGCCACTGTGTGATTATCTTCCCGGTCGAGCTCTTGTAGTAGTTGTGCGAGACCGCCCACGTAGTGGTATCGACCTGCGCCGACAGCCAGGCGTCGTACATGCGGGCCCAGGCCGGTCGGACCTCGAGGGCGGTCACCCGGTGCCTGACCATCCGCTTCGCCGACTTCACGATGTGCTCGGCTTGGCGCATGAGCATCGATACGATCTCGCCGCCGTTGGTACCGGGCCCGTACATGATGTAGAAGTTCGGGAAGTTGGGGACGGTCATACCCAAGAACGCGCTCGGCTCGCCACCCCAGCACTCGTTGAGGGTCCGACCGTCCGCGCCGCGCAGTTCGAATGTTCCGAGGTAGTCGGTGGTCCTGAAGCCGGTAGCCATGATCAGTACGTCGATCTGGCGCTCGACGCCGTCGACGTCCACTACCCCGGTGGGCGTCACTGATGCCACCGCGCGGGGGATCAACTCCACGCGGGGATCCTTGAGCGACGCGTAGAAGGTCGAGTTCATGATCAGCCGCTTGCCCCAGTAGGGGTAGTCCGGAGTAACCGCCTTCACGAGATCCGGTCGGTCGCCCAGCTCCTTGTCGATGAAGGCCAGGGCGACCTGCCGGGCCGCCTCGTTGGCGGCCGTTCCGGGCCGGAAGAGGTTGGCGCGCCACAGGCGCTTCTCCGTGGCATAGAACCATTTGAGCCGGGCCAGGCGTAGCTGGAGCGGGTTGGCGAAGCGGGCGCTCTGATCGGGCGAGTAGTCGAACTCGCCTTTCGGCACGATCCAGCCTGGCTCGCGCTGGAACAAGTACAACTTCCCAACTACACCTGCCAGCTCCGGCACCAGCTGGCTGGCGGTCGAGCCGGTGCCGACCACCGCGACGGTCTTGTCGCGCAGGTCGTGCTCCGGCTCCCACCTCGACGTGTGGAACTTCGGACCCCGGAACGCTTCGAGACCCGGCCACGTCGGGTAGTTCGGGATGTTCAGGAACCCGGTCGCTCCGACCAGCAGGTGACATTCGGTCCGCTCACCCGTGGTCAACTCCACCCGATAGGTGTGCGAGCAGTCGTCCCAGGTAGCCGAGACCACCCCCACGCCCAGCTGGATGTGAGGTCCGATTCCGAAGTGCTCGACGGTGTCCTCGAGGTACGCCTGGAGCTCCGCCTGCCGGGCATGGGTTCGCGTCCAGGCCTTGGGCCGGAAGGCATACGAGTAGATGTAGGAGACCGAGTCCACTTCAGCCCCGGGGTACTGGTTGTGCCACCAGGCGCCACCGACGCGCTCGGCCTGTTCGTAGACGGTAAAGGTGTCGATGCCCACCCTCTTCAGCATCACCGCCAGTCCGATGCCGCTGAACCCGGCGCCTATGATGACCACCTTCGGTGTGCCCGCCGCCCCGAAGAGCTCCCTGGCTGCGATGGGACCCTCCCCTCCTACGTGCCACGTTCGAGCCGACCACACGGACGGGCCTTTATTAACCTCTACATATTCTAGGGCTACTCACTACACCGCCCGCAAGGGCTCGGTCGAGAGGATCACCGTGGCGGCGTGTTGGAACATCCCACCGATCGCATGGGTGAGTGACGTGTGCACGTCCGCCACCTGAGCGGATGCCTCGCCCCGAAGCTGGCGGACCGACTCGAGCAGGGCGTAGATGCCATACATCCCGCTGTGGGTGTAGTTGAGACCGCCGCCGTTGGTGTTGAGCGGCAGTCGCCCGCCACCAGCGGTGTGGCCGGCGGCCACGAAGTCGCCGGATTCACCCTTCGGGACGAACCCCAGATCCTCGAGGGCCATGAGCGGCAGGATGGCGGCCGCGTCGTAGAGCATGGCGTGGTCGATGTCCGAGGGGTGGAGCCGAGCCCGGGCGAACGCCGCTCGCCCGGCCTGCCGGAAGGCGTCCGACGACGTCAGATCGGGCATCTGGCTCGCCAGCACCGCCCCGGTGGCCTCGCCGGCACCCAACACGAACAGCGGGGGGCGGGGCAGGTGCCGGGCCCGGTCGGTGGATGTGACGACGAGTGCGCCCCCGGCGTCGGTCACGACACAGCACATCGGCCGGGTGAAGGGATAGGCCACCATCGGCGCCTCGAGCACTTCATCGACGGTGATCGGGTCACGGCGTAGCGCCCGCGGGTTACGGGTCGCCCATTCCCGCTGGGACACCACCACCTCGGCCAGCGCCCGCCGGTCGAGCCCGCGGGCCTGCAGGAATCGCAGCGCGCCCAACGTCAACAGCGTCATCGGTCCGGCCGTCCCGAAGGGAAGTTCGAACTGGCCCTGCACGGAGTCGGCGGTGGGCCGGTAGTTGGAGCCACCGATGTGCGAACGACCGCTCTCACCGTGGGCGATCAGCACCGTGTTGCAGAGGCCAGCCTCGACGGCGGCCACCGCGTGGCGCACGTGGACCAGGTTGGAGCACCCACCGACCATCGTCGAATCAACCCAGCTGGCATCGATCCCGAGGAGGCGGGCCAACGAGGTGGGAAGATAGGGGTTGAGGCCACTGATGGCCAGCCCGTCTACGTCGGAGGGCCTCAGGCCGCAATCATCGAGGGCGCGCCCGGCTGCGTCGGCCGCCAGGCCCAACGAGGACTTGGCCACCGTGCCTATTTCGGCGCTCTCGGCGGCACCCACGATGGCCGCCATCGATGTGCCGGTCACGCTCGAATCCTGAAGAACGGCAGAGTCGTGCCGTCGATCGAGTCGAAGACCACTTCGACGGCCGCGTCCAGCGGCAGCTGGTCCGGATCGGCGGCCCCGCCGACGATGTTGGTCAGCAGCCGGGGGCCCTCGTCCAGCTCGACCACCGCGATGACATAGGGGGGTTCGAACCCGGGTACCGGGAGATGGCTGATCACGTAGCTGTACAAGGAGCCCTGGCCCGAGGAGACGACCACATCCACGTCGCCGTGACCGCAGAGGGGACATCCCGGTTGGGGCGGGAAGTACGTCGTCCGGCAGGACTGGCAGCGCTGGAGGCGTAATTCACGCTCGTCTACGCCCTCCCAGAAGTGCTGCGTCTCCGGGGTGGGCCGGGGAAGTGACCGGGCTAGTGGTGCGACCACGGGAAGGCGCCGCTCAGGTGGTGGCCCAGCGGGCCTCGTAAGCCATGAGGTTCGCGGCGCTCTCGTCGTAGCGGATGTGATTGTCATTCTGCTGCGGGCCGGCCCAACCGTCCAGCAGGTTGCGGTCATGGCAGAACCACTGCGCCTCGATGTTCCGGCCGCTGAAGTCCGGTCCCTCGGGATCGGTGAGCAGCCACGTCACCACCTTGGCCACCACCTCAGGGGGCGCCCCGACATTGGCGATGCCGAACTGGGCCATGTCCTGAGCGATCCGCTCGGTCGCTATCAGCCCGGGTTGGACGTTGTAAGCCCTGATGCCTCGATCGCGTAGCTCGATGTCCAGAAACCCGGCCACCCGCTGGAACGCCCCCTTGGAGAGGCCGTATCCCATACCCCACCCGCCCTGTCCGGCCGGCTCGGTGGGATCCGCGTACCCCGACGCCGACGTGATGTTGACGATGCTGCCGCCGCCCTTCTCGATCATCGAGGGCAGGAGCAGCTTGTTGAGGACGAGTGGAGCCATCACATTGGCTTCCATCTGGCGCCGGAGCAGCTCCATCGGCGTGTCCATGAAGCGGTCCATGTGACCCGGCCCGATGTAGCGCCCGTTGTGCACGAGCACGTCCACGCCTCCCCAACGTTCGAGCACGACCCTCGCCGCCGACCCGAGTGACGCCTCGTCGAGCAGGTCAGCCGGGACGGCCAGCGCCTGACCCCCTGCGTCGCGAATCAGCGCCGCGGTCTCGGACAGGCTGCCGGGAAGTGGTGAATCATCGCTTCGCGCCAGCGTCGAGGAATGCTCGCGGTGCTCTCCAGCCTCGACGGTCCGCGCCGTGATGGCGACGTCGTAGCCGCTGGCGGCCAGATCGACCGCGATGGACTTTCCGATCCCGCGACTGGCCCCGGTGACGAAGGCCACCTTCTTCGGCATGCTGTTCCTCCCCGTACCTCACCCTCGGTCTGCCGAGAAGGATATCCACAATCTTTGCAACGCTTGACAGCGTCGCTCGGCCGCGGGCCGGCGCCTGGCACCGCGGGCCGGCGCCTGGCACCGCGGGCCGGCGCCTTGCGCCGCTCGGTGGCCCCTGGAATGATATCGGTGTCACTTTTACCCCGGGGGATTTCCGAACCTATGCGTCGATTCAAGCCGGCTCTCGTCTCGCTGTTGGCCGCTGCC
>JAKBAX010000106.1 GCA_021808785.1 Actinomycetes bacterium | reverse complement strand
CTGCGATCGAACCCCGCTGGTACCAACGCCGATGGGACGGGCCCGGCGGAGCACCTGGCCGAACCATCACCCGACACGGTGCCCGGGGGGCCGCAGGACTTCGTGCTGGAGATCGGCTTCGAGGAGCTGCCTGCCCACGTCGTCGACCGGACCATCGCCGCGGTCGCCGACGCGGCTGGCGAGGCCTTGACGGCCACCAGCCTGGCCCACGGCGCTATCACGGTGGGCGGCACCCCCCGGCGGATCGTGCTCACGGTCCGAGATGTGGCGTCACGGGAAGAGGACGCCACGCTCGTCGTGCGAGGGCCTCGCGTGAGCAGTGCCTGGGACGAGGCGGGAGCACCCACCCGGGCACTGGACGGGTTCCTACGGTCGCGCCATCTCGACCTGACCGCGGTGTCGACGCGCAACTACGACGGGACAGACTATGTCACGGCGCAGGTGCACTCCGCCGGGCGCCCGGCGATCGAGGTCCTGGCCTCCGTGTCGGAACGACTCGTGCGCGGGCTGAGGGCCGATCGCAACATGCGGTGGAACGACCCCGAGCTGGTCTTCTCCCGGCCGGTCCGATGGCTGGTCGCCCTCCTCGGCGAGCAGGTCGTCCCGGTGCGGGTCTCGCACCTGTCAGCGGGACGGCGGACCCACCTTCAACGCCGGGCGCAAGGAGCATGGCGAGACGTGGAATCGGCCGGCGCCCTCGCCGACGCCCACATCGACGACGGGATCGTCGTCGACCGCAACCGGCGCCGCCAGGAGATCCGACGACAGGTGGATGGCCTGGCCAGGGGCTTCGGCGGCCATGTCGACTTCGCCGTCCACAGCGACCTGCTCGACGAGGTCACGAACCTGGTCGAGGATCCCCGGGCCGTGCTCGGCCGCTTCGCCGACAAGTACCTCGAACTGCCCCCCGAGGTGCTCACCACGGTGATGCGCAAACACCAGCGGTACTTCCCGGTCAACAGCGCAACCGGCTCCATGCTCCCCTACTTCGTGGCCGTTGCCAATGGCAGCCACGACGAGGCTGTGGTGCGGGCCGGCAACGAGTCGGTCCTGCGGGCTCGCTACGAGGACGCCTCGTTCTTCTGGGCGGCCGACCTGCAGGTGCCGCTCGAGGACTTCCGGGAGTCGTTGAGCTCTTTGATCTTCGAGGAGCATCTCGGAAGTGTGGCCCGGCGGGTCTCGCGCATCGCCGACACCGCCGGCGCTCTCGCCGCACACGCCGGTCTGGACCCGGCGGAGGCCGCCACGCTCGCGCGGGCCTGTCGACTGGCCAAGTTCGACCTGGCCACGTCGATGGTGACGGAACTGCCGAGTCTGGCCGGCACCATGGCCCGCGAGTACGCCCTCCGGGCAGGTGAGGGCGAGGCGGTGGCCCGGGCCCTCTACGAGATGGAACAGCCCCATACGGGCGGCGACGACTTGCCGACCAGCCGGCCGGGAGCTCTGCTCTCCATCGCCGACCGGGCCGAACTGCTGGTCGCCATGTTCGCCCTGGGCCAGCAGCCGACGGGCTCATCCGATCCGTTCGCGCTCCGCCGGGCCGCTCTCGGTGCGGTCCGCGTCCTGGCGTCCCGGTCCGACCTCGGCGATATGGACCTTCCCCAGGTGGTCCGCACCGCGGCCCGGCGTCTGCGCGAGGACGGCGTGGAGATCGCCGCCGAGATCGAGGTCGACGCCGTCGGGTTCGCGGCCCACCGCTTCGAACAGTTCCTGCGCGCTCGCCTGACCCATACGCATCTCATCCAGGCAGTTGACCTGCACCACCCCCGCCGGGCTTCGCTCCTGCTCGACGAGCTGGAGTCTCTGCGTACGGACGTGGAGTTCCAGCAACTCGTGGTCAACGTGCACCGCATCACCCGGATCGTGCCCCCGGGCACCCCGGCCGGCTACGACGTCGCCCACCTACCCGATCCATCCGACTCCCGCCTCGTCCTGGTCGTAGAGGCCCTCGCCGACTCACACACCGCCGGTCTGCGCCAGTGGGCCCAGGACTGCCGCGTGCTGCGATGCGAGCTGTCTCGCTACTTCGAGACCACCCTTGTCATGACCGACGAGCCCGACGTGCGGGCGGCCCGGCTCGGGCTTTTGCAGACCATCGTCGCCCGCGCTCCGTCGGGCCTGCGCTGGGATGCCCTCGGGACCCAGCTGTAGAGGGCCGGTGCACGGCTTGAGGCGGCTCGAGGCGACCGCCGAGTTCCACCGAATCCCGCCACCGGCGCGCCGCATCGTGGCGGCCACGGCCTGCAACTCGCTCGGAAGCGGGCTGGTCCTGCCGCTTCTGGTCGTCTACCTGACGCGTATCGTCCATCTGCATCTGGCCGTGGCCACGGCGTGCCTATCGCTGATATCGGTCGGGGCCCTGGCCGGCAATCCTCTCGCCGGATGGACTGCCGACCGGTACGGGCGGCTGACCAGCTTGGCCGTCCACATCGCCCTCACTACCGTCGCCGTGTCACTGCTGGCGGCCAGTTCGGCCCTGTGGAGCACCGTCGCTTCGACGGTGCTGATGGGACTCGGCGTCGGCGGATCAGCCGCTTGGTCGACCTTCCTGGCCGAGGCGGTGCCACCGAGTGGCCGCGCCGCGGCGTTCGGCCTCAACTATGTGGTCACCAACTCGGGAATCGCCATTGGGGCGCTGGCCGGAGGGTTCCTCGCCAGCGTCCGCCATCCGTGGACCTTCCGGGCCCTCTACGCCCTCGACGCGGTGTCGTTCGCCGCCGCCCTGGCCATCGTGGCGGCCGGGCCCGCCTACCGAGGCCGGCCTGCCGCCGAACCGGGCCACGGATCCGACTGCGGAGCCGACGCCGCAGCACCGGCTCCGGGCTACCGCCTGCTCCTCACCAACCGCCCCCTCCTGCTCCTGGCCATGCTCGGGGCACTGCTGTTCCTCGGGGGGTACTCCCAGGTGGAAAGCGGCCTCGTCGCATTGCTGTACACCTACTCCCGGATCGGGACAGCTGGGATCGGTGTGGCCTTCACCGTCAACACCATCGTGCTGCTTGTCATGCACGAGGTGCGGGCCAGGACCGCCGACGGCTCGGCACCTTGGACGTCTCTCTCCCGGATAGGGCTGTGCTGGGTGGGGGCATGGGGTTTGATCTACGCCGCCACCGGCCCGTCCGGAACATTCTTGCCGCTGGTGCTGCTGTGCGCCGGCCTCAGCCTTTTCGCCGTCGGCGAAACCTTCTACGGCTCGGCCGTCGCGGCCACCGTCAACGCCGCCGTAACGGATCGCGTCCGGGGCCGTTCCAACGCCCTTTACAACACCGCCACATCGCTCGGCTTCGTAATCGGACCGGTGCTGGCCGGCATGGTGGTGGGTGTCGAGGCCGGGCGGGTGTTCGTGGCCGTCGTGGCCGGCACGTGCCTTGGCGCATCGATCCTCGGTCGCCATATCTCCAGAACTATGGAAGCGGCCGCGAAACCACAGAAGGAGGGACCGTCGTGCACGTAGTGGCCTGTCGATGGGAGCCGTTCTCGCTCGGAGTGCTGCTCGATGAGGGCGCCAGCGTTTCGCTCGTCATCGACGAGTGGGAATCGATCAACCGGCGACTCGATCCGGAGCTGATCTCCCGGCTCTACGATCTCCACGTCGTCGCCAGCTTCGACGCCATGGACGCCATGGCCGCCCTGGCCACCGATCTCGGCGAGCGGACCCGGCCGGATCTGGTGGTCAGCCTTTGCGAGTACGGGCAGTTCGGAGCCGCCTACCTCGCCCATGTGCTGGGACTACCCGAGCCCGGGATCGCTCTGAGCGTCCGAACCCGCGACAAACGAGCCATGAAGCTGGCCCTGCGCTCCGCCGGTGTGCCGTGTGCCCGCTTCGCGACCCTCGAATGCCGCGACGGCGAGGGCACTCTCAACCGGATCGCAGAAACGTTCACCTTCCCGGTGGTAGTCAAGCCGGTGGCGGGCATGGGAACCGTCGACACGTTCATCGTCGAGACCGAGCAGGCTCTGCGCTCTCGCGCCGAGCGGATCCCCCGCCACGGCCACCTGCTGGTGGAGGAGATGATAGACGGGGACGAGTACCACGTCGACGGCGTCTGGGTGCGAGGCCAGCCCCAGCTGTTCGGCGTCAGCCGTTACCTGGTGCCGAGGATCCGGATAAACAGCCCCGGGGTGGACAACGGGTCGGCCCTGATCCCACCGAGCGCCGATCCAGCCATCTACGAACAGGCCGCCGGCCTCCAGGAACGAGTCAACCGGGCCCTGGGGATATGTGACGGGATCACCCACATGGAGATGTTCCGCCGGCCCGACGGCGAGCTGGTCTTCTCTGAGATCGCCACCCGCCCGGCTGGCGGTGGTATCACCCTGACGTTCCGCCAGTGGGGCGCCGACATAAGGACGGTGTGGATCCGCTCACTGATCGGCCGGGCGGCCCCGCCGGAGTTGAGGCCGTCCGGAGGCTACGTCGGCTGGGTCAACATCGGGCCGTCGACCCCCGGGCGGATCGTCAGGGTGCCATCGCCCGAGGAGGTCGCCCGGTTCTCCTATGTCCGCGACGTGGTCCGCTGGCGAGACGTCGGCGACGTCCTGCCCACGCTCCACCCGTCCACCTGGACGATGATGCTGGTCTTCGAGGCCCGGTCATGGGAGCAGTACGTCGAGCGGGCGGCGGACCTGCAGTCCGCTCTGGCCTTGCGCACCCGAGCCGAACCGTGACAGCCCTGTCCCCTCAACCGGTCCTGGCCATCGTGCTCAGGTGAAGTCGTCGATCATTCCGCCCCCAAGGTCCGCCGCCATCCGGAGGAGACGGTGACTCTCCGCTTGGGTCAGCGCGCCCTCCGGCGTGCACCCGTGCGGGCAGCGCATGGATTCGGTGGCACCCCAGAGCCGGCAGATCGTCGGGCGGTCCTCGTAGACCGTGCACTGTCGGTCCCGCAGCGCCGGGCAGTAGTAGTCCTCCCCCCTCTCGAGCGCAGCCATCGACTCGCTCATAGGAGGGATCCGGACCCCCCGGGCCAAGATGGTGGCTTCCTCCTGCCGGGTCATGGAAATGGGCCCACAGGATTCGACACACTCGCCCCGGCAGGGGACCGGGGGGATCCCCGAATACAGCTCCGCGAGCGACTCGATCGGTGGGGGCACCATGGGCCCCAGATTAGGCCGTGCCGGGCGGGGGACCGACTGGGTGTCCGGCCACGCCGCCGCCATCGATCCAGGCGTGACCTCGTCGTTCCCGTCGCGCCGGCGACCGCCCCGCCTCAAGTACGTGAACCCCGGTGCCGATAACCACCGTGTGGCCGCCGACTCATCCATCGGTGAGGTGGCACGGCTGTGGCACATAATCGAAACCCAGCGACTCATGGACTCCGCCTCGCTCGGGCACCAGGAATTGATGAACGTAGTGATCCAGCGGGCGCAGGCCCTCACCGAGGCCGACGGCGGAGTGGTCGAGGTGGTCGAGGCGGACGAGATGGTCCAGGCCGGCGCCAGCGGGATCACCGCGGGAGGGCTGGGGAGGAGGCTCCCCGTGGCGACCAGCCTCTCCGGTCGGTGCGGCCGCCTGGGCATTCCCTTGAGATGTCCCGACGCCGCCACCGACAGCCGTGTCGACCGGGAGGAGGCCGTCCCGTTCGCCATCCGGTCGATGGTGGTGGTCCCGGTACTGCAGCGCCACGACTCGGTCGCGGTGCTGAAGGTGGTGTCCACGAGACCCGCCTATTTCGGCGCGGCCGACGTCGAGGTGCTCCAGGAACTGGCCGCGATCGCCGGCCTGGCGTGGCGCCGACTTACGGCAGTATGAGGTGCACGTCGCCGAACTCGTGCCAGAGGTAGCCCTCGGCCAGACTGGCCCGATACGACACCTCGAGCAGCGGCCGGCCGGCCACCGCCTCGAGCATGAGCAGGTGGGAGGCTTCCGGCTCGTGCCAGCCGGTCAACATTCCGTCCACCACCCGCACCCCTCGCTCGGGGGTGACCACCAGATCGGTCCATCCGTCCACCGGCCGAATGGACCGTGAGCGCTCCTCGTAGGCCGACTCCAGAGCCCGCACGACGGTGGTCCCTACTGCGATCACCCGGCCGCCGGCCGACCGGGTCGCATTGACCTGGCGGGCCGTGGAGGAGGGGACCCGGACGCGCTCGGGGTAGGGCGTCTCGCCCGCCTCCAGCGACGCCACACCCGTGTGGAGCAGTACGGGAGTGACGCCCACCCCCTTGGCGACCAGGCGGGTGATCACCTCGGGGGTGAAGGGACGTCCGGCGCTCGGCATCTCGGCACTGCCCGGCTCGGTCACGTACACGTTCTGGTAGGTGGTCAGCGGCCACATCCGCTGGACGTACCCATAGCGGATGGGCCGGCCGTGCACGGCGAGCCATGAGACCACGTTTCCCGGGACGGTCAAGCGGGCCCGCCACAGTCTGCGACTGCCCATGTACGGGCCGAGCAGCTCGAGGCGGGCTCCGTCCTCTCCGAGGCGCAACTCGGCGGGCGGGAGCGGCTCGTCGACAGGCCAGCGCTCGCTGGGCCCGTCCAGGGACCCGCCCGCCCGGCGGGGCTCGACGACCCACTCCCCGCCGCCCAGATCCGTCGAGAGGTGGACGGCTACCAGCCGACCCGTTCCGGGGTCCACCCCGACCAGAGCGGCGGCCATGGTGCCCGACGTGTTGATGACAACCAGGTCTCCCGGCTCGACGTAGTGGGGCAGGAGCGCAAAGGTGGAGTGTCGGATCACGGGACCGCTCCGATAGGCGACCATCATGCGTACCCCGTCGCGGGTGAGGCCCCGACCCTCCGGTGGCTCGGCCGCCTCGAGGGCGGGAGGTAAGTCGAAGACGAGGCGGGCGGTCATCGCACGGCCGCCAGGTCGCCGAGCCTGATCCGACCGCTCGGAGGGCGTTCGCGTAGGAGGCGGAGGAACCCCGGGGCGACGTCCTCGGGGGCCGGGCGGTCGCTGATGTCCTCACCGGGATAGGCGTCCTGGTGCATCCGGGTCCTCATGTCCCCGGGGTCGAGGGCCCAGAAGCGCACTCCTGGGTTCTCCACCGCCAGCACCGCGTTGACGTGCTCCAACGCCGCCTTGGACATCCCGTAGCCGCCCCATCCCTCGTAGGCTTCCACGGCCGCGTCCGAAGTCAGGTTGACCACCGAACCACCGGAGGTTCTGAGTTGCGGGAGGGCGGCCTGGATGAGGGCGAGGGGCGCGACCACGTTGGTCTCGAACAGGGCCCGGAGCCGGTCGAGCGGGTACGACTCGAGCGGAGGGAGGGGCGACTGACCCAGGCTGCCGGCATTGTTGACCAGCAGATCCACCCGCTGTCGGTCCAGCAGACCGCTCCGGTGATTCGCGTCGGTGACGTCACCCGGGAAGGGCACGGCACCGGAGAGGCGGGCCGAACGATGGACAGCTGACGCGTCGCGACCATCGATCACGACTTCCCACCCGGCCCGAACCAGCTCAGCGGACAGCGCTCGGCCGAGTCCCGACGAGCCACCAGTGACGATTGCGGTCTTTCCATTAGTCATGTCAGATACCGTATGACTTGAAGTTCACTTCAAGTCAAGGAGTATGGGGTGCTGACCATTGGAGACGTAGCAGAACGGGCCGCAGTGGCCACGTCGGCCCTGCGCTTCTACGAACGGGAGGGCCTGATCGGCGCGGCTCGCTCCGACGGAGGACAGCGCCGATACCAGCGCGAGGTGTTGCGGAGGATCGCCTTCATCCGAGCCGCCCAGCGGGTCGGACTCAGCCTGGACGAGATCAAGCAGACCCTGTCGACCCTGCCCGACGGGCGGACCCCCACCGCTACCGACTGGAAGCGTCTGAGCCGGTCATGGCGCCCCCTGCTCGACCAACGGATCGCCGAGCTCGAAAGGGTCAGGGACAAGCTGGACTCGTGTATCGGGTGTGGTTGCCTCACGCTTCGCATCTGTCATCTGCTGAATCCCGATGACATCGCCGCCGAGGAAGGTCCCGGGCCGCGCTGGTTGCTGGACGAGTCGCACTAGCCGCGGCGCAAAGCCGACTTCACGGCCGAGCGGGACGCCCGGGCCAAGGCGGCCCGCCAGGCCGGGGACAAGGAGGGGGCGGCGGCCATAAAGGCCTTACGCCGGCCATCGATGGCGGCGCGCCGGAGAGGACCGGAGCGGCGCCGTCGGGCGCCCGGCCCCGTAACATCGCGATGTGGAAGACCGGTTGAATCTGACGGGGCGCGTCGTCGGGGTGACCGCCGACCGGCGGGGCGATGACCAGGCCGTGCTCTTTGGCCGCCTGGGCGCCGAGGTGCTGGTCGGGCCGACCATCGCCACCGACGAGCTTCCCGACCCGGAGCTGCTGCGGCGCCGGACCGAGGAGTTGATCGCCGAGCCCCCCGACTTCTCCATCGCCAACACCGGGATCGGCATGCGAACCTGGCTCGGCGCGGCCGCCGATTGGGGTGTCGCCGACGCCCTGGTCGAGGCGCTCGCTCGGTCCAGGATCGCCGCGAGGGGGCCCAAGGCGGCCGGAGCCCTGTCGTCAGCCGGCCTGTCAGCGTGGTGGCGCAGCCCGGACGAGCGCCTCGACGACGTGATCCGCCATCTGACCGAGCAGGGGCTGAGCGGTAAGCGGGTCGCCTTCCAACTCCATGGCGACGACGGAGCGGAGTGGGTCCGGCGCCTCGAGGGCGCCGGAGCGCAGGTGACCACCCTCCCGGTCTACATGTGGCGACTCCCGGCGGACGACGGGCCGGCCCGGGAGCTCATCCGCCGCACAGTGGCCGGCCAGGTCGATGCGGTGACCTTCACTGCCGGCCCGCAGGTGCACGCGATGCTGGAGCTGGCCGACCGGGTTGGTCAGAGGGCGGCCCTGCTCGGCGCACTCAACGAGGAACGGATCGTGGTGGGCTGCATCGGCCCGGTGTGTGCGGCGGCCGCCGGGGCCGCCGGGGTCAGGCACACCGTCGTACCCGACCACTGGCGGCTGGGCTCGCTCGTCAAAGCGGTGGCCGCCGCCATCGGATCGGACCGCCGGCCCCACCGGCCGGCTGGCCAGGCGGCCCGGCCGCCCGGCTAGCTCACCGCGCAGCGCGGCCGGGTGGTTTCGGCGCTAGCCGGCCTGGGCCTCCCGCCAGCTGGCCTTCTGGCTGGCCGGGGCCGGCTCCTTGGGTAGCCCCAGCACCATCTCCCCCAAGATGTTGCGCTGAACCTGGGACGAACCGGCGTAGATGGAACCGGCCCGGCTCATCAAGAAGGTGGTCGCCCACGACGCGCTGTCATTGGGGGCGCCCACGTCGTCGGCCCGGAAGGCCGTGGCGACGCGTCCGGTCGGCGCCAGGGCGGACGCCCCGAGGATGTCCACCGCCAACTCGGTGACCACCTTGTGGTATTCGCTCCAGTACAGCTTGAACGAGGACTCGGCCGGACCGGGCTCCCCACCGGCCAGGAACTTGGTCAGGGTGCGCATCCCCAGGTAGCGCATGATCTCGACCCTCGACCAGCACTCGGCCAGGCGTTGGCGGATGATCGGATCCCGATTGGCGCCGTTGACCCGGGCCAGCTCCAGCAGGCGGTCGATCTCGGCTCGGAACATGATCGGAAAGGTGGCCGCGGCCTCGCCCCGCTCGTAGCCGAGGAGCGTCATGGCCACCGACCACCCGGCGTTGACCGCCCCCACGACGTGGTCCTTCGGGGTGCGGGCGTCGGTGAAGAAGGTCTCGTTGAACTCGGACCACCCGGTCATCATCTTGATGGGTCGCACCTCTACCCCCGGCTGGTCCATGGGGACCAGGAAGAAGGTGATGCCTTTGTGCTTGGTCGCCTCCGGGTCGGTGCGGGCCAGCACGAAGATCCAGTTGGCCACGTGGGCCATCGAGGTCCAGATCTTCTGGCCGTTGATGACCCATTCGTCGCCGTCGAGGACGGCGCGGGTAGCCAGGTTGGCCAGGTCGGAGCCGGCATTGGGCTCGGAGTAACCCTGGCACCACACGTGCTCACCGGACAGGGCCCGGGGCAGGAAATAGCGCTTCTGCTCCTCGGTCCCCCAGTGCAGGATGGTGTTGCCGACCATTTGGATGCTGAAGTCGTCGTTGCTGCCGCCCGTCGGCACCCCGGCCCGGTAGAACTCCTCGGCGGCGACGACCTGTTCGAGCGGTGTCAGGCCGGCTCCGCCGTACTCCTTGGGCCACGACGCCGCCAGCAGGCCCTGTTCGTAGAGAGTGTTGCGCCACTCGACGGTGAATCGGCGGGCGTCGTCGTGATCGAGCGCCCCGATGCCCTTCCAGCCCCTGGGGAGGTGCTCGGCGAGGAACGCCCGGACCTTCTCGCGGAACTCCTCGGCTTCGGGCGGATAGTGCGGATCCACCACCGCAGAGTATCCCTGTGACCACCAGCCGGTCCGCCGGGACGGCCCGCGGCGAGCAAAGATGGGCCGGTATGGACGTACTGGTCGTCATCGACTCGGCTCCGGTCCCCGAGGACATCGCGATGCGGGCCCGCCGCCGCGTGGACGTGGCCGGGGAGCTCAGCTCGGCCACCATCGGGGAACTGCGGGCCCACATCCCGCGCTCGGTCGGCGTCGTCGGGCCACCGGGGCCGGCGGGCGACCGGGCAGTGGCCCGCACAGCCGATCAGCTCCACCACGCCGGGCTTCCGGTCGTCGCCTACCGCGACGGCGCGCTCGACGTGGAAGCCGGCGTCGGCATCCATCCCCTCACCGACAGCGGACCGCCCATCCGAGCCGCCAGATCGCTCATCGACCTCATCGGCGACACCCCGCTCGTCCGCCTGGACCGCATCGGGCGGGACCTACCCGGCGTGCTCCTCGGCAAGCTGGAGCTCCTCAACCCCGGCGGCAGCGTCAAGGACCGCGCCGCCCTGCGGATGGTCGAGGCGGCCGAGGAGGAGGGGCGGCTCCAGCCGGGAGGCACCATCGTGGAGCCCACCTCGGGCAACACCGGGGTCGGCCTGGCCATCGTGGCCGCTAGGCGGGGTTACCGCTGCATCTTCACCATGCCCGACAAGATCGCCAGGGAGAAGGTCGCCCTCCTGCGCGCCTACGGGGCCGAGGTCGTGGTGTGCCCGACCGCGGTCGACCCCGGCCACCCCGACTCCTACTACTCGGTGGCCCGGCGCCTGACCGAGACCACCCCCGGGGCGTTCCAGCCCGATCAGTACTCGAACCCCCACAACCCCGAGGCCCACCTGCTCACCACCGGGCCCGAGATCTGGGAGCAGACGTCGGGTCGCATCACCCACCTGGTCGCCAGTATCGGCACCGGCGGAACGATCTCGGGCACAGGCCGCTACCTGAAGGACCGCAACCCGGCCATCCAGGTCATCGGCGCCGACCCGGCCGGATCGGTCTACTCCGGCGGCACCGGCCGGCCCTACCTGGTAGAGGGCATCGGGGAGGACTTCTGGCCGGCGGTCTATGACCGGGACATCGCCGACCGGGTGGTGATGGTCTCCGATCGTGACAGCTTCCTCACCGCCCGGCGGGTGACCCGCGAGGAGGGGGTGCTGATCGGCGGATCCGGCGGCACCGCAGTGTGGGCGGCCCTGGAGGTCGGTCGCGACGCCGGCCCCGACGCGGTGATCGTCGTGGTGATCCCGGACTCCGGCCGCGGGTACCTGTCCAAGGTCTACGACGACATGTGGATGGCCGACCACGGCTTTCTGCGGGCCGTGGGCATCGGGGGCAACACCGTCGGAGAGCTCCTGGCGGCCAAGGCGCAGGTCATCCCGCCTCTGGTCCACGTCCACCCCGACGAAACGATCCGCGCCGCGATCGCGACCCTGCGCGAGTACGGGGTTTCCCAGATGCCCGTGGTCAAAGCCGAGCCACCGGTCTCGCTGGCCGAGGTCGTCGGCACGGTCACCGACCGTGACCTGCTGGGCCAGCTGGTCGCCGACAGCCGCTCCCTCGACGAGCCGGTGGAGACGGTGATGGGACCGCCGCTACCCATGGTGGGCTCCGGTGAGCCGGTGGACGTGGCGTCGGCCCGGCTGGCCGAGGCAGCGGCGGTGCTGGTGCTCGACGGCGGCCACCCGACAGGGATCATCACCCGCAGCGACCTGCTGGACTTCCTGTCCGGGTCACCGACGCGGGAACCGGGCCGATGAAGGGTCCGGGCGAAGCGGCCAGGGCCGGCTTCGAGACCCGGGCCATCCACGTCGGCCAGGGTCCCGATCCCACCACCGGGGCGGTGGTCCCCCCCGTCAGCTTCGCCACCACCTTCGCCCAGGACGCGGTAGGTCATCATCGCGGTTACGAGTACGCCCGCAGCGGGAACCCCACCCGCGCCGCGCTGGAGGAATGCCTGGCCGACCTGGAGGGAGCGGCCCGGGGCCTGGCCTTCGCCAGCGGTCTGGCCGCCGAGGACGCCGTCTTGCGAACGCTGCGCCCCGGTGACCACGTGATATTCCCCCACGACGCCTATGGAGGTACCTTCCGCCTGATCGACAAGGTATGGGGCCCGGCCGGAATCGGCCACACCCCGGTCGACATGTCGGCGACCGGAGGCATCGACGGCCTTCGACGGGCCTGGCTGGACTCCACCCGGCTCGTGTGGGTCGAGACGCCATCCAACCCGCTCCTGTCGGTGGTCGACATCGCCGCGGTGAGCGCCGAAGCCCACTCCCGCGGGGCCGTGGTGGTGGTGGACAACACCTTCGCCACTCCCTACCTGCAGCAGCCGCTCGAGCTGGGCGCCGACATCGTCGTCCACTCGGCGACCAAGTACCTGGGTGGCCACAGCGACGTGGTGGGGGGATTTCTCGCCGTGGCCGACACCGATCTGGGCGACCGACTGGCCTTTTTCCAGAACGCCGTCGGAGGGGTCCCCGGTCCGATGGACTGCTACCTGGTCCTGCGGGGGGTCAAGACACTGGCCATCCGCATGGACCGGCACTGCGCCAACGCGTCGGCCGTGGCCGGGCTGCTCGAAAGTCACCCGGCGGTGTCGAGGGTCCACTATCCCGGCCTGCGCAGCCACCCTGGCCACGATGTGGCGGTCCGGCAGATGCGAGGCTTCGGAGGCATGGTGTCATTCGTGCTGGCGGCCGGTGAGAGGGCCGCGCTGGAGGTGGCCCGCTCGACCTCCGTCTTCACCTTGGCCGAGTCGCTCGGCGCGGTGGAGTCGCTGATCGAGCACCCGCACCGCATGACCCACGCCTCGACCGCCGGGTCGGCGCTGCAGGTCGACCCGGGCCTGATCCGCTTGTCGGTCGGCATCGAGACCGTCGGCGACCTGCTCGACGACCTCGAACGGGCCCTCGACCGGGCTCAGAGGCTGTCGTGAGTACTCGCCGGGAGGAGGCTGCGTCTCAGAGCACGCGGAGGCGGACCGTCTCGTCCATATGGGCCAGGCGCTCGATCATGTCGTCGGTGAAGTCGCTCGAGA
Organism: Actinomycetes bacterium; assembly: GCA_021808785.1. GTDB lineage: Bacteria > Actinomycetota > Acidimicrobiia > Acidimicrobiales > Palsa-688 > JAKCDU01. Next base: position 338 of record JAKBAX010000106.1, on the reverse strand, counting down.
CGTCGGTGATCACGTAGCCGACGTCACCCCGGGTGCCGAGCGCCTGACCCTCGATGTTGACCCGGTGGTCGGCGAAGATGGCGTTGATCGCGGCCAGCACCCCCGGAGTGTTGCGGTGGATGTGGACGAAGGTGTGGGCTCCGGCGCGCACCGGGAGGTCCACGTTGGGCATGTTGACCGACAAGGCGGTGCTACCGCAGCGGGCGTAGTCGATGAGCTTCTTGGCCACGAACTGCCCGATGTCGGCCTGCGCCTCCTCGGTGCTACCGCCGATGTGGGGGGTGAGGATGACGTTGGGCAGGCCCTGAAGGCGCGACGTGAACGACCGGTCGTCGCCG
>JAKBAX010000105.1 GCA_021808785.1 Actinomycetes bacterium | reverse complement strand
CCGGCCGCCCTGCACCTGCCGGCCCCGGCCGGGGTGGGCCGGTTCAACGCCCCGTTCTGCTTCGACTTCGAGCTGCCGAACGGCAACGCCTACCAGCCCACCGGCACCGGCGGCCAGGTCAACCCCAACTTCGTCTTCAGCAACGCCGTCCCGGTATCCATCGGCGTGTCCCCGGCGGGGATCCCACTGCCGTCGGGCCTGACCAGCCCCATCTTGGCCTACGGCACGGCCGACGGCTTCCTGGCCTCCTCGATCGACCAGCAGCCGGCGGCCAACGGCGGCCTGAACCTCAACTTCTACTCCACCACCAAGTCGGCGACCGACCTGAGCCAGCCACCACCGCCTCGGTGCCCGACCCCTCGACCGGCCAGCCGTTGCCGGGCCAGCCGGTGACCGGTCCCATCGCCCCGAACCCGAGCAACGGCGCCGCCCAGGACTCGGCGGTGCTGGTGGCCAACGACTTCCCGGTGGCCGCCATCGACCCGAGCATGCCCCCGAGCCCCAACTTCCCCGGTCCGCCAACCTGCAACCAGAGCGACGCCACGCTGCTCAACAACCTGATCGGCCTGCCCAACCCGGCCGGGCGCAATTTCTTCTACGCGCCCGGGACCTTCGGTGTCTACACCTCGAAATAGGGCTGCCCTGGCCGTCGCCGCTCTCGGCGCCCGCGTGGCCGCCTGCTCGACCGGGCCCTCGGGGCGGGCGGGGCCGACCACCGTGGCCCCCGGCACCATCACCGTCGACGGGTGGAAGCCGCCGCAGATGGATGGGCCCCCCGCCGCCGCCTACATCGGCGCAGTGGCCGCCTACCTGCCGTCGTTCGTCCGGGCCGGGCTCGACCTCAACCGGCGGCCGGCCGGCTCCCTGGCCCCGCTCACGTCGGCATCGATCAATACGGCCTACACGCAACTGACCAGCTTCGTGCACAGCCGGTGCCACTACGTCATCGGTGCCGGGGCGCCGAGCGCCTGAGCGCAGGAGGAGCCGTGGTCGAACCCGGGCCATGGACCTCTTCTTCGTGGACGAACTGCCCCGCAATCGGTCCGCAAAGGTTCTCGAAGGTCAACTGGCGCGAGCCGAAGCGGACGGGTGAACATCGGGGCATGACCCTTCCCGAGATGGGTGGCCGGCGCCAGGGCGGTGACTTCGGGACCAGCGCCACGTTCAGCCGCTTCAAGGGTCCCTACGCCGCCGGGCCTCCTCCTCGCGACCTCGAGGTGGAGGTCCCTCCCATCGGCGCCTTCGGCGTCCGGGAAATGGTCCGCATGGTCGTCGTGTACATGACCATCAGCCTGTGCCTGGCCCGCTCCCTCGGCGCCTGGGCGGTCCGCCGGCGCGCCCGCAGCGCCTTCGCCGCGGCCTGCGAGGGTGCGGTCGACGGCTTCGTCCGGCTCGGCCCCACCTACGTGAAGATCGGCCAGATCGTGGCGTCGTCGCCCGGCCTGTTCCCCGAGCCTTTGGCCCGGGCGGCCGAGAGGTGCCTGGACGAGGTACCCCCCTTCGACTCGGCGACCGCCAGGGAGATGATCCGCCGCGACCTGGGGCAGTCGCCGAGTGCGCTGTTCAAGCGGTTCGACGACGTCCCTTTGTCCGCGGCTTCCATCGGCCAGGTCCACGCCTGCGTGCTCCCCGACGGCCGGGAGGCGGTGATCAAGCTCCAACGACCGAACATCCGCCGCCGCATGACCACCGACCTGCGCATCGGCCACCGCCTGGCCAAGACCCTCGAACGGCACTTCGCGTTCGCCCGCAACGCGGCGGTGATCGTCCTGGTCGAGGACCTCCACGCGGTCACCTACCAGGAACTGAACCCGGCCCTCGAAGCCTACCGCCAGGACCGTTTTCGCCGACAGCTGTGGGCCTTCGGGGACAACCGGTGGATCACCGCGCCGGAGATCTACTGGGACTACTGCGGCCCCCACATGATCTGCATGGAGCGCATGTCGGGCATCCCCATGGACGAGTTCGACGCCATACGGGAGATGGGCTTCGACGGCGAGCTCATCATCCGACGCGGCGCCAAGACGTGGTTGGAGGCGGTCGTCGTGCACGGTCCGTTCCATGGCGACATGCACGCCGGCAACCTGTGGGTGCTCGAGGATGGCCGGGCCAGCTACCTCGACTTCGGGATCATGGGCGAGGTTCCCGATGAATTCAAGTCCTTGATCAAGGACCTGTTCTACACCTTCATCTTCGACCAGAAATTCGCCCGGATCGCCAGGGCCTACAAGAACCTCGGCATCATGAGCGACGACATGGGCACCGACGAGGAGGTGGGGCTGCGCATCCAGATGGTCGTAGCCCCCATGCTCGGTCGGTCCTCGAGCATGAGCCTGGGCGATTTCATCATGTCGTCGCTGGAGATGATGAAGCAGTTCGGACTGACCGCGCCGAGAGAGATGGTGCTGTTCTCCAAACAGATGCTGTACATGGAGCGCTACATCAAAGGGCTGGCTCCGGACTGGCGGTTCGCGGCCGATCCCTACCTGCTCAAGAACATCTTCCCCGAGGAGGCGGCCAAGAAGGCCGCGGCGCTGGACATGGAGTTCCCCGACTGACGCAGCGGCTGTGGCGCCGGCTATGGCACCGGCTGGCGGGCGGTGTAGCGTCGCGGGATCAGTCGCTTCCTGCGAGAGTCAGGGCTCAGCCCGGGATGAGCCGCCTCCCCCACCCGCCTCGGGACCGGTCGGGCCCGTCGGCGCGCTCACCGCTCACCGCCCCGGCCGCGCTCATCGTCGCCGCCCTCGTCGCCCTCGGGCTGCTGGCCGCGGGCTGCGGGTCGTCGTCGCCCAAGGTGAGCGCCACGACGCTGTTGCAAAAGGCCAAGGCCACTGCCGACGCGGCGAGCGCCGTCCACTTCGTCCTCACCAGCTCGGGGGTGTCCCTGAGCGGCACCAACCTGGTCAACGGTGAGGGAGATCTGGCCCGCCCCTCTTCGATGAAGGGCACCTTCGGCGTGGCCATCAGCGGCTTCACCGCCAATGTGAAGGTGGTGTCGGTGGGGGGCACCTTCGAGGCCGAGCTGCCTTTCACCGGGCACTATTCGAAGACCGACCCGGCCAGCTTCGGCCTGAAGGACCCGGCGGTGCTCCTCGATCCCCACCAGGGCCTCACCAGTCTGCTCACGCTGGCCCACTCGCCCACCCTGGGCAAGTCCGAGCGCCAGGCCGGAGAGCTGCTCGACACGCTGTCCTACACGATTCCCGGTTCGGCCGTTCCGGTGATCCCCGATGTCAACCCGTCCAAGCCGGTGCAGCTGACCGTCGCCATCAACCCGACGAACTATCAGCTGCGGACGGTGACCCTGGTCGGCCCGTTCACCAGCGCCACGTCCAACTCGACCTATGTGGTGACCCTGTCCAACTACAACGAGCACGTGAAGATCACGCTGCCTTCCGCTTCCTGAGCAGATGACGGGCCGTCTCGCCGCGGCCGGCGGGCGCTCGGGCCGGCGGGTCGCACCAGTGGCCCATCCGGTGTCGGCCGCCGACCGCCGCAGGCTGGTACTGGCCTGCATCGCCGTCCTGCTGGCCGCCGCCGACACCTACGTGGTCGTAGTGGTCCTGCCGAACATCATGGACGGCGTCGGCCTCCCACTGGACCGGCTCCAGCGGGCCACGCCGATCATCTCGGGGTTCCTGCTGGGCTACACCGCGGTGCTGCCGTTGATCGGGCGCATCGCCGACCTGGCCGGCACCGCCCCGACCTTCGCCTGGTGCCTGGGCGCCTTCGCCATCGGGTCGGTGGTCACCGCCACCGCCCACGCCCTGCCCGTCGTGGTCCTGGGTCGAGCCCTCCAAGGGGTGGGCGGTGGCGGCCTGGTGCCGGTGACTCTGGCCATGGTGGCGGCCCGCTGGCCGGCCGACGGGAGAGGCACCGCGCTCGGGGTGGTGGGGGCCCTGCAGGAGCTGGGCAGCGTCATCGGCCCCTTGTACGGGGCCGCCATCGTAGCCGTGGCCTCGTGGCGGGCCATCTTCTGGGTGAACGTGCCCGTGACCATGGTGCTGGCCTCGGGTTTCTGGTGGGTGACCCGATCGGAGCGGCGGGAGGCGGCGGCCGGTGCCGGGGCCGGGGCCGGGGCGGTCGTTGAGGCGGAGGCGGGGCCCGACGACCCTCGCTCCGACGGTCACCCGAGAGGGCCCTCCGACGGTCACCCGAGAGGGCCCTCCGACGGTCGCGCCAGACCGGCCGGGCGGCGCGACTTCGTCGGGCCGATCCTCGGCCTGGGCGGTTCGGTCGTCTTGATGATCGGCCTGGATGCGCCGGCCAGCCTGGCCACCAGCGCATCCTGGGGCCAGCTCTACAGCCCGATGGCGAGCGGGGAGTGGGCTGCCTTCTCCACTCCGATCGTGCTCATCGCCTTCGGCCTGCTGGTGGCGGCCGCCGGTTGGGAGCTGCTCGAGCCGGTGGGCATCCGGCCCTTCGTGCCATTGCGCCGGGCCCCGGTACTGCTGGCCCGCTCCGACCTGCCGGGAGCGGCGCTGCTGGCCGGGGTGCTGGCGTGCATCGTCGTCCTCTTCTCGACCGCCGACCCGAGTCGGCAGGTGCTGGCGTCGAGCGCACCCGTGGTCATCCCCCTCGGCGCCGCCCTCGCCGCCGGATTCTGGTGGCGCCAGCGGCGGGCGCCGGTCCCGTTGCTCGAACCCGGGGCTCTCTCCCGGCGCCCGGCATGGGGAGGCTTCCTCGTCAACCTGGCTCTGGGCGGGGGTCTGATGGCCGCCCTCATCGATGTGCCTCTGTTCGCCCGATCGACGGTGGACCCCGGATCGGAGACGGCGGCGGCGTTGGTCCTGCTCCGCTTCTTGGTGGCCGTTCCGGTCGGGGCCGTGGTCGGCGGGGCCCTCTGCCGGCACCGGGGGCGAGCCCCCTACCTGGCCGCGACCGGAATGGCGCTTGCCACCATTGCCTTTTTGACCATGACCTCGTGGTCGGCCACCGCGCTCGGCGGCGGTCCTCGTCCGAGCGACATCGAGCTGATCGTCGGGGGGCTCGGGTTCGGGCTGGCCGTGGCCCCGGTCAACGTGGCGGTACTCGGCGCGGTGGAGTCCCGCCATCATGCCCTGGCCAGCGCCTTCGCCGTGGTGGCCCGCACCATCGGGATGCTGGCCGGCCTGTCGGCGGTGACCGCGGTCGCCCTGCGCCGGTTCTACGAGGCCGAGGCCCGCATCGGCTCACCTTTGAAGTTGTGCCCCAGCCATCCCGAGTCGTGCCCGGCCTACAACGCAGCCAGCACCCGGGCCATCATCAGCGAGCTGCACACCATCTTCGCCGGAGCCGCCGTGTGCAGCGCGGTGGCGGCCGTGCTGGCCCTTGTCCTACTGAGGAGCAGCCGCGAGGACGCCGGAGGAGCCACCGGGGCCCCGGGGATCTAGGAGCCGGTGGGCCGGGGACCACGGGCGGATCGCGAGTGGTCGGTCCGATGCCCCGGAGGACCAGGTCGACTACTTCTGGTGCTTGGGGCACCACCAGGTGGTGCGGCCACCGACGGTGGCGCGCACCAGAGGAGCGCCGTCACGGGGACACACCCCGCCCGGGCGCCGCTCGGGCATCAGGTCGCCGGTGTGCGACCCGCCCCGCTCGATCAGAAGGGCCAGGCCCCGGGTGAGGTGGTCGTGCAGGCGCCCGACGGTGCCGGGCGACATCTGACCGGCCGGGCGAAGCGGCGAGAGACCGGCCCGCCACAGCACCTCGTCGGCGATCAGGTTCCCCACCCCGGCGATGCGGGACTGGTCGAGCAGGCGGGCTTTGAGCGCCACGCGGCCACCGCGCAGGGCGCGGCGCAGCTCGGCCGGCGACAGACCGAGCGCATCGGGGCCCAGCTGCGACAGATCGGGGTCCAGCTCCACCCCGCCCAGCCGGCGGGGATCGCTCATCGCCAGCGACCCCCCGTCGGCGAAGTCGATCCGGAACCGGTCGTAGCGGGGATCAGCCGCGGCCCGGCCGTAGAGGAGCTGGTCCACGCCCGGGCTGCCGTCGACCAGGAGCCGGCCGCTCATCCCGAAGCGCAGGCCGAGGACCGGCCCGTCGTCGGTGTCCAGCATCATCAGCTTGCCCCGGCGCCGGGCGGCCACGAAGATCCGACCGGTGAGCACCGCGGCCGCCTCCGCCCCGCTGAAGCCGTATTTCAGGTACCACGCGTCCGGTGTGTGGATGGCCGAGATCGACCGTCCGAGGGCGGCCCCTTCCGCCAGCTGCCGGTACCGCTCCACCTCGGGCAGCTCAGGCACCGGGCCGGGCCGGTCCCCGCACCCCCGCCAGCGAGGCCGCCCGCTCGAGGACGGCGTCGGTCATGGGGGCCGTCAGCCGGCCGGTGAAGGTGTTCTGCTGGCTGGGGTGGTAGGAACACACGATGGTGAGGCCGCCGGGGGCGCCCACCGTGACCCCGTGCCCGAAACGGGGCCGGGGCCCGACCCCGAGGAGACGGCAGACCACGTCGTAGGCGAACTGACCCAGGACGACCACCACCCTTAGCGGACCGACCAGCTCCAACTCCCGCTCGAGGTACGGCCGGCAGCGGTCCCGCTCCGCCGGGGACGGCTTGTTGGCGGGCGGGGCGCAGCGCACCGACGCCGTGACCCACACCCCGTACAGCTCCAGCCCGTCGTGGCGTGATACCGAGTCCGGCTGGTTGGCGAGCCCCACCCGGTACATGGAGGCGAACAGCCAGTCCCCCGAACGGTCCCCGGTGAATATCCGGCCGGTGCGGTTGGCCCCGTGGGCGGCCGGAGCCAGGCCCACCACCGCGATGGCCGCCTCGGGGTCCCCGAAGCCGGACACGGGCCGCCCCCAGTACTCCTCGTGCCGGAACGACGGCCGCCGCTCCTCGGCCACCCGCTCCCGCCAGGCGACCAGGCGGGGACAGGCCCGGCACGACTCGATCTCTGCGGCCAGCTCGACCAGCGCCCTCCGCCGGCTGTAGACCATCGGCCAGAGACTAGGGCACCATCCGCCAGACACTAGGTTGATCGGGAGCAATGCCCACCACCCCCGCAGACAAGACCCCGTCACGGCCGGCGCGCAAGAAGCCGGCGGGGCCCGCCCCCACGCTGGTTTTACTGGTCCGCCACGGCACCACACCGACCACCGGCAAAGTGCTGCCGGGGCGGGCCCCGGGCCTCCACCTGGCCGATTTCGGGCGCGACCAGGCCCACACCGTCGCCGGTCGCCTCGAGCGGTGGTCGTCGGCGCGGGCCGAGAGGGCATCGGCGGCGCGCCGCGCCCGCAACGGCCGCCCGGCGGCGGCCACCCTCGGGCCCTTGATCACCGCCGTCTACTCATCCCCGATGGAGCGGACCCGCGAGACGGCCGCGCCCATCGCCAAGGATCTGGGCCTGCCCGTGCGAACCCACAAGGGCCTGCTCGAGTGCGACTTCGGCGAGTGGACCGGAGCCCAGCTGAAGGAGCTCGTGAAGCGGCCCGAGTGGACCACCGTACAGCGCTACCCGAGCGGGTTCCGCTTCCCCGGCGGCGAGTCGTTCACCTCCATGCAGGCCCGGATCGTCGACACCATCACCGAGCTGTGCCGGCGCCACCCCGGAGAGGCCATCGTGGCCGTATCGCACGCCGATCCGATCAAGGCCGCGGTGGCCGACGCCCTCGGCTCCCACCTGGACCTGTTCCAGCGGATCGTCATCTCGCCCTGCTCGGTGACCGCCATCTCCTACGGGCCGGTGGGACCCACCGTGCTGGCCGTCAACTCCACTTCCGATCTGACCGACCTGGTCGGGTCATGAGCCGGTCGTTCGAGTTGCCGGAGGCCGACTGGGCCACAGTCGGGGCCGTCGGTGAGCCGGGCCAGCGGACGTTCTACATGCAGGCCCGCCAAGAGTCGCAGCTGCTCACGCTCAAGCTGGAGAAGCAGCAGGTGGCCGCGCTGGCCCAGTTCCTGGCCGAGATACTCGCCGACCTGCCGGCTCCCGAGGCGGCCGCGGCGCGGGGATCCGGTGACCTGGTCGAGCCGGTGCTGGCCGAGTGGCCGGTCGGCAGCCTCCAGCTGGCCTACGACAGCTCGGCCGACCGCATCGTCATCCTGGCCGAGGAGATATCGATGGACGACGACGACGACGACGACGACGACGACGACGGTGGCGAGGGTGGCGATCCGGCCGGCCCCGAACCGGGACCGCCCGCGCGGACCGGCGGGAGCGACCCCGACCGGGGGGCGGCCCGCATCGGAATCACCAGGGAATCGGCCGCCGTGATCGTCCGGGTGGGCGCCGAGCTGGTGACGGCCGGACGGCCCGCCTGCACCCTCTGCGGACGCCCGATCGACCCCGAAGGCCACATGTGCCCGCGGACCAACGGCCACCGGCCGCATTGACAGAGCTCCTCGCGTCGGGCTCCATCGAGATCGAGGGCCGGATGCCGTGGAGCAGCAACAACACGTTCCTCGTCTCGGTGTCGGCCGGCGGCGGCACCGGTAGCGGCAGCGACGAGGACCGGATCACCGCCATCTACAAACCGGGCCGGGGAGAGCGCCCGCTGTGGGACTTCCCCGACGGCCTGTACCGGCGGGAGGTGGCGGCCTACGAGCTGTCGGAGGCGCTGGGCTGGGGATTCGTACCCCCCACCGTGGAGTTGGCGGACGGCCCACTCGGCCCCGGATCGCTGCAGCTGTTCGTGGACGCCGACTTCGAGCAGCACTACTTCACCCTGCTCGAGGACCCGACCCACCACCGGGTCCTCAAGCGCATGGCCACCTTCGACGTCCTGGCCAACAACGCCGATCGCAAAGGCGGCCACTGCCTGATCGACGCCGAGGGCCGTATCTGGGGCATCGATCACGGCCTGTGCTTCCACGTCCAGCAGAAGCTGCGGACCGTCATCTGGGACTTCGCCGGCGACGAAGTGGAAGCCGAAGACCTGGCGGCCATCGAACGCCTCGTGGCCGGCGGGATCCCCGACCCCGTCGCCGGCCTGCTCCACGACGAGGAATGCCGGGCCCTCATGAAGCGGGCCCGGCGGCTCCTCGAAGATCTGCGTCTGCCGGAGCCCCGGACGGATCACCCGTACCCGTGGCCCCTGGTCTGAACGGACCCGGCGCCGGCGCCGGCCCCGGCGATCAGCCCCGCTTCTGCAGGGCTTCGATCAGCTGCGGCAGCACCTTCTTGACGTCGCCGACCACGCCCAGGTCGGAGATGGAGAAGATGGGAGCCTCCTGGTCCTTGTTGACGGCGATGATGTTCTTGGCGCTCTTCATGCCGACCATGTGCTGGGTGGCACCGGAGATGCCACAAGCGATGTAGACGGTCGGCTTGACCGTCTTGCCGGTCTGGCCGACCTGATGCGAGTAGGGGACCCAGCCGGCATCGACGATGGCACGGGACGCGCCCGGGGCCCCCTTCAGCAGCTTGGCCAGATCCTCGATCAGCTTGTAGCTGCCGGCGTCACCGAGGCCGCGCCCGCCGGAGACCACCACGGCGGCCTCGTCGAGCTTCGGTCCCTGTGTCTCCTCGACGTGCGAGGACACGATCCTGGCCGCGCCGACGGGGCCCAGCTCGGGCACGGCCCAGGTGTCGACCGCGGCCGCCGCGCCGCCCGACTCCTCGGGGGCGAAGGACTTGGCCCGGATCACGTATAGGCCCGGGCCGGAGCCGGTGAACTTGGCGTTCAGGATCTCGGTACCACCGAAGATGGCGTGCTCGGTGGTGAGCCCGTCCTCGCTCAAGTTGACGATGTTGGTGAGGACCGGCACGTCGATGCGGGCCGAGAGGCGCCCGGCGATGTCGCGTCCGTTGTAGCTCTGGGCCAGGAAGATGGCGTCGGGGCCGGAGCCGCCGGAGACCTTCTCGGCGATGGCGGCGGCTACCGCGGGGCCGGGCAGGCCGCCCCCCAGGTCCCCGACGGTGTGCAGTGCGGTGGCGCCGTAGGCGCCGATCTGTTCGGCGATGCCCGAGGCGTCGCCCCAGGTGACGGCCTCCACCGAAGCGGCGACCTGACGGGCCTTGGTGAGCAGCTCGAAGGCCACCGAGGCCACCTTGTCGGCAGAGCGGTCGACCACGACCCAGACTGAATTGAGTGCCATGTTTCTAACCTTCCTCAGATGACCTTGATGCGCTCGAGATAGCTGATGATGTGCTGGAAGGCCTCGCCCTCGTCGACGACGATCTCGCCCGCCTTGCGGGCCTCGGCCGGCTCCACGCCGGTGACCTCCTGGCCCGCCCCGGCGCGCCCCACGGAGGCGTCGTCGAGGCCGAGATCGGACACCTTCAGCTCCTCGACCGGCTTTCCCTTGGCCGCCATGATGCCCTTGAACGACGGGTACCGGGGCTCGACCACACCTGCGGTCACGCTGATGACCGCGGGCAACGGCACCTCGACCTGGTCGTAGCCCTCCTCGGTCTGGCGCTCGACGGTGATCTTGTCCCCCGAGACGGTCACCGACTTGGAGAAGGTGACCGCCGGCAGGCCCAGAATCTCGGCGATCTGTACCGGGATGGTGCCGGTATAGCCGTCGCTCGACTCGGTGGCGGTGAGGATCAGGTCGGGCTCGGCCCGCTTGATGGCCGCCGCCAGCACCTTGGCGGTGCTCAGCGCGTCGCTACCGGCCAGGGCCGGGTCGCTCACCAGGATGGCCTTGGCCGCGCCCATGGCCAGGGCCGTCCGCAGGCCGCTGGTCTCGGAGCCCGGCGCCATGGAGACCAGCGTGACCTCGCCACCCCCGGCCTGCTCGGCCAGCTGCAACCCCATCTCGACGCCGTAGGAATCCGACTCGTCGAGTATCAGCTTCCCGTCGCGCACCAGGTTGTGGGAGCTCGGGTCGAGCTTGTAGGAAGACTGGTCCCCGTCGGGGATCTGCTTGACGCAGACGACAACATTCATGTGCTTCATTTTTCTAGAACTGCCCCCCCGAGCGCCACTTGACCCCGGCCGCGGCCTCTGTACGGCACCGACCCCCCGTCCCACGCCGTCGGCCGGGAGCCCCACAAGTGGTACCGTCCGACGATCGTGACTGACGCCGACGAAGTCCGCTTGGTGGTGCCGGCCCGACCCGAGTTCCTCCGCCTGGCTCGGGTGACGGCGGCCGGCCTGGCCGGCCGCTTGGGCTTCAGTTACGATGAGATCGAGGATCTCCGCCTGGCCATCGACGAGCTGTGCTTCGGCCTGACCGGGCCGACCGGTAGGCACGGAACCGTGGAGCTGGTCTACTCGATCGAGCCGGGCAGCCTGCAGGTGGCCGGCCAGGGCCGCTTCCTCGAGGACATTATCCCGATAGGGCTCACGGACCTCTCCCGGGTGATACTCAGCGCGCTGGTCGACGAGCACGATCTGACCTCGGGCCCCGAGGGTCCTCGCTTCCGACTGGTCAAGCGTCGCCATTCAGACGCCGCCGCCAATGCCGAATGACCCAAGGCCGATCAACAGAGGGGCGACTGACCGCGGGCCGCTCAAGGCGACCTTCGCCGAATACGCCCAGACCCGCGACGTCACCCTGCGCGACGAGCTGGTCGCGGCCCACATGGGCCTGGCCGCCTACCTGGCCCGCCGCTTCGCCAACCGGGGCCAGCCCCTGGAGGATCTGACCCAGGTCGCGGCGCTGGGTCTGCTCAAGGCGGTGGAGCGCTTCGACCCGACGCTCAACGTCGAATTCTCCACCTACGCCACCACCACCATCGTCGGCGAGCTGAAGCGCCACCTGCGGGACAAGGGCTGGGCCGTGCGGGCCCCCCGCCGGATGCAGGAGCTGTACCTGAGCCTCAGCCGGGTGGTGGACCCCCTCGGCCAGGAACTGGGCCGCTCCCCCACCATCGCCGAGCTGGCCGCCGAGGTGCAGGCGTCGGAAGAGGAGGTGCTGGAGGCCCTCGAAGCGGGCCAGGCCTACCGCTTCGCCTCCCTCGACGCCCCCCGCTCGGAGGGGGAGGGTGACTCGGTCGGCGAGAGCCTCGGGGGCGAGGACCAGGAGCTGGCCCGGGCCGAGCAGCGGGCCGTCCTGGCGCCCATGCTGGACCAGTTGCCGATGCGCCAGCGCCAGATCGTCCACCTCCGCTTCTTCGAGGGCCTCACCCAGTCGGAGATCGCCCGCCGCCTGGGCATCTCCCAGATGCAGGTCTCCCGCCTGCTGACCCGCAGCGTGGCCCAGATGCGCTCGGTGGCCCAGCCGCCGTCGAGCCCGGACGGCTGAGCCCGGGCCTTGCGGCTCCTGCTCATCGTCAACGCCTCCGCCTCCTCGGTGACCGCCCGGGCCCGGGTCGTCATCCAGAAGTCACTGGCCGCCGACCACGATGTGTCGGTCGCCGAGACCAGCCGACCGGGCCACGCCACCCGCCTGGCCCAGGGCGCGGCGGCGCGCCGCACCGACGTGGTGATCGTGCTCGGTGGCGACGGGACCTTCAACGAGGCGGCCAACGGCTTGGCCGGCACCGAGACCGCTCTCGGCGTGCTGCCGGGCGGGTCGACCAATGTCTTCGCCCGGACCATCGGCATGACCAACGACCCCATCGAGGCGACCGGCGAGCTGCTGGCCGCGCTCGGCTCGGGACCGGGCGCCATCACGCCGGTCGGGCTCGGCAATGTCAACGGTCGACGCTTCTTGTTCCACGTCGGGGTGGGCTTCGATGCCGCCGTGGTCTCCATGGTGGAAAAAAGGTCGGCCCTCAAGCGGTACCTCGGCCATGCCTTCTTCGCCTATTGCGCCCTGCGCACCTGGGGTTTCGCCTACGACCGCCGGCATCCCCACTTCGCCGTGACCCTCGAGACCGTCGAAGGCCGGCAGGTCGAGGTGAAGGACGGCTATTTCGCCATCGTGTTGAACAGCAACCCGTACACCTTCATCGGCGAGCGGGCGTTCAACCTGGCCCCGGGCACCGACCTGAGCTCCCCGCTGACCGCAGTGGTGCTGCGCTCCCTCGGCGCCCCGACCGTCATCGGGATGGCGGCGGCCGCGCTGCGCACCCCGGCCGACGGCACCCCACCCCGGCACCGCCGCACCGAGGTCGTCACCGGCGTGGTCTCGGCCACCGTCACCGCCCGGGACCGGGTGCCCTACCAGATGGACGGGGAACCGCTCGGCGAGGTCCCCGAGCTGCGCTTCGCGTGGGAGCCCGACAGCCTCCGGCTGGTCCGGCCCCGGCCGCGCACCTAGAGTGAACCGCTTTCGGTTCCGACCCTCGGGGGCAGGCCCGCCCCCTGTCGGTTGGATATGACGGGAACGTTACGAGAGATCGAAGATTTGACTCTGCAAAGGCTTGATTCGGCTGGTGCCGGCATTTACTCTGATGTCCGCTGCGCTGAACGCACACGAGGTGGCGTTACAACGTACGTGATTGTTTTCACAAACTCCCCCGAAAGGTAGTACCAGTGGCGCTCACCTGGAGCCGCAGTATCGAGTGGGACATCGACGACTGGCGCGACGAGGCGGCGTGCCGGGACACCGACCCGGATCTGTTCTTTCCGATCGGCAGCACCGGCCCGGCCATCGAGCAGATCGAGTCGGCCAAAGCGGTCTGCTTCCAGTGCGAGGCCCAGCGCTCCTGCCTCGAGTTCGCCCTGGTCACCAACCAGGAGTCCGGCATATGGGGCGGCACCTCGGAGGACGAGCGACGCAAGCTGCGCAAGGCGTGGCTGGCCGCCCAACGCCGGGCCTCTTGAGCCCCGCTTCCGCTTCCCCGACGCCCGGCCTGAGTTAGGCCGGGCGTCTTCGCGTCCGGCCCAGGAGCTCACAGCCGGGCCAGATCGTCGCTCTCCTGGTCGAGGGGGACCACCAGCTGCACCACGGTGCCGCCGTCGGTGCTCATATCGATGGCCCCGCCCAGCTGGGACCCGATGAGGTCG
>JAKBAX010000104.1 GCA_021808785.1 Actinomycetes bacterium | reverse complement strand
GACACGCCCGCCCGCCCCCCGACACGCCCGCCCCCCACACTCGGGACCGGGGTCCTGGGCAGTCAGTCGTCGTAGCGGCGTAGCTCGACGGTGTTGCCATCCGGGTCGTGGGTGTAGATCGACCGGCCCATGCCCCGGGCTCCGAACACCTCGGACGGCCCCCGGTCCACCGGGATGTCGCCGGTCTCGACCATCTGCTCCCAGTCGGCGGCCGGCATCACCAGGCAGAAGTGGTTGAGGTTGGCCGACCGGGCCGGGCCGCCATCGGACCGGAACAGGTCGATGATGGTCCCGGCGTCGATTCGCACCGAGGGGAAGGCGACGTTGCCCCGGCGCCACTCCTCCACCCGCTCGCCGGCCAGGCCCAGCACGTCGGTGTACCAGGCCAGGGACCGCTCGGGATCAGGAGTGTTCAGGACTATGTGGTCGAGACCGCTGATGCGCATGGTGCCGGGTCAGCCGCCTTCGAGCGGCACGAAGCGGGCCAATGCGTCGACCGACGGGATGACGTAGTACGAGCCGGACAACGGTGTCGTGTACCTCGTCAGCGCATCCCGGATGCCATCCTCGGTGGCCCCCGCCATGCGGCGCAGCATGATGTCCAGAGGGTGCTGTGTCGCGCAGAAGCCGACGAAGGCGGTCCCGTGCTCGGTCGGGCCCCCGTAGCCCACGTTACGCCGGTAGATGGCCAGTTCCTCGCCGTCGTTCTCGACCACGGTGCGGGCCACATGCGATGTCTCGGGCAGGACATCGTCGGCCAGCTGGATGCTGTCGGGCTTGGTGCGGCCGATGACCTGCTCCTGGTCGTGGTCGGACAACGACCGCCACGTCGGCAGGTGCCGCCACTTCTGGAACAGGAGCACGCTGGATCCGTCCTCGGGCCTCACCGCCACCGCCTGCGCCTCGAGCATCGAGGGGTTCTCGGTCCCGTCGATGAAACCGGTCAGGTCCCGGTCGTGGCGGTACACCCAACCCTGCAGCTCCGACGCCACGGTGGCCACCGTGGAAACGCGGTCGATGACCCTCACCGCGCTGTCGAAGACGATGTCGCGCTGACCGCCGGCGATCCAGAACCAGGCGTCGTGCTGGGTAGCCGGCATCTCGAACCCGGAGCCGGTGATGGCCTCGAAGGGCGAGACGTCGGCCCGGGCCGCCTCCGGTGCGACCGAGGCCCACAGCTCGGGGCGGAACCCGACCACCACGCTCAGACCTCCGGCTGACGTCTGCGGCCCGGCGAGGGAGGCCAGGGCGATGACCAGCGCGGCATCGGCACCGGCCGCCGCATCGGGGCGCCGATCGAGCTCGATGAAGCAGTGCTCGGTGTTTCCGAGCGAGAAGATGCCGGGCTGGGGCTGCATCAGCGGGGCACCTTGGACCAGGGCGGGTCCTTGTCGACCCGAACATCGCCGGGCAGGCCGAGGACCCGCTCACCCATGATGTTGCGCTGGATCTCCGACGTGCCGCCCTCGATGGAGTTGGCCCGGGAGCGTAGGAACATCTTGCGGGAGGAACCGGCCGGGCCGGTGAGACCGAGAGTGTCGGGCCGCTTCATCTCGTACTCGTAGCCGATGGTCCCGGCCGGCCCGAGCAGGTCCACGCACAGCTCGTAGATGTCCTTGTTGAGCTCCGCGAACATGAGCTTGGCGATGGATCCCTCCGGCCCGGGGTTACCCGCCTTGCGGTTCTGGCCGGCCCGCATGTTGGTGAGGCGCAGAGCCTCGGAAGTGCACCACAGCTTCATCATCCGGTCCCGCTCCGAGGCGTGGCGGGCCCACGGTTGGAGCTCCCGCCAGATCCGGATGGCCTCGGCGATGGCCCCGCTGCCACGCTCGGGTGCTCCACCCCCGCCCCCGATGGTGGTCCGCTCGTTCATCAAGGTCGTCATGGCAACCCGCCAGCCCTCCCCCACCTCTCCGATGCGATCGGAGTCGGGGACCCTGACCTCGGTGATGTACACCTCGTTGAACTCGGCCTCGCCGGTGATCTGGACCAGGGGGCGCACCTCGACGCCGGGGGCGTGCATGTCCAGGGCGAAGTAGGTCAGTCCCTTGTGCTTGGGCACGTCGGGGTCGGTCCGGGTGACGAGCATCCCCCGGTCGGCGATGTGGGCGAGGGTGTTCCAGACCTTCTGGCCGGTGATCACCCACTCGTCGCCGTCTCGCACGGCCCGCGTGGCCAGGCTGGCCAGGTCGGAGCCGGCACCGGGCTCGCTGAACAGCTGGCACCACGAATCCTCGCCGGTGAACATTCGCCGCAGCAGCCGGTCCTTCAACTCCTCGCTGCCGTTGGTGACCACGGTCGGGCCGGCCATGGTCAGGCCGAAGAAGTGGCGGCTGTCGGGGGCTCTGGCGCCCGCCTGGCGCAGCGCCGCCTCCACTCGGTTCTGCAGTGACGGGGCCACGCCCAGGCCACCCCGACCTTCGGGGAAATGGACCCAGGCCAGGCCCAGGTCGTACTGGGCGCCCCGGAACTCCTCCATGGGGGTGGACTTCGGGTCGGCCTGCCCGAGGAGCTGGCCGATCCGCTCCTCGATGAGGGCGGCTGCGTCGGTCATGATTGGATCTTCGCAGCCGGGTCGGCGTGGTTGGCAACCTCGCTCACGATCCGCTCCCAGTAGAACGGCGGGTAGTCGTGGCCCATGCCCTCCAGGGCCACGAACCGGGCCCCCGGGATGGCCTCCGCGGTACGCCGCCCGCCGCTGATGTCGATGAGCCGGTCGCAGTCGCCGTGCAGCACCAGAGCCGGCATGGCGACCGAGCGCAGAGCCTCGGTCCGGCTGCCGTCGGCCCCCACTGCGAGGAACTGGCGCCGGACACCTTCGGGGTAGTGGGCCCGGTCGTAGGCCGCGGCGGCATTGGCCCGCAGACGGGCCTCGTCGAAGTGGGCCGGGCTGCCGTAGATGCGGTTGTTGGCGAGGTGCTGGGCAATGGCCCCATCCCGGTCGACGGGCGCCGGGGTGGTGAGGGCGGCGAGGGCTTCGGGGGTAGGCTGGCCGACGTCGGGGTCGCCGGTGGTCGACATCACCGAGGTCATGGACAAAAGGCGGCCCGGGTGGTCGATGGCCAGGCGTTGCACGATCATCCCGCCCATGGAGACGCCCATGACATGGGCCCGGCTCACCCCGGCATCGTCGAGCACGGCCAGTGCGTCGCCGGCCATGTCCGCCAGCGTGTATTGCGGCCCGGCTTCGATCCGGGTGGACAGTCCGACGTCCCGGTTGTCGAAGCGGATGACGAAGAAGCCGGCCGCGACGAACAGGTCACACCACTCGTCCCGGAAATTGATGCTCTGGCTGCCGAGCCCGTTGACGAGCAGCAGCGGCGGCGCCGCCGGGTCTCCGAAGGTCTCGTAATAGAGGCGGACTTCTCCATGGGCGGCGTAGGGCACGCCCCGTGTCTAGCGCAGACCCTGTGATTAAGGTCGGGCCCATGCCACAGGTGGAGACGGTGAGGGGTCCGGTCGACACGACCGAGCTGGGGCGCACCTACATGCACGAGCACATCTTCGTGCTGACGCCCGACGTCCAGATCAACTATCCCGACGAATGGGGGCGCGAGGAGGACCGGGTGGCCGATGCGGTGGCCAAGCTGAAGGCGGCGGCGGCGCAGGGGACCAGGACGTTCGTCGACCCCACCGTCGTCGGGCTGGGGCGTTACATCCCCCGGATCGTCACCATCGCCGAGCAGGTGCCCGAGCTCAACATCATCGTGGCGACCGGTTGCTACACCTACGACTCCGTGCCTTTCTTCTTCCACTTCCGCGGCCCCGCCCTGGCCGCCGTAGGGGTGGAGGTGGCCGACCCGATGGTCGACATGTTCGCCCGCGACATCACCGAGGGCATCGCCGGGACCGGGGTGAAGGCGGCCTTCTTGAAGTGCGCCATCGACGAGCACGGCATGACCGGTGACGTGGCCCGGGTGATGCGGGCGGTGGCCCGGGCCCACCGCCGGACCGGGGCGCCGATCACTGTGCACACCCACCCCGGCCATCACACCGGCTTGGAGGTCGAGAGGCTCCTGTGCCGGGAGGAGGGGGTCGACCCGGGGCGCGTCGTCCTCGGCCACAGCGGGGACAGCACCGACGCCGACCACCTCTCGGCTCTGGCCGATCTGGGGTTCGTCCTGGGTATGGACCGCTTCGGCATCCACGCCGGGGACGCCACCTTCGACAAGCGCTGCGACATCGTGGTGGAGATGTGTCGGCGAGGCTACGCGGACCGGATGGTGCTGTCCCACGACGCGGCGTGCTACATCGACTGGATCGACCCCAATGTCATCTCGATGATGGACCAGTGGCACTACCTCCACATCGGTGACGACGTCCTGCCGTACCTGAGGGAGCACGGGGTCGACGAGGATCAGATAGACACCATGCTGGTCGCCAACCCCAGGCGCTACTTCGAGAACATCGCCCCCTACTGACCTCCGGAGGTCGCCATGCCCGCCAACCCGTTGAACACCGACGACTTCGGCGGTGACCTGTACAACCTGGCCATCTCCCAGAAGGCCCGGCCGCTGCTCGAGGCGGTGAGGAGGTTCCTCGACGACGAGGTGCGGCCGATGGAGGAGAAGTTCTTCGCCCTCGACGATCAAAAGCCCGGCCGCTGGAGCTATGCCCCCGGCCAGCTGGAGCTGCTGGACGGGGTCAAGGCCAAGGCCAAAGACGCCGGGCTGTGGAACTTCTTCCTGCCCAACGCCGAGACCGGCGAGGGGCTGGCCAACCTGGACTACGCCTACATCGCCTTCGAGCTGGGCCGGACCCGCCTCGGTTCGGAGTGCCTCAACTGCTCGGCCCCCGACACCGGGAACATGGAGGTGCTGGAGCGGGTCGGCACGCCGGAGCAGAAGAAGCGGTGGTTGGAACCGCTCCTCGCCGGTGAGATCCGCTCCGCCTTCGCCATGACCGAGCCCGACCTGGCCTCCTCCGACGCCCGCAACATCGCCTGCCAGGCCATCCTCGACGGCGACGAGTGGGTGATCAACGGCGAGAAGTACTACATCTCCGGGGCCGGCGACCCCCGCTGCAAGATCATGATCGTCATGGTCCGCACCAACCCCGACGCGGCCACCCACCTCCAGCAGTCGCAGATCCTGGTACCGATGGACACCCCGGGCGTCGAGGTCCTCGGCCCCATGACCGTCTTCGGCCACGACGACGCCCCCCACGGCCACATGCACCTGCGCTTCACCGACGTGCGGGTCCCGAGGGACCACGTCCTGCTCGGCGAGGGACGGGGATTCGAGATCTCCCAGATCCGGCTCGGCCCGGGCCGCATCCACCACTGCATGCGATCCATCGGGGCGGCCGAGAAGGCCCTCCAGCTCATGGTCGAAAGGGGCCTCTCCCGCCAGGCCTTCGGCCGGCCCATAATCTCCCTGGGCAAGAACACCGAGTGGGTCAGCCAGGCCCGGATCGAGATCGAAGCCATGCGCCTGATGGTGCTCAAAGCGGCCCGGGCCATGGACCTGATGGGCAACGTCGACGCCCGGGTGTGGGTCAGCGCGGTGAAGGCCATGGTGCCCGAGCGGGTCTGCACGATCATCGACCGGGCCATCCAGATCCACGGCGCCACCGGCATCTCCCAGTGGACGCCGCTCGCCGACATGTACACATCGCAGCGCACCCTCCGCTTCGCCGACGGTCCCGACGAGGTCCACCACATGGTCGTCGGCCGGGCCGAGATAGCCAGGTACCAGCCGGCCCGCTGACCCGGGCCGACCGCGGCCGAGACGGGCCCGAAGCGGCCCGCGACGGGCCCGATCGGCGATGTTCCCACCCACCGGCCCCGCTCCGACGACGATCAGCATCGAGCTCGCCTGCCACCGCGTGAAGGCATGCGGCCCGCTGGCGGTTATCGTGACCGAACTGTGGTTTCCAGGCAGCGCGAGCGGAACGGCGTGGAGAGCGCCGAAATCCTTCTCGTGGAAGACGATGCGGGCGACGCGCTCTTGGTGGAGGAGCTGCTGGCCGACGCCGAGCCCACCTTCGCCCCGGTGTGGTCCACCACGGTGGCCGGTGCCGAGGCGCGCATCACCTCCCGCACGCTCTGTATCCTGCTCGACCTCTACCTGCCCGATTCGGAGGGCCTCGAGGGGCTGCGCCGGACGCTACGGATCGCCGGCCGCATCCCCGTGATCGTGCTGACCGGGCAGGTGGACCGGGACCTCGGGGAACTGGCCGTCGCCGAGGGCGCCCAGGACTACCTGGTCAAGGGAACCGTGTCGGGAGAGGAGCTGGTCCGGGCCGTCCGGTACGCGGTCGAGCGGCGCCGGGGCCAGGAGACGGCCCGCCGCCTGGCCGAGGCCGAGATGCTGGCGGCCGAGAAGGCCCGGCTGGAGCGGGGCCTTCTCCCCCGGCCCATCATCTCCAACCCGGCACTCACCTGGGCCACCCGATACCGGCCGGGCGGCGGGCGGGCCCTGCTCGGCGGCGACTTCTTCGACGGCATCGAGCTGCCCGACGGAAGCATCCGGGTGCTCATGGGCGACGTGACCGGTCACGGGCCCGACGAAGCCGCCCTCGGCGTGGCCCTTCGGGTGGCGTGGCGCTCCCTCGTGCTGGCCGACACCCCCACCGAGCTGATCCTCGGTGGTTTGCAGCGGGTACTGGCGGTCGAGCGCCACGCCGAGGACGTCTTCGCCACCGTCTGCGACATCACGCTGGCCCCGGATCTGTCGACCGCCACAGTCCGCCTGGGCGGTCACCCGGCCCCCCTGCTCATCCGCCGCGAGCGGGTGGCGCCCGACGAGCCCATCGCCCGGGGCCCCTTGCTCGGCCTGGTGGACGAGGCGTGGTGGCCGGCGACCGACGTGAACCTGGGGGCGGACTGGGCCCTGGTGCTCTTCACCGACGGTCTGGTCGAAGGACGCACCCCCGACGGCCAGCGCCTCGAGGTCACCGGGCTCGTGGAGCTGACCGACGACGCGGTCGGGCGCGGATTGGCCCTCGGGGCCCTGGCCGACGAGCTGATCGCGGCCGCCGAGAGGGCCAACGGGGGACCCCTCCCCGACGACGTGGCCGCCTTCCTGCTGGGCGCGGGCCAACGTTGGTGAGGCACGGGCGTCCCCTGCGCATGCGGCAGCTGCTGGGTGCCCTGTTCGCCTTCTCGGGGGTGATCATGGTGGCGGCCGGGATCTCGGGTGGCCTGGCCTACCAGCACCTGCTCGACCAGCGCCGGAATCTCCTGGACCGTATCGATCCGGCCGAGACGCTGGTCAGCCGGCTGCTCGGGGACTACGTGGACGAGGAGACCGGCGTGCGGGGCTACGCGCTGAGCGGCCAGCGTCTCTTCCTCGACCCCTACGACGCGGGCCGGTCCGACGCCTCGGTCGCCGCCGAGCAGCTGGCCGCCCTCCTCGCCCCGGGCTCGCTGGCCGGGCGCCTGCTCGGCGTCGTCGAGGAACGAGCCCGCACCTGGACCGACCGGTATGCGTCGCCGTCCATCGCGGCCGTGGCGGCCACCCACCAGCCGACCGTGCCCTCCGACTCGACTCTGATCGCGGGCAAGAACGCCTTCGATTCGTTGAGGAGCGCCTTCACCACCCTGCAGAACCGCCTGGCCGCCGACCATCAGCGGGCGCGGGCGGGCCTCGGAACGGCCACCGACCAGCTGTTGAGCGTCATTCTTACCGCCCTGGTGCTCCTGCTGCTCGACGGCGTGGCGGTATGGATGGCGCTGCGCCGCGTGGTGATCCGCCCGCTGGCCGAGGTGGCCGCCGACACCCGGATGGTCACCGCCGGTGATCTGGCCCACGAGGTCCGGCGCACCGGTCCGGTGGAGGTGGCCGAGCTGGCGTCGGACATCGAGGCCATGCGGGGGCGCATCTTCGCCGAGGTGGCCCGGGTCCAGACGGCGCAGGAGAGCCTGGAGGCGGCCAACGCCGAGCTGGCCCGCTCCAACGAGGATCTGGAACAGTTCGCCTACGTGGCCTCCCACGACCTCCAGGAGCCCTTGCGCAAGGTGGCCAGCTTCTGCCAGCTCCTCGAACAGCGCTACGGCGGCCAGCTCGACGAGCGGGGGGAGCAGTACATCGCCTTCGCGGTGGACGGGGCCAAGCGGATGCAGGTCCTGATCAACGACCTGCTGGCCTTCTCCCGGATCGGTCGCACGACCGACAAGTTCGTCCCGGTGAGCCTCGACGACTGTCTCGAGGCCGCCCTGCGCAACCTGGCCGGCACGGTCGAGTCCACCGGGGCCTCGGTGGAGCCGACCGCGGCGCTCCCCGAAGTGGCCGGGGACCGCAGCCTTCTCGTGGCCCTGTTCCAGAACCTCATCGGCAACGCCATCAAGTTCCACGGCGACGAGCCACCTGTGGTGCGCGTCGGGTGCCGCCCCAACCCCGACGGCGCCGGAGAATGGCTGCTGTCGGTGGAGGACAACGGCATCGGCATCGAGGCCCGCTTCGAGGAGCGGATATTCGTGATATTCCAGCGTCTTCACGGACGCGATGCCTACGCCGGAACTGGTATCGGCCTGGCCATGTGCCGCAAGATCGTCGAGTTCCACGGCGGCCACATCTGGCTGGACACCGCCTTCTCCGGAGGCACCCGCTTCTACTTCACCCTTCCCGTCACCTCATTGGAGGACCCGTCTGATGGCCGACGCTCCGCTCAACCCGCCGACCTCGCCCGAACCGCCGACGCCTGAGGTCAGGATCCTCCTGGTGGAGGACGACCCCGGAGATGTCCTCATGACGACCGAGGCGCTGGAGGAGAGCAAGCTGCTCCACACCCTGGAGGTGCTGAACGATGGGGAGGAGGCGGTTCGCTACCTACGCCAGGAGCCGCCCCACGAGGGGGCGAGGCGGCCCGACCTGGTCCTGCTCGACCTCAACCTGCCCCGCCTCGACGGGCGCGAGGTGCTATCGGTCATCAAAGCCGACCCCGGGCTGCGGTCCATCCCCTGCGTGGTGCTCACCACCTCCGACGCCGAGGACGACGTGGCTCGCAGCTATGACCTGCACGCCAACGCCTATGTGACCAAGCCGGTGGACTTCAACGCCTTCAGCCAGGTGGTGCGACAGATCGACGATTTCTTCTTCACCATCGTGAGGCTTCCCCAGCCGTGATTGGGTATAAGCCCCTCGTGAAATTCCGACTCTGGCATCTGCCGGCCCGAGCCATCACGGGGGCCTTCATCCTCAACTCGGGCATCAACAAGTTGCGCTCCGACGACGAGGAGATGCACAAGGGCGTCCATGGAATGGCCAGCACGGCCTACCCCCAGTTCGCCGCCATCGAGCCCCGACTGTTCACGAAGGCGCTCGGGGCGGCCGAGATCGGGCTCGGGGGGGCCCTCCTGGCGCCCTTCATCAGCCCCGGGGTGGCCGGCGTGGGGTTGAGCGCCTTTTCCGCCGGTCTCCTCGGCCTCTACCTCCGGATCCCGGGCATGACCGTCGACGGCATTCGTCCCAGCCAGCAGGGGACGGCGCTGGCCAAGGACAGCTGGCTGCTCGCCATCGGCCTGGGCCTGATGCTCGACCGCGCCTCGAACGCGGTCCGCGACGCGGTGCCGGTCCCGTCGCGCTCCTGATCCCGGCCGGGGCATGACCGGCCCGGGCGCCACCGTCCGGCGAGCCACCTACCGGCTCCAGCTGCGGGGCGAGTTCGACTTCTCGATGGCCGCCTCCCGCCTGGCGTACCTGGAGGAGCTCGGCATCAGCGATCTGTACCTGTCCCCCATCCTCGAGGCCCGGGCCGGTAGCAGCCACGGTTACGACGTGGTCGACCATGCGCACCTGTCCGCCGCCCTCGGCGGCGAGGAGGGGTTCCGCGATCTGGTGGCGGCCGGACGGTCGCACGGCATGGGACTCACGATCGACATCGTCCCCAACCACATGGCCATCGACGGGCGGGTCAACCGCTGGTGGTGGGATGTGCTGGAGAACGGACCGTCCAGCCTGTACGCCACCTACTTCGACATCGACTGGCCGGGTGACACGAGCCGCCACGAACCCACCGTGTTGGTACCGGTGCTCGGCAACCGGTACGGGCGGGTGCTCGAAGAGCGCCAGATCCGGGTTGAACGCGATGGCGCCGACTTCGCCGTCCGCTATTTCGAGCACGAACTGCCGCTGTCGCCGCGAACCCTCGACGGCCTGCTGGAGAGGGCCGCCACCCGCGCCGGATCGGAGGCCCTCGGCGCGCTGGCGGCCGCCTTCGGCGCCCTGCCGCACGCCGCGCTGACCGATTCGACGACGGTTCGGGTTCGTCACGAGCAGAAGGAGGCCCTCCGAGAGCGACTGTCCGCCCTGCTCGCCTCCGACCCCGGTATCGGCGACGCGGTCGACGCGGAGCTCGTCGCGCTCAACCTGAACCCCGACGAGATGGACCGGCTCCTGTGCCGGCAGAACTACCGCTTGGCGTACTGGCGGACGGCTCGGGTGGAGCTGGACTACCGGCGATTCTTCAACATCGAGACGCTGGTCGGGCTGCGCGTCGAGGACGACCGGGTCTTCGCCGACACCCACGAGACGATAGGGCGCCTGGTCCGCGAGGGCTCGGTGACCGGGCTGCGGGTCGACCACGTCGACGGCTTGAGGGACCCGGAGGGCTACCTGCAGCGCTTGCGCCGCCTGGCTCCCGACGCCTACGTGGTGGTCGAGAAGATCCGTGAAGCCGACGAGCCGCTCCCTCCGTGGCCGGTCGAGGGCACCACGGGGTACGACTTCCTGGCCCGGGTGACCAATGTGATGGTCGACCCCTCGGGCGAGGACGCCATGACCAGTTGCTACACCCGCCTCACCGGGGAGCCGGGCGGCTACGCAGAGGTCATGCGGCAATCGAAGCTGCAGATCATGAAGGACGAGCTGGCTCCGGAGATGGACCGCCTGACCCGGCTGCTGCATGCCATCTGCGACGGCCACCGGCGGCAGCGGGACCGGACCCGGAGCGAGGTCAACGAGGCCCTCGAGGCGGTGCTGGCCGCCTTCCCCGTGTACCGGACCTATGTGCAGCCCGACCGGATGCTCGGCGACCGCGACCGGGCCGTCGTGGCCGAGGCCCTGCGGGGGGCCAGGGAGGCGGTCCCCGCGGCCGATCCCGATCTGATCGACTTCATCGGCGAGCTGCTGGTCCTGGCTCATCCCGGGGGCCGCGAGACCGAGTTCGCCCAGATCTTCCCCCAGCTGTCGGCCCCGGTGATGGCCAAGGGGGCCGAGGACACGGCCTTCTACCGGTACAACCGCCTGATCTCCCTCAACGAGGTGGGCGGCGACCCGGGTCGCTTCGGGCGCCCCCTGGCCGACTTCCACGCCGCCGCCGAGGCGGCGGGGTGGAAGGAGCCGACGGCCATGTTGGCCCTGGCCACCCACGACACCAAGCGGAGCCCTGACGTCAGGGCCCGGATCAATCTCCTGAGCGAACTACCCGAGTACTGGGAGGAGGCGGTGACGACGTGGTTGGGACTGACCGATCACCACGCCGGCGACCACGGGCCGGACTACAACGCCCGTTACCTCCTGTTCCAGACGCTCGTCGGGGCCTGGCCGATCGAGACCGACCGGCTCCTGGCCTACATGGACAAGGCCGCCAAGGAAGCCAAGGTGCACACCACCTGGGCCGACGGCAATCCCGACTACGACTACCAGCTCCGCAAGTTCATCGAGTCCACCGTCGGGGACGAGCAGTTCGTGGCCCAGCTGAGCGCTTTCCTCCGCCGGCAGAGGATCGTCGAGCTGGGACGGGCCGCCTCGTTGGCCCAGCAGGCACTGCTGCTCACCTGTCCCGGAGTGCCCGACATCTACCAGGGCACCGAGACATGGGACAACTCGCTCGTCGACCCGGACAACCGGCGACCGATCGACTACGACCGGCACGCCGCCGACCTGGGCGCCACCAACTCCTGGCGGGCCGACTGCCTGGCCGTAGAGTACGACCGGGCCGCCCACGCGCAGGCCAAGCTGTGGTTGACCGGCCGGCTGCTGGGCCACCGTCGCCGCCGCCCGGAGCTGTACACGACGGCGACCTACGAGCCGCTCGGCGTGACCGGGGCCAAGGCCGACCACCTGATCGCCTTCACCCGGGGCCGTCTCACGGTCCTCGTCGGCCGGCACCTGTGGCGGCTGGGTGGGGACTGGGACGACACCTTCGTGGATCTCCCGGACCGGCGCTGGCGTCCCGTCGTCGGCGCCGGCTCGGAGGTGCGCGGCGGGCGGCACCGCGTCGGCGGGTTCCTCGGCCACGGCCCGGTCGCGGTGCTGGAGAGCTGAGAGGGCCGCCCCGGTGTGGACATTCGAGGTGTGGGCGCCTGGCGCCCGGCAGGTCGACCTGGTGCTGGCCGCCGACCCGGGCGGGGCGCCGATGGAGGAATCCGGGCGGGGCTGGTGGCGGCGGACCGTCACCGCCGCCGGCCCCGGCACCCGCTACGGGTTCCGGGTGGACGGCGGCCCGGTCCGTCCCGATCCCCGCTCGGCCGCGTTGCCCGACGGCGTCGACGGGCTGTCCGAAGTGGTCGAGCACTCGTCACATCAGTGGACCGACCGCGGATGGTCCGGGTTCCATCTGCCAGGAGCGGTGCTGTACGAGATGCATGTCGGCACCTACTCCCCCGAGGGCACCTTCGAGGGCGCCGCGGCGAGGATCGACCACCTCGTCGGTCTCGGGGTCGACGCGGTGGAGATCATGCCGGTGGCCAGCTTCGCCGGTGAGCGAGGCTGGGGTTACGACGGCGTGGGGCTGTACGCCCCGCACCGCGCCTACGGCGGGCCGGCCGGGCTGCGACGCCTGATCGACGCCTGCCACGGGGCTGGGCTCGGGGTGATCCTGGACGTGGTGTACAACCACCTCGGACCGGCCGGCAACCACCTGTCCGAATTCGGTCCCTACTTCTCCGCCTCCCACCGAACCAACTGGGGTGACGGGATCAACCTGGACGGACCCGGCAGCGACGAGGTCCGCCGCTACCTGATCGACAACGCCCTCATGTGGCTCGCCGACTACCACTTCGACGGCCTGCGCCTGGACGCGGTCCACGCCTTGGCCGATGAGTCGGCCGTCCATCTGCTCGAACAACTGTCATCTGAAGTGTCAGCGCTGGCGGCCCACACGGGTAGGCCGCTGTGGCTCATCGCCGAGTCCGATCTCAACGATCCGCGCTTCGTCCGGCCCACCGCCGAAGGCGGCTACGGCCTCGACGCATCGTGGGCCGACGAATGGCACCATGCGTGGCACGCCGTCTTCACCGGAGAGCGCAACGGCTACTACTCGGAATTCGGGGGGTTGGCCGAACTGGCCAAGGCGCTGCGGCAGGCCTGGGTCTACGACGGGGTCTACTCCGAGCACCGGGACCGGACCCACGGGCGGGCTCCCGTCGGGCTGTCCGGCGACCGCTTCGTGGTCTGCACCCAGAACCACGATCAGGTGGGCAACCGGGCGGGCGGCGAGCGCAGCGCCGCCCTGATGGCGAGCGGGCGCCTGCAGGTGAGCGCGGCCCTCCTGCTCACCGCCCCCTTCGTCGCGATGATCTTCCAGGGCGAGGAGTGGGGAGCCTCGACCCCCTGGCAGTACTTCACCGACTTTCCCGACCGCGATCTGGGGCGGGCCGTGACGGAAGGCCGGCGCTCGGAGTTCTCCTACTTCGGTTGGTCGCCCGAGGCGGTGCCCGACCCCCAGGACCCACGAACCTTCGCCCGGTCCGTGCTCGACTGGTCCGAGTTGGACCAACCCGACCACGCCACCCTGCTGGAGTGGTACCGCCGGCTCATCGCCTTGCGCCGCACCCTCCCCGACCTCACCGACACCCGGCTGGATCGGACCGGGGTCTGGGTCGACGAGCAA
>JAKBAX010000103.1 GCA_021808785.1 Actinomycetes bacterium | reverse complement strand
GTCGGTCAGCTTCACGGTCCGCTGGATGCCGGCGCTACGGCAGTCGATGACGAGACGAGCCCACGCCGTCATCACTGACTCGCTGATCGGCACAGGATCCACTCTTCGTGCCAATGTCAGGGTGCCCGCTCGACGTGCGCGCGTCGCGTCGTCTGCCGCGCTCAGCACACCCAGCTCGAGCTCGCCGATGGTCACGACCGACACCGTCACCCGGTCGGGCAACTCCCCGAGCGGTCGGTCCACCTCGCCGGCAATAAACACCGAGGTGTCGAGAAGTCCGGCTGGGTCGTTCAAAGCTCATCCAAGGTCTGCCCGGCGAGCACATGAAGGTCATCACGCAGACCCGGGTCGGCGGCCTGCTCCACCAGCCCGCGACGCAGGAGATCTCCCGGAACCCAGCGGGACCGTCGAGCGTGGGGGACGATGTCGGCGATCGCCTCGCCGTGGACGGTGAGGATCACCCGCTCACCCGCCCGGACCGCATCGATTACCTGGCTGGTCCGGTTTCGTAGATCACGCACCCCGATCTCCATGTGCGACACTGTAGCACCAGTGTGTACACGGACTTTGCCGATCCCGGAGGTCGGAAGTGGGCCACTTTCACGGCGCTCGAGGGATGACCTGGAGCCGTTCCCGCAGCTCAGAGGAGTTTGAATAGGACATCGTCTTCTCCACGGGTCTTGTGATATCACATTTATTAGTTGATAGCATGAGGGCATGAAACAGATCTTGCTCAGGGTTCCCGACGACATCCACCGCAGACTGGCAGCGCGCGCTGCCCGGGCCGGTCAGAGCGTCAACGCCGTGGCCAACGAGATCCTCGACGCCGCGGTCGATGCTGACGAGGGCGATCGGCGCACCCGGCTTCGTGCACGAGCGGCGGCCCTGGGGGTGCTCCGGTCGGCGGGCGGTGCAGCCGTCGACGCCTCCAGGCGTCGTCGGATCGTCGGATCGACGAAGGGTGTCGGTCCGATCCTCGACCGGCTCCTGGCCGAGGATCGGGAGAGGGTGTGATCGCCTACCTCGACTCGTCGATGTTGGCACGGGCCTACCTGGCCGACGAGCCCGGACACGAACAGGCAACGTCCTTGCTCGCGAACCAAGAGATCGGGCTCATCACCGGGACCTGGACCCGCATCGAGGTGTCGGGCGCGTTGGTGCGTGCGGCCCGAGCCGGACGAGGAGACGAGGCTGGCCTGTTGGCACTGCTCGACGGAGACCTGGGAACAGACGGTTCGGTGACCGTGGTAGCCGCCGATCAAGGGGACGTCGAGGAGCGTGCCCTCGGCCTCGTTCGTGAGCACGCCATCCGTGCCATGGACGCGTGGCATCTGGCCGTGGCGGCTCTCGCCCTTCCGAGTCTGGTCGAGCCAGGTGAGGACGCCGGCTTCGCCACCCGGGACGAAGCGCGGTCCAGCGTGGCGGTGAGCTTGGGCTTACGGCTCGTGTAGGCGGACGGCAAAGAGCCGTTCCTGCAGCTCACGGAAGTTCGAATAAGGCATCGTCGTCTCCACTTCGAAAAACCCAGGCGTGGCCTGGGTTTTTGTCATCTCCGGGCCTTTGATAAGTGGCTGGTCAGGAGCGGCGTGCGCGATCCGTGAGCGAAAGGGAATTCATCGAGTAGCGGTCGGACGTTGCCTCTACCGTCGTGTCCGTGTGGGCATTCAGCGACGAGAGCGAGCGATCGGGGGTCATGCTGCTCGCCGTCGTGCCTCTCGAGGACATCCGCCTCGACGGTGCTGAGCCACGCGTAAGCCTCGCCCTTGGTCGTGAACGTCTCAGGGGCGACGTGGCGCTCGGGCCAGATGCCAGTAGCTGGCCTGGTAGCGGCCAGAGGGGAGTCTGCGGACGGAGCCGAAGTGGCGGCGGGCGGGCATGCGTGGACCTCCAGGGCGTGCGGGTTGACGCGGTGGAGGCACTTTGGCGTCCCCGGGGCCGGGCGGAGCCTCGAGATCCATCTCGAATGCAACAAGGTCAAAGCCGCTCTCTCTGGCCTCGAGGTCCACGAGCAGGTCGATGTCGCTGTCGGGGGTGGCATCACCGCGCGCTACCGAACCGAAGATCCGGATGTTGGACACCCCTCGCTTCTCGGCCAGGCGCAGGATCTCATCGCGATGCTCACGCAGCAGCGCCAAAGGCGGTGCCGGACGGCTGGTCTGCCTGGCTCCGCTGACCACAGGACCATGGTAGGCGTTCCGGCCGATCCCGAACCGCTGTTGTCCGGGTCTGGCCGGGCAACGCTGGAGAGGTCCCTGGGGAAGATCGCGCGGCAGGGCTTGACCGCTTCGAGCGTACGAAGTGTGGTCGCACAACGCTCAGCGTGGGATTCTTTGCAAGCAGGGGTCGTGGGGTTCGATCCCATCGTCTCCGCTGAACAAAAGTGCTGCTCAGGGCGGTACGACACTTGTGCTATCAACGTTAAGATAATGCCCTTATGGCACATCCGCTTTTCGTGCGGGTCGGTTCATCGGGGTCCGAAGGCCCGTACGCCTGATGCGCTACGGGCCGTCGTGGACTGCTGGGTCGGCCCAGCGGCGCAGGAGATGAGGCGCTGATCCTCCTCGTGGGGGGGCGTCCAGTCGGGACCCGCATGCTGGCAAGGCCCGTCACGGAGATGCATGCACAAGCAGGTCAGCACATTGGCCATCTCACTTGTGACTCGACCACCGGTACGAAGTCTTCGGCTGGCGGTGGACGCCTTTGAACGAGGTCCGCAGTTTCCCGGCGCCGGGGTCGTCCGACCCGGCGGTCCGGAATGCGCTCTTTCCCGGCGTGGGGGGATAGGCGTCGCGTCTACGCGACACGTCTTATTGGGTATCAGGCTGGCGTCTCGACCTGCAGTCCGAGCCCAGATGCGCTGGTAGCCATCCTTTGGTCGTAGGTCACCACCGCCCGGAGATCGGAGCCGAGGAGGCGGGCGGAGGCAAGGTGGATGGCATCCAGGGAGCGGAGCACGGTGGATGGCTCGATTGTGGCGGCGTCGTCTAGGAGCGGGCGGTCGAGGTGGATCTGGTCGATACGGGCCAGTGTTCTGCGAGCGTGACCGATCGCACTAGCGCCTCCGCCCGATACGGCCCGGACAACTTCCACGCGGGCAAGAGCGCTGGTCACCCGTCCGTCACCTCGATGACGGCGTAGGTATTGGCGCAGCGCAGCCGACTCGGTCTCCTGTTGAACCAGCTTCACCAGTGCGGACGAGTCCAGGTAGAGCCTCACCTGTCTTCGGCTCGCATCGCGCTCAGAGCAGCCGAAGCCGTTACGTCGTAGTTGCCGGGCGCTTCGACCGCGACATCGTCGGGATCCTCGGCCGGGGTGACCCGCCCGCTAGTGATCAGGTCGTCCCACGCGTCGGCGCGGACCGGGACCAGATGGGCGACCGCCCGCCCACGGTCGGTCACCTCCAGGGTTTCTCCGCCGGCGACTCTTGCTAGATAGCGACTGGCATGTTGACGCAGTTCCCGGACCCCGACTCGTTCCATGTGCTACATAGTAGCATCGCGGTCGCTCATTTCGTCAGCAGAACGGGGTCGGGTGAACCGCTCATGTACCCGTCTGGCCGCCCGCGCATCATCTCGAGGTCGGCCGTCGCGGTGAACTCCGGGTGAAACCCAGCCGCCCGCTCAGCTGAAATGGGTCCGTGGCCTTTCCTGGAGGCTCGCCGTCGAGGTGCATGTCGACCTTCTCGTTGTAGAGAGCCGCCAGGCCGCCGATCTTCTGGCTCTCCGGTAGCGGAGTGCGATACATCCATACGACGTCCTCGTAACGCTTGCCGTTGACGTCGAGGTGCCAGTAGCTCCCGGTGCCCTTGTAGGGGGCAGTGGCTCTGGGTGTCCGACGGTGCCGCCAGGTCCAGGCGCAGGTCCGCCACCTGGGGCAGTAGGGAATCTCCCAAACAAGCAGCGGGTGCTTGGTATCGGCCACGGGTTCCTGTCCGAGATAGGCACGGACTCGCTTGTGTGACGGTTCGGTCCGCAGCCGCCCTCGTTGGTTCGCGCTCTCCATGACACGGTTAATCCGAGGATGCCTGCGAAACCTTCCGCGCCGCGCTGCACAGGAGCCGCAACGGTCCCAGCTTGGTTCGACAGAGCCCCGGTCGGGAGTGGGTCGGCCTGCCGGCAAGACAGGTTCAACGCTACCGCGACGGACAGCCCAGCTCGCCAGGAACCCGCCGAGCGTGGCGACAGAGAGGGAGGCGTCGACGCGTGCCTCTGGGAGCTGAATGACACATCATCCCCCCGACCCGGCGTACAGGGGCGTTCTGGGCCTGGGATTGGGGGACGGCCTCATTGAGCAATAGGGGGCGCCGGCGGGCGCCGGCGAAGCCGTCGCCGCCAAGGCCAGAGGTGGTCTTTGGGATAGCGCCACATCGGCGTGCGCCCCTACGCCAGCGATGGGAGGCTGTCATCCGTGCTTGTTCGTCGTGCGGAGCCAGGTGACGAGGAGGCCGTTGCTCGTGTCCATGTCCGCTCATGGCAGGCGGCATACCGCGGCCTGCTGCCCGACGACTACCTCGATCGCCTATCACCAGCAGATAGGGCCGCTCGTTACACCTTTGCCGAAATCGGCCCTGGCTCGCCGCAGACCACCGTCGCCGTGGGAGAGCATGGGATATGTGGGTTCACCACGTCAGGTCCCTGTCGAGATGCCGATAAGGACGGCGCCGGCGAGTTGTACGCCATCTATGTACACCCTGACTGGTGGAACCGTGGGGTAGGACGGCTGCTGATCGAGAACGTCCGGAGCCGGTTGAGCCAGGAACGATTCTCCGAGGCGGCCCTGTGGGTGCTGGCGGGCAACGAACGAGCCGAGCGGTTCTACCGCATCGACGGGTGGAAACCTGACGGTCAGCGTCGGCTCCAAGACGTCCACGGCATCACTGTGGATGAGATCCGCTACTCCAGGCCACTGATCTGAGCGGCGATCGAGCTGACCTCCCATCAAAGATGGCCACCCACTCCGCCGCGGTCAATCCGTGCCGGCGGCCGAGGCGCTCACCATAGCTTCACGCCACGCCGCTGAGCACGGCTTACTCAGGGACGTGCGGGGCCTGCTGGCTGACACGACCGACGACTAGTGAGGGCCTTGCTCGATACCTCGTTCTTCGTCGCTACGGAGTCAGAGTCAGGGCGAGCTCTTCGCGAGATGCAGGGGGTCACGGAGACGGAGGTGTCGGTGGTGAACTGACCGTGGGCGTGCTCATGGCCGACGACGATGATCGGTCCGCGCGAGTACCGACGCTCTCGGCTGTGGGGTCGACGTGGCGACAAGCCATTCCCGGGGTCGAAGTCATCCGGGTCTGATCACCGTGCACGCCGGCATGGACCAAGCGCATTGATCCGTTCCCGCAGCTCAGGGAAGTTTGAATAGGAGGTCGTCGTCTCCACTCCGAGAAGCCCAGACCCGGCCTGAGCTTTTTCTATTTCCGGGGCTGTGGAAGAGTTCGGCTCTGGGCTGGCGTGCGCGATTCGTGCGCGAACGAATTCGAGGCCGCACCGCGATCGGGCACGCACTGTCGGGCGTGAGCGGACATCTCCATCCTGTTTGTGCCTGTCTGTGATCGCCGGCCAGCGGCATCCGAGCCGCTGCTGCGGGCCGCGGACGCCACCTGCTGGGTGGTCGGCGTCGGCGGTGATTGGTACAAGCGGATCAGCGCCGTCGTCACGATCGGGACATCGGCTCCTGACGCGCCACACCCGGCTACTCACCGCGGTCCTCGACGGGTGAGTCGAGCATCGTCTCGAGCAGCCGGTAGGCCTTCGGAGCCACGGTGGGTTGGTCGGCGACGAGAAGGCCGTGCCGCCGCAGAGGGCTGCTGTTAGCTGACTGGTCGCACACCCCAGCCTTCGTGATGATCACCCTCGAGCGGGAAGGTGCCTGTCCGCCCATGACCCGGCCCCACCACTCGTAGCGTCACCAACCCAGTCTACGGCGTTGCGTCTCAGCCCTGAGCGCCATAACCCAACCAGACGAATCATCTGGCCCAAGGGGGCGAGACCTTCTCGTCCGTGCTGGTCGCGGCCCCGAGATGGCAAGCCAGCTTGCGCATCGTTTGCAGGCCGAGTTCCACTGCGCCGAAGCCGATGGCCGCCTCTCGCCGCTCGACGTTTGGGTGGAGTTGGCGCCGCGTCAGCACCGTCTTCCCGTCGGCCTGCCCGTCGAGGGTGATCGTCACCCGGAAGCGCGCCGGGTCGTCGTCGACGTCGGCACCGTGATCCAGGACCAGCCTCTTGCCTGGAACGACCTCGAGGTAGTCGAAGCGATTGGTGAACACGGTGCCCTCACCAGAGGTCATGTCGGATCGCGCCCGGCCACCGGGGCGCACATCCATCTCCTGGACTGTGCACGAGAACCCGTCGGGGCCGAACCATCGGCAGAATGCTTCCGAGTCGGTTCAGGGCCGCGAACGCCGCCTCGCGTGTGGCGTCGAGGACTCGAACGAGGACGATCTCTCGGTCGAGAGCCCACGTCGTGGGGTCGGTGATCGTCGGGTTGCTTCTCATGATTTCTCCGGTGTCGACGGGGATGTGGTTCGCTCCGATGTGCGCCGCAGGTGCGCATCGAGGCGATCGATGCGGCGTTCCCATGCCGACCTGGTGTGGTCGGCCCAGGCGGCGATCTCGACCAGAGGCTCCGGCCGCAGCTGGCATGGCCGTCGCTGTCCTTGGCGGCCGCGACTGATCAGGCCGGCCTGCTCCAGCACTTTCAGATGCCGGGAGATGGCGGGGAGGCTGATCGCGAACGGTTCGGCCAATTCGAGCACGGTTGCCTCACCGTCGGCCAGCCGCCCCACGATCGAGCGCCGCGTGGGGTCCGACAGGGCGGCGAAGAGTACGTCGAACCGGTCGGGGGCCGTCACGGGCACGTGTGCCCTCCTTCTGGTTGATATTTCACACTTTTGTTATTTAACAGGCTATCGAAATACTGTCAAGGCGAAGCCGGCCGCAAGGAGGGCGATGACGAACTCGGTAGTCCGAGCACCCAAAGATCGGGCCCGGCTGTTTCTGGCGTCCCGACTCGGGTAGCCTGAACCCTGCTGTCGAATCTGCCCCTTTCGACAGCACTCAGCCGGAGGCCGCTCCCGAGTCCCCGCCCCTTCGACCGGGAGCGGCCCCGGCTACATCCTCGGCCGGTCGTGGTAGCCGGCAGCCGCAGCGGGCGATTCGGGCCCTAGCCTGCAACGGTCATGGCAGAGACGGAGCGGGTCCGCTTCGCGTCGCGGGTGACCCCCGGCGCGAGCGAGGCGATCGATGACGGCAGGCGGCGGCTGCTGATTCTGGCCATCTGCTGCATGAGCCTGCTGATCGTCGGCCTGGACAACACCATCGTCAACGTGGCGTTGCCGGCCATCGGATCCCATCTGCACACCTCCGTGTCCGGGCTCCAGTGGACCCTCGACGCCTACACTCTGGTGCTGGCCAGCTTGTTGATGCTCGCCGGCTCCGCCGCCGACCGCCTTGGTCGCAAGCGGACCTTCCAGGTGGGACTGGTCCTGTTCAGCCTGGGCTCACTGCTCTGCAGCCTGGCTCCGTCGGTCGGCGCGCTGGTCGGGTTCCGGGCCCTCCAAGCGGTGGGCGGATCGATGCTCAACCCGGTCGCCATGTCGATCATCACCAACACGTTCACCGACCGCCGGGAGCGGGCCCAGGCCATCGGTGTCTGGGGTGGCGTGGTCGGGCTGAGCATGGCCCTCGGACCGGTGCTGGGCGGGGTACTGGTGACATCTGTCGGTTGGCGCTCGATCTTCTGGATCAATGTCCCCATAGGCGTGGCCGCCTGCGCGCTCACCGCCCGATTCGTGCCGGAGTCGAAGGCGCCCCTTCCCCGCCGCTTCGATCCGGTGGCCCAGGGACTGCTGGTGGTCGTCCTCGCCAGCGTCACCTTCGGGATCATCGAGGGGGCGCGTCGCGGATACACCTCCGGGCTCATCCTGACTGCTTTCGGACTGGCCGCCGCCGGTCTGATGGTCCTGGTGCCCTATGAGAAGCACCGCGCCGAGCCCTTGATCGACGTCCGCTTCTTCCGCAGTGTGCCCTTCGCCGGGGCGACCGTGATCGCGGTGGCGGCCTTCGCCGCCCTGGGCGGGTTCCTCTTCATGAACACGCTCTACCTGCAGGAGTCCCGCGGTCTGTCGGCGCTGCGCGCCGGCCTCGACACTCTGCCCATGGCCGCCATGACCGTCCTGCTGGCGCCCGTGTCGGGGATGGTGGTGGGTCGCCGGGGGACCCGGCCGTCCCTGCTCGTCGCCGGAGCGTTCATGCTGGCCAGCGCCCTGATCCTGACCGGCCTGGGCCGCTCCACCTCCTTTGCCTGGCTGTTCGTTGCCTACGGGCTCTTCGGGGTCGGCTTCGGTGTCGTGAACGCCCCCATCACCAACACCGCGGTGTCGGGCATGCCCGACAGCCAGGCTGGAGTGGCCGCCGCCGTGGCGTCGACCAGCCGGCAGATCGGTCAGGCCATGGGGGTGGCCGTGCTCGGGGCCCTGGCTACGGCCGGGCTGCGGGGCCCGTTGCCGTCGGGCCTGCCGGCCGCCTCCCATGCCGGCTGGTGGGTCATCGCCGGCTGCGCGGCGGTGGTTCTCGGGCTCGGCTTCGTGACCACCACCCCCTGGGCCGCCGCTACTGCCGAAGGGGTGGCCGACCTGTTTCCCGCTCCCTCGGCGACCGCGGCACCCCGCTAAGGCCCGGCACCGCCGCGGCCCGCCCACCTGCCACCCGCCCGGACGTTGAGCAGCAGGTACTCGGCGTTGCCCAGGTGGGGTGCCGGGGGGAGGAGATCGATCAGGCCCCGCTCGGCCAGCAGGTCCAGCGCCGTCTGCAGCGCCATGCCGTGACCCACGACGATGGTGGCCGGCCCGGCTGGGTCGGGCTTGGCCCAGATGGCGTCGGCCACCCTCGAGCCGGCTTCGCCGAGGGTCTCGCCGCCCCCCCGGCGGAGCTCCCGGCGGGCCTCGGGGCCCGACGACCATGCGCGGTACTGCTCCGGGAACCGCTCGCGGACCTGGCTCAGGGTCAGGCCCTCCCAGGGGCCGACGTCCACCTCCCGCAGGGACCGGTCGACCGAGACCGTCGCTCCGAGCGCGGCGGCTACGGCATCGGCCGTCTCCCGGGACCGGCGTAGATCGGAGGACCAGACCCGATCCACCGGGCCGGTCCCGAGGATCACCGGATCGGCGGCCAGATCGGCCGCCAGGCGAGCCGATTGGTGTCGCCCTTCAGCGTCGAGCGCCACGTCGGCCCAGCCCTGGAAGCGACCCTCGG
The DNA here is from genome assembly GCA_021808785.1 of Actinomycetes bacterium. Taxonomy (GTDB): domain Bacteria; phylum Actinomycetota; class Acidimicrobiia; order Acidimicrobiales; family Palsa-688; genus JAKCDU01. Next base: position 4,710 of record JAKBAX010000103.1, on the reverse strand, counting down.
CGTTCCAAGCGGTCCGGCCGTGACGGGCGACTACGAGCAAGGCCCCTAGTACATCATCCGGGGGTCCCGGTAGTGCTTGAACTCGATGAGATTTCCCGACGGATCCCGCAGAACGAACGTCAGGTGCTCCTCGACCGTGTCTTTGAACCGGGGCTGGCAGGGCGAGAACGTCTCTATGTCGCGGGTCTGGGCGCAGAGCAGCACCGCGTCGAACGCGGCCCGGTCCCGGAACGTCACCCCGAAGTGGCGGGGGTACATCCGGGGCTCCCGCTCCCAGTCGTCCGACAGGTGGCACACGACCTGATCACCGAAGAAGTCCAGGGTGATCCGGTCGTCGTAGCGCCGGGCCAGGTGGCAACCGAGTTTGTCCACATAGAAGGCCTGCGCTTCGTCGAGGTCGCGCGCCGGGATGGCCAGATGGAAGACGTCTCCGGGCTCACGCATGGCTGCCCTGGCGCTCGAACTCCGTCAAGGTGTCGGACCGGAGGCCCAGCCGAAGTGTCTCCAACCCGATGATGTCGGTCGGGGCCACATTTCCCAGGTTGACGTTGGGACCCGCCAACCTGATGAAATGGGTTTGGAGGTCCTTGGTCGGCGCCTCGAAGAGGATGCGGTCGAGGTCCACCCCGCTGTTCAAGAGGGCGTCGACCAACTCGGGCCGAGGGGTGCCGTCGGGGCGGCAGATGCCGCTGCGACCGCTCTCTCGGGCCTCGGTGATGACCCTATCGGCCCCGGCCGCCAGATCCGACTCGACCGCCTCGACCAGTTGCTCGGCGGTGAGGGCGGATGCCCGCCCGGAGTCCTTGAAGCCCACCTCCGAGTACACGACGAACTCCTCGGCGCAACGCCGGATGTAGCCGGCCTTGTCGGTGGCCGACATCTCGACGGTCCCGTTGGAGACCTCCACGTACCGGCAGTCGCAGAGCCGGCACAGCGTGAGGAACGATTCGAAGCGGTCCTGAAGCACGAACTTCTCGAAGAGGGTCCCGCCGAAGTACCAGCCGATCCGGTGCTTGCGTAACACGTCGAGCTTGCGCTCGATGTCAGGCGTCACGAGCGCGGTCCCCCAACCGAACTTGACGACGTCGATGTACGGCGCCCCCGAGGCGATGCCGTCGGCGAAAGCGCCCTGCGGGATGCCGTTGTCTATGACCATGGTGAGTCCCCGGCGGCGGGGCTTGGCCTCTCGGTCTGGAAGTTCGAGGAACAGCGAGTCCATCGGTTGGGTCCTTTACTGCAGGGGGTTGCTAGATCTGGTTGGAGGGACCCGACGCCGAGGCAGCCATGGCGCGGATCTGACCGCGTCTGACCTTCCCGGTCGGGCCAGCCGGTAGCGACTCGGCCACTACGACGGCGGCCGGGCGCTTGAAGCGGCTGAGGGTGGACTGACACAGCCGGCTCAGGTCTTCGGCCAGCCCCTCGGGCGGGGTGGGTAGGCCGGCGGCGGGCAGGACGAAGGCCACCGGCTCCTCGCCGACGACCGGGTGGGGACGTCCCACCACCACCGCGACCGTTACCCGGTCGTCGCGGAGCAGGACCTCCTCGACCTCGCGCGGTTGGATCTTCTCCCCGCCCCGGTTGATCACGTCACCGTCGCGGCCCACGAGGTACACGTAGCCGTCCTCGTCGACCCGGCCCAGATCGCCGGTGTCCAGCCAGCCGTCGGCGTCGGTCGCCGGGCGGCTGGTCCAGCGCCCCCCGTCGGCGCTCCAATAGACGGGGGTGACCCGGTCGCCCCTGATCTGGACCCGGTCGCCGAGCACCCGCAGGTCCACGTCGACGGGCCGACCGACGGAGCCGGGCCGCGGCGCGCCCACCGGGTTGGCGGTGATCTGACTGGCTGCCTCGGTCATGCCGTAGGTCTCGATGACCGAGACGCCGGTGGCCGTCTCGAAGCGCTCGCGGATCGAGTTGAGGAGCGGGGCCGAGGCGGAGCGGGCCAGCCGGACCCCGCTCGGCCGGGTCGGAGCCGTGCCGGGGGCGCCCAGGATCGACATGATGGCCGGCACCAGGTTGAGCCATGTGGCGCCGCAGCGTTGCACAGTGGCCCAGAACGAGCGCCGTGAGAAGTGGTCGTCGACCACGATGGTGCTGCCGGCGACGAGAGCGGAGAGGACGCCCACGACCAGACCGTTGATGTGGAACAGCGGAAGGGGTGAGTAGCCCCGTTCGCCGGCATCGAGGCCCAGCTCGCGGGCTACGCCGGCCGCGGTGGTCAGCAGCTGGTCCTCGGTCAGGGGGATGATCTTGGGCCTCCCGGTGGTGCCGGAGCTGGCCATGAGGGCGGCCACCCGGTCAGGTGAGGCTGGTAAGGGAGGGGTCTCCTGCCGGTGGCCCCGCTGGTGGCGCAGCTCGTGCCGACCGGCATGCCAGGTCTCGTGACGGGTGGCCGGACCCCGACCCGGGCTGAGGATGACGGTCCGCAGCCCGAGGGTCGCCACCCGGGCGTCCAACTCCGGTCCGGGGGATCCCGGATCCAGCGGGGCCACCACGACCCCGGCGCTGATGGCGGCCACGAAGTTGGCGGCCATGGCGACCGGGTCGGCGAGGGCCAGGCCCACCGGCCCTTCCAGGCCGCTGTCGCGCCAGCGCTCGGCCTGGTCGGCGACCTCCCACCAGGTCACTCCCTCCCCGGTGGCACCGGCGACGATGGCCAGGCGGTCGGAACAGCTTCGGGTACGCAACAGATCGGACACGTTCAGCATGGAGCCAGCGCCTTTCTCGGGGCATGGCGCTTGACGTCGGCCCGCCAGGGCCGGCCCGACAGCGCCAGGGAGAGGGGGGTGCGACGGAAGGAGAGCGAGAGCAGGGTGGCGCCGCCGGCGGTGACGACATAAGCCACGACCGTGGCAACTACGGGGGGCATGCGCTGACCCTGGTTGCCGAAGCCGCCGTAGTCCACCAGCAGCTGCAGGATCAGCGGGTGGGCCAGGTACACCCCGAACGAGGCGTCGGAGAGCAGCTCGATCAGGCCCTGTCGGCGGCGCGGTCCGGCCGCCCAGCGCGACCCCATGACGTACACGGCCAGCAGGGCGGCCACGCAGCTGAAGAGCATCCCCGGCTGGATCACCTGGTTGGCCGTCCGGGGGGCCATGAACGGTAGCTGGGCCGCATAGATGACCAGGGCGACGACCGCGCTGGCGCCGGCCAGCTGCAGCAGGCGGCGCCCGTGGGTGTCGACGAAGCGCTGGATCCGGTCGAGGTGGACCGCCGCGTAGCAGCCGGCCAGCACGTACATGGCATAGGAGGGCAGCAGCTCATAGGCGTGGTCCCAGAACCAACCGGCGGCCCCGTGCGGGATGGGCACGTAGGCGACAATTCCGAGCCAGACCAGATTGACGGCCGATACCGCCGCCAGCACCCGACCGGCCTGGCCGGCGGTGCGGCGCACGAACCAGGCGATCAGCGGGTAGGCCAGGTACAGCTGCAGGGTGACCAGTAGGAAGTAGAGGTGGTACTCGGAGCTGCCGTAGAGGAGGTCCCAGCCGGCGTTGGCGAAGGAGGCCGGCATGTGGGCCGGCCCGAACACTGCATAGAGGTAGTAGATGACGCTCCACGCCAGATAGGGGACGGCCACGAAAAGCATCCGTTTGCGCCAGAAAGACCGCAGCCGTAGGGGTTTGTTCCAGGTCGAGTAGACCAGCACGAAGCCGGTGAGAGTGAAGAAGACCTCCCGTCCGTACTGGAGCAGCATCATCATGCCGGCGGCCACCCGGTTGCCCGGCTGCTCGGTGAAAGCCAGGGCATGGACGGCGATGACGGCGCTGAACGTGAGCAGGCGGACCACGTCCACCTGGAACAGATGGGTGGGCCGCGGCGCGGGCCGAACCTCGACGGCTGGCTCGGTCGGCGCCGTCGTCGTGAGCATGGGGCGAATAGTTCCTCTTCAAGCTGAGAAGCTCAGTCGATGTAAGCTGAGAGATTGCTGAGAGATGTACCCACGCCCGGCGTCTCCCTACCAACTCCTCCCTACCAACTCCTCCCTACCAACTCCCCATCCCCACCCGCGGCCCACCTGCCCCGGCGGCCGTGCCGGTTTGCCGAGGCGCAGGGCGGGGTACGCACGATCCATGGCCAGTACGCTCGGATCCGTGGCGCCCTCCCACCTGCTGGAGGCGGTCACCGACCATATACCCGATCACCTGCCGCTCCTACACGACCGCCGGCCCGAGCTACCGGATCTCGCGATCAACGTGGGCGACGTGACGGGTCGCCTGCGAAGCGTTTCCGACGCCGCCGGTTCGGTCGTCGGCAACCTCTCCGACGCCGCCGGTTCGGTCGTCGGCAACCTCTCCGACGCCGCCGGTTCGGTGGTCGGTGAGGTGGGCGCCAGAGTGGGACGTTCGAGCGGCAGCTCCAGCCGCCCGTTGACCCGCTTCGCTCTGCCCGCCCTGCTCATAGCCGTGGTGAGCGTGGGCCTCTTGGCCTACCTGCGTTCTCGCCGGTCGAGCTCCACGAGCGCCCCCGCCGGCGCCCCTTCGGACACTCTCACGCCCGCCTCCTAGGGGGCCGGGGCAGGAAGCCCGAGGTTCGCTCCATGTACTCCCGGTAACCGGGCCGGCGGTCGGCCAGGTGCTTTTCCAAGAGCCCCTTGCCGCTCTTGAAATATAGGAAGTAGAGCATGGCCAGCGGGGACAGGGCCGTGGTGGCGCCGGGCCACCGATCGGCCGCGACGAGGTAGAGGCCGCACCAGACCGCAGCGTCGCCGAA
>JAKBAX010000538.1 GCA_021808785.1 Actinomycetes bacterium | reverse complement strand
GCCAACGACACCGCGGTCCTCTTCGGCGGTCAGGGCCCCGCGGTGGCCGGCGGACCGGCCGGTCTTCTGGCCGACAGCTGGGTGTGGAACGGCTCGACCTGGACCGAGGCCGGCTCGGGCGGAGCGCCGCCGGCCCGGGTGGGGGCGGCGTCCGATTTCGATACCGCCTCGGCCAGTCCCCTGCTGTTCGGCGGGTCAGGGGCCCAGGGGGATCTGAGCGACGCGTGGCTATGGTGGGGCCGCGCCTGGGTGGAGGCCACCCTCGGGGGCGCCCCGGCGGGGCGTCAGGGCGCAGCCTCCGCCTACGACGCGGCCACCGCGCAGATGGTCGTCTTCGGGGGAACCGGTGGTGGCGGCCCCCTCGGCGCGACGGGGCTGATCAGCTTGGTTCCACCGTCTCCGCCGGCCCCCACCACGCCCCCCACGACCACGGCCCGGCCACCTGCGGCCACCCACGCCGTCGCCCCGGTGACCACCACGGTGCCCAAGAAGAAGGTGTCCACGACACCGTCCGCCCACCCGAAGCCGACCCCGACCAGCCCGCCGCCGACGGCGACGGTCCCGGTCCTGGGCGCCACCCTCCGCACCTCCGAGGACCGGCTGCGCGCCGCCGCTCCTGTCTGGCTGTCGGGGAGCGGGTTCGCGCCCGGCGCCCTCGTCACCCTCACGTTCCACTCCGCGCCGGCCCTTCTCGGCCAGATCACCGCCGGAAGGAACGGCTCGTTCCGGATCCAGGTGACGGTCCCGGCCTTCGCCGCCACCGGCCAGCACCATTTCGTCGCCGAGGGCATGTCGGCCAAAGGCTCCGTGGTCGGTGTGGATGCGGCGGTGACCGTGGTGCGTCCCGGGCACGAGCGCATCCCTTTGTCCACCACTCTGGCCATGGTCGGGCTGGCACTGGTGATCCCCCTCGCGGCCTACCTCGCCATGGCCGTGCCCGGCGCCCGCCGGCGCCACAGACCTCCGGCCCCCTGAAGGAGCGGATCGTGTGCCGCTCAGAGGCTGTGCCGCTCAGAGGCCGAGCGAGCGGCCCACGATCTCTTTCATGATCTCGGTGGTCCCGCCGTAGATGGTCGTGATGCGGGCGTCGAGATAGGCCCGGGCGATGGGGTACTCGGTCATGTAGCCGTAACCACCGAAGAGCTGCAGGCAGCGGTCCACCACCCGCTTCTGCAACTCGGTGCACCACCACTTGGCCATGGCCGCCTCCTCGACGGTCAGCGTCTCGTCGTTCAGGGCCATCACGCAGCGGTCCACGAACGCCTGGCCCACCTCGATCTCGGTAGCCACCTCGGCCAGGACGAACTTGGAGTTCTGGAACGACCCCACCGGCTGACCGAAGGCGGTCCGCTGTTTCACGTAGTCGAGCGTCCAGCCGAGGGCGGCCCGGGCCGCGGCCACACCGGAAGCGGCGATGGACAGCCGCTCCTGGGGCAGGTTGGCCACCAGCTGCCGGAACCCCTCCCCCTCCCGGCCGAGCAGGTTGGCCACCGGTACCGCCACGTCTGTGAAGAACAACTCGGCGGTGTCCTGGGCGTGCTGGCCGATCTTCTCCAGGTTGCGGCCCCGCTCGAAGCCGGCCAGACCCCGCTCCAGCACGATCAACGACATGCCCTTGTGCTTCTGGGTGGGGTCGGTCTTCACCGCGGTGATGACCAGGTCGGCGTTGATGCCGTTGGTGATGAAGGTCTTGGACCCGTTGACCACATAGCAGTCCCCGTCGCGCCGGGCCGTGGTCGACATCGAGGCCAGGTCGGATCCGATGCCCGGCTCGGTCATGGCTATCGCGGTGATCAACTCGCCCGAGGCGATCCCGGGCAGCCAGCGCCGACGCTGCTCATCGGTGCAGTAGCGGAGAAAGTAGGGCAGGCAGATGTCATTGTGGAGGGTGAGCCCCAGTCCCGCCGCGCCGGCCCCGACCGCTTGGACCTCTTCGCCGATGACCAGGTTGTACCGGAAGTCGGGCTGCCCGCCGCCCCCGAGGTCCTCGGGGACCGACATGCCGAGGAACCCGTGGCGACCGGCGTCGGCGAACACGTCTCGCGGCACGATGCCGGCCGCGTCCCACTCCTCCTTGTGCGGCACGACCTCCTTCTCCAGCCAGGAGCGGAAGCTGGACCGTAAGGCCTCGTGCTCGGCATCGAAGAGTGTCCGGTTCATGACACCGACGGTACCGCCGTCGGGCGGCCGCCGGAATTGGCCGGAACTTGATCCGGTCGAGTCCCATCCGGCCGGGACGGCTGCTATTTTGACGCCGACGTAGAAACACCGTGCAGCCGGGGGGCACCCAGCGGTTCGTTCTTCGCAGAGGGACGGGCTGTCGCGTGCAACGAAGCAAGACAGGAAGGCAGCCTTATGCGCTGGGGCAATGGACGGAAGCGAGTGACCGGCCGGGACGTGGTGCGCGAGGCCGAGCGGGTCCTCGACGGCCGCACAATCGAGAGCTATATCTCCCGACGGGAGCGGGTCCCGGCCTGGAGCCTGATCGCCCTACTGGGCCACGCCTCCCGC
>JAKBAX010000102.1 GCA_021808785.1 Actinomycetes bacterium | reverse complement strand
CCGGAGTTGAGGGAGGGCAAAATCCGGACCGGTTCCGGTCGGATCCGTGGGGGGCAGAGGTCCCGATTTCGGGCTGGCGATAATTGGGACCCCCTGCTGTTGTTCTGTAGCGGGCGGGCGGTCCTTACTCCCGAAAGGGAGAAAGTCCGGACCGGTTGCTGTCGTTTCTGTGCGGGGGAGAGATCCCGATCTTCCGGTCGGCAGACTTGGGACCGATCCTGGTCGTACCCGGCAAGCGGCCCGCCGGCGGTGAGGGCGAGGCCGGCGAGCGGCGGCCGGCGGTGAGGGGGCGGCCGGCGGGGAGGGGGCGGCCGGCGGCCGGCGGTGAGGGGGCGGCCGGCGGTGAGGGGGAGGAGGCGGTGAGGGGGAGGCCGGGGCGGGCCGTCACCCGGCCACATACCGGATGGCGATGGCCCGACGGGGCGCGGCGGAGCGGTTCGGGCCCGAGGCGTGCAGGAGGGACGGGTGGTGCACCGAGACGTCGCCGGGTGACATGGCCAGCGCCCGAACGGCGGACGCCGCGCCCGGTCCCGGGTCCACCCCGCCGCCGAACATGCCGCCCAGGCCGTGGCCGTCCTGGCCTGGCTCCGGGTCCAGCCCCGGACCCCAGCCGGCGCCGGGGGTCAGCGGGGCGGCTGGGCGGTGATGGCTGCCCGGCAACACCAGGAGGCCACCGTTGGCCGCACAGGTCCGGTCCAGGGCGACCCAGACGGTCACCGCCTTGGTGATGCCCCATTGCTCCCGCCACGGGTGGCCGTCCTGGTGCCAGAGCGCGGGTGGGCCGGTGCGGGCCACCTTGACCAGGTAGGTGTACCCGAAGCACCGGGGGGCCGGACCCACCACGGCGGCGGCCAGGGAGGTCAGCCGGTGGTCGCTGGTGATGCGCGTGACGAAGCGGTCAGAGCCGAGCGGGACGGCAACGATGGGCGCTGCCTCCGCCAGTCGAACCCCGAACCGCTTCTGTACCAGGGCCAGGTGGTCCCGGCATTCGTCGAGGGTGACGCCGTCGAGGAGACCTCGGACGAGGGCGAAGCCGTCTCGCCGCCAGGCCGAAGGTACCCCCGCGAGCAGGACCTCTGCGCCGGTTTCGTCGCTGGTGGTCACGCTGGTGGCCGCTCGGGCGGTGAGGTATAGGCTCGAAGCGGAGGACCGGAGAGACGCATGCCCATACAGGTGGTCGAAGGAGGTGAGTTGATGTGCACCTTTGGTATGGCGCCAGCGGTGCTCAACTGTGCAATACCACCCACGTTGGTCACCGCCGGAGGGCTGCCGGCGGCCAACATCGAGCACTTCGCGCCCATCATCAATATTCCCACCTTCGGAATGTGCGAGTCCCTGGCCAACCCCGAGGTGGCGTCGGCAACGGCGGCCGCCCTTGGCACCTTGACCCCCATGCCGTGTGTGCCGGTAACCGTCGACCCGTGGGCGCCGGGTGCCGTCTCAGTGGTGATCGGGGGTGCTCCGGCGCTGCACGACGCGTGTATGTGCACCTGCGCGTGGGGGGGCGAGATATCGATCACCAATCCGGGCCAGTTCGAGGTCGAGGTGACCTGACGACCTTCGGGTGATCGTCGCGCCCCGGGGTCGCTCGTTGGTGCGCGCCACGATCTACGATCCAGAGCCAGTCATGGCGAACGGCCGTACCCGAGCCAGTACCGGGCCGCGCCGGCGGGCCATCCTCGAAGCCACCCTCGACGTGTTCATCGAGGTCGGCGAGTCGGGCACGTTCATCCAGGAGGTGTGCGGCCAGGCCGGCGTCAGCGTGGGCACGCTCTACCACCACTTCGGCTCCAAGGATCAGCTGATCGCCACGTTGCATTACACCCTTCTGGACGAGTACCAGTCCGGGGCCGGGCCCATTCTGGCGGCCGATCCGCCGGCCGAGGCGGGGATTCGCTCGACGGTGGCCTATCACGTCGGGTGGCTGGTGGAGCACCCGAGGCCGGCCACTTTCTTGCTGCAGCACCCCTTCGCCGGATATCGGTCGACCCGCATCCCGGCCGACCTGCTCGACGCCAACGAGCAATTCCTGGCCACGGTGCAGAGCTGGCTCGACCGGCGTATGAATGAAGGGGAACTCGAACGGCTGCCGTTCGACGTGGTAGTCGCGCTTCTCATCGGGCCCGTTCATCACTGGGTCCGGGGCGCCCTCTACCTTGATCCGGTCAAGGCCCGGGCGAAGGCGGAGTCGGCCGTCGTGGCTCTGGCCGACGGTGCCTGGCGGGCCCTCCGTCCCTGAGCCCCACCCATCAGCTCCACTCATCACCTCCACCCATCAGTCTGTCCAGCAGCTCTGACCAGCAGCTCTGTCCAATTTCCGTCCACCAATTCCGTCCACCAGGGCCCGTCTCTGAGGGGCGAAGGAGGGACTGGTGAGAGCGGTCGCCGGCCCGTGCCGGCCCGTGCCGGTCAGACCAGCATGTCCTCCAACGGCTCGCCCATCATCCAGGCGCCGTAGCTGGTGAGGGCCTGATCCGCTCCGTTGACCACGTGGTGCGCCCCGGCTTGGGTGTCGCGCCAGAGGCGCTGCACCGGGCTCTTCAATGACAAGCCCCTCCCTCCGGCCAGCGAGAAGATGGTGTTGGCGGCATCGGTCGCCCGCCTGGCCGCCATGACCTGATCGCGCCGGGCCCGGGCCCGGACCTCGAGGGGTACCGCGGCCGGTCCAGCCCGGTCCGGGCGGTCCAGGACGTGCTCGTAAACGTCGCCGAGGTTGTCCAGCATCTGCAGCCGGGCCGAGTCGATGTCCGATGACACCTCGGCCAGGCGGGCCATGCTCACCGCCGGCCACATGCGTTTGGCGTCGAACGGGCCTGTCGGGGGCCCTGGCGGCAGGTAGCCGGCCATGCGCTGTTTCACCAGCGCCACCGACTCGTCGAGCATCCCGCGGGCCATCCCGACCAGTGGGGCGGTGACCGCGTTGAGGAACATGGATCCCCATGGCACCCGGAACAGGGGTGAGGTGTTGACCTCGGTGCCGGGACACTTGTGGGCCTGCAGATCGGGCCAGCTCATGCTGCGGGCATCGGGTACGAAGGAGTCCTCCACCTTGATGTCGTTGCTACCCGAGCCGCAAAGGCCGGCGACGTTCCAGACGTCGATGATCTCGTAGTCGGCCCGAGGCAGGAGGAAGTGGCGCATCTCCAGCGGCTGGTCGTGATCGTCGAAGACCACGCCACCCACGAACACCCACCCGGCGTGCTCGCACCCGGACGAGAAGCCCCACCGCCCGGTCAGCCGGAACCCCCCGGCCACCCGTCTGGCCTTGCCGACGTAGTTGTACGACGAGCTGATCCAGGTGTCGGGGTCGGCACCCCACACCTCCTGCTGCACCGAGTCCGGGTACAGGCCTATGTGCCAATTGTGGACTCCGACCACACCGAGTACCCACCCGGCGGCCCCGTCGTACTCGGCGGCCGTCATCATGGCTTCGACGAAGCACCTCGGGTCGGCCTCCAGTCCGCCGTAGCGGGCCGGTTGGATGAGCCGCATCGCACCCGTTTCCCGGAGGATCTTGGCTGTGGTTTCCGAGAGCCTGCGCTCATCGGCGCACACCGCGGCTTGCCCGCGCAGCTCCTCGCCGGAGGCCCGTAGGGCGTCGATGGCCGGATGACTGAAAGGCCTCATATTAGAAAAATATTCTAGAAACTCGGCGGCGTCAACCCGCCGACGTATGGTGACGCTGATGACGTCGAGCGAAACAGCTGTCACCAACGTTCTGTACCGGTACGCCGAGATGATCGATTCGGGGCGGTTCGAGGAGATGGGCGAGGGGTTGTTCGCCCATGCCGAGTTCATAGTCGCCCCTCCGCCGGCCCCGATGATCGACGGGCCGGCCATGAGCCGGCTGTTGGTCGCGACGACCATCCGACACTCGGACGGGACGCCCGCCACCAAGCACGTCATCACCAACCCGATAGTGGAGGTCGACGAGGCGGCCGGAACGGCCACCTGCCGCTCCTACTACACCGTCTTCCAGCAAACCGACGGGGTGCCGTTGCAGCCGATCGCAGCCGGGCGCTACCACGACCGCTTCGCCCGTATCGACGGCGAATGGTGCTTCACCCAACGGGACTACACCATGCTCGACATGATCGGTGACACCAGCCAACATCTGCGGATGGACCCGCGTCACCCTCCGGAGCCGAGCACGTAGGTTCTGTCACTATCGATGACATATAGCTGTTCATTGCCGGCGGCGGCGCACGGGGGCCATCCCACTCCATCACCGCCGGTTTTGCCGGCTTCCCGGTAACGGTATGCACCGGTGTGGTTTAGAGATTTCGCCGCGCCGGGTAGATCTCCTGCAGCAGCGGATGAGAGACCGACCGCTGACTTCTCAAAGGAGCAGAACAAAAATGGGTGTAGGCACCAGCATCGTCGTCTTCGCCATAGGCGCGATCCTTCGGTTCGCGACCACCGTCTCGTCGTCGAGCTTCAACATCCACACCATAGGCGTCATCTTGATGATCGTCGGCGTGGTCGGGTTCCTCGTCTCCCTCGCCTTCTGGGGCTCGTGGGGCGGCTTCGGTGGCTACAGCCGTCGGCGCCGGGTGTACCGGGACGGTACCGGTAACGTCATCGACGAGACGCACCAGGCTTCGTATTGATCGGCCCCGCCTGATCGAGGCGGCTCAAACCGATCAGGGCTGGTTCCCTGCTCGAGACCACTACCCACGGAACCAGTGACAGCCGTAGTACCGAGGAGCGCCGCCCGAGCGGCGCTCCTCGCTGATTGGGGGCCGGAGTTCTCGCCCCGGTCGCCCCGGCCGCCGGACCGTAGCCGCCCGCCGCCCGGTCTCACGGCGGCGGCTGCGTCCGGTGGCGAAGCACCCTCGGGCGCCGGATCCGGCTCCTCGAGTCTCCATTTTTCACGTCACGGCAGACGCCGGATGAAGTGCTTCCCGAGCGCTTGGGTCTGCTGTTGATAGTTGGAGGCCGGTTCCCGGCCGTAGAGGATGGTGGGTTCCTCGATCATCCGCTCGAAGGTGAGCTTGCAGACCTTCTGGCCGTGCTCGATCATGAATGGCACGTCGTGAGCCCGCACCTCGAGGGCCGCCTTCGAGCCGAAGAACCGGCGGTCCGGGTCGAACCCGAACCCTGGATCGAAGAACCCGGCGTAGTGGGTTCGCAACTCGCCGCTGGTGGGATCGTAGGCGGTCATCTCCGACGCCAGTCCCGGCGGGATGGAGGCGGCCTCGTCCGACATCAGTAGATAGAACTTCTTCTCGGTCAGCACCACCCGGTCCTTCCCCTCGCGCCGCACCGGCTCCCAGAATGGCTCGGGATCGAGAGGATCGGAGCGAGTGAGGTCGAGGAGGGGAGAGTTCTCCCGGGCCCGGTAGCCGACGTGTCCACTCGGGTCGCCGTGCAGATCGAGGCTGAGGAACAGCCCGTTGGAGAGGGTGACGGCTTCGGCCGGTACCGGTTCGCCGTTCACATAGAGCAGGGGCGTGGCCTGGTGGCGTTCGAGAATCTCCCGGTCGGTGAGCTCGCTGCGGCCGACCGAGAGGCGTAGCTGGTTGAGCGTGAGATCCTCTCGGACCCGTACGGTGAACGACAGGGGAACGACCTCGAGGTACAACTGGCCGTGGTAGCCGTCGGCGATCTCGTCGAAGCGGTAGCTGTGGTCGGTGATGACCCGGGTGAAGACATCGATGCGGCCGGTGGAGCTCTTCGGATTGGCCTTGCCTCGCACTCCCCTCGGCAGGTACAGGCGCTCCTTGAGCGGTATCAGGTAGGGCCGATTGGTCTCGAGCACGACACCATCGCCGCGCAGGTCCAGGCGGTCGATGGCCAGTTCCCGGATGCGGGTCTCGACCTCCTCGTTGCCGGGGAGGAAGCTGCAGCGCATGCGGTAGGCCACCTCGCCCAGGCGCAGGTCGAGGCTGGCCGGCTGGACGTTCTCGGAGGGGATCTTGAAGCGTCCGGCGTCGATGACGCCCTCGTTGATGGCCCTGACCAGATACGAGTTGGGTAGGACGCCCTCCCTGCCCTCCGGGATCAGCACGGCCTCTCGGGCCCGCGGTGGGTCATCCCGCCACTGTATATCTGGACATCCGCCTCCTCTCCGAGCTCCATTTTCACGGCCGTGCCTCAGGCGGTGAGCGACCCGGCCAGCACCCGGTGCCGGACCGTCACACCCGCCCACAGGACGACGGCTACCAGCCCGAAGGCAGCGCCCACCGCAGCCGACGCGGCCCAGCCGGCTGCCGCGTAGGCCGTGGATGCCGACACGGAGCCGATCACCCCGCCGACGAAGTACAGCGACATATAGGCGGAGGTGATACGGCTGCGGGCCTCCGGTCGCAGCCGGTAGATGATGCTCTGGTTGGTGATGTGCAGCCCCTGCACCGCGAAGTCGAGGACGACGATCCCGGCGATGAGGGCGCCGAGCGAGTGGCGGCCGATCGCTACGGGCAGCCATGCCACCAGCATGAGCCCGGCGGTGACCGCCGTCATGGCCGCGGCGTGGCCCCGGTCGGCGAAGCGCCCGGCGAATGACGCGGCCAGCGCTCCGGCCACCCCGAGGAGACCGAACAGCCCGATGGTGCTGGTGGAGTAGCGGTAGGGCGAGCTGGACAGGAGGAAGGCCAGAGGTGTCCACAACGCGTTGAAGGCGCCGAAGGCCGCTGCGCCATACACCGAACGGAGCAGTATCACCGGTTCGTCCTTGAGCAGGACCGGCACCGAGGCCAGCACCCTGGTGTACCTGACCGGCGCCCGTTCGGCCTCCCGGGGCAGGGTCCGCCACAGTACGACGGCCAGCACGGCCATCACCACTGCGGCGACCCGGAACGGAGTTCGCCACCCGCCGAGCTGGGCCAGATATCCCGAGGCGGTGCGGGCCAGAAGGATGCCGAGGAGCAGGCCACTCATGACGGTCCCGACGATCCGGCCCCGCTGCTCGTCCGAAGCGAGAGAAGCGGAGAACGCCACGGTGATCTGGGCGGTCACAGATAGGGCGCCGACGATGAGGGAGCCCGCGAGGAGGAAGCCCGCGGACGGCGCGGCCGACACGATTGCGAGGAACAACGCCAGCCCCACGATCATCACGGGCAGCAGCACCCGACGAACGAACATGTCCCCGAGCGGTACGAGGAGCACGAGGCCGGAGATGTAGCCGATCTGGGTCATCGATACGATGAATCCGGCTGTGCCGGTCCCGATGTGCAGCGCTTGGCGTATCGAGTCGAGGAGCGGTTGCGCGTAGTACAGGCTGGCTGCCGACATCCCGGTGCACACCGACATGAGGAGCACCAAGCGGTGCGACAGGGACGAGGATGCCTTCGCCGGTTTCTCGATCGTCGCTTTGACCACCTGTCCCAGTATGGCCACAACTCGGCCCGCTACAGGCGTCCTAGCCGGAGTCCGAGGTCACATGCGGGCGCTCCCCCCAACGGTGGGCGGGCTGCGGGCGACAACGTCGTCGGGTCGCAGCCCGGCCCAACCGGCCCTTCAGGCTCCGGCGCCCTTCGCAGCGGTAGGGGTGAAGCGCACCGGTAGGTGCTTGATGCCGCCGACCAGCGGGATGCCGAGCGAAGCCAGCGGTACAGCCGGTCCCTCGACCTCGATGTCCGGCAGCCGGGTGAGGAGCTGCCGGAATGCCACGGCCACCTCCCGCCGAGCGAGGTGGGCGCCCAGGCAGAAATGCGGGCCGGGTCCGCCGAAACCCACGTGCGGGTTGGGATCGCGCCTCACGTCGAAGGTCTCCGGATCGGCGAAGACCCTCGGGTCCCGGTTGGCGGCCCCGTAGAAGAGGACCAGCCGGTCACCGTCGTGCAGTTGTTCCCCGGACAGCTCGAGGTCACGGGTAACGGTGCGCCGCATGAACACGACGGGCGAGGCCACCCGGACGATCTCCTCTACCGCGGAGTGCGTGACGCCCGGCAAGTCGGCCTGCCAGATCCGCCGCTCTTCCGGGTTGAGCGACAGGAGGTTCATTCCGTGGCTGATGGCGGTCCGGGTGGTGTCGTTGCCGGCAACCGACAAGAGGATGAAGAACGGGGCCAGTTCCTCCGGGGCGAGTACGTCCTCACCCAGATCGGTGTGGACAAGTGCGGTGGTGAGGTCGTCGCCGGGGTGGCCGCGGCGGTACTCCGCCAGCTCGTTCATCAGCCCGGCCAACTCCATGCCGGCGTCGATGAGTGCGGCCAGCACGTCATCGCGCCCCCCGGTCATGTCGGGGTCACCCGAGCCCAGGATCACGTTCGTGGCTCGCAGGACGGTGGCGAACTCGCGGCGCGGAATTCCCATCATGTCGCAGATGATCAGCAGCGGGAAGGGCTGGGACATCACCTCCACCAGGTCGACGTGGCCCTGCTCACAGAACCCGTCGATGACCTCGCCGCAGATCCGCTCGACGGACTCCAGCACGCCCTGGAGCTGTCTGGGGGTGAACGAGCGGGACACGATGGCCCGTTGCCGGGCGTGGCGGGGGTCGTCCATCACGATGAACGACCCGAAGAACTCCATGGCCTCGGTCGGGATGTCGGTGATCGCGGTGGACCCGCGTCCGGAGCAGAAATCCAGTGGGCGCCGGCTGATCTCGGTCACCTCGGCGTAGCGGGTTACGGCACGGAACGAGATGTCGCTGTCGGTCAGTGGGTCGAAGGCGGCCACCGGTAGAAGCGGCCCCTGCTCCCGCAGGTCGGCGAATTGGCGCATCCGGTCGGCGAGCGGCTGGTGCCAGAACTCGGGTTCCGCGATGATCTGGGGTTCCAGGGGCACAGCACTCCTCTCCGGGCCGTTTGCGACAATCCTGGCAGAGAGCCGGCCGGCCGACCAATGGACCGACGCGGTAGAACTGGATCGTGTCGTCTCGCGCCCCGCGCCCGCAGCTCGAGGACTATCAGGCCAAGCGGGATTTCGCCCGGACGCCGGAACCGGACGGGGGCGGGGCGGGCGCCGGCTCGGCGGACGGCCGGCGCAGCTTTGTGGTGCAACTCCACCGGGCCCGCCGCCGCCACTATGACTTCCGGCTGGAGGTGGACGGCCTGCTGGTCAGCTGGGCCATGCCCAAGGGGCCGTCGCTCGATCCGTCGGTCCGGTCGCTCGCAGTGCACGTGGAGGACCATCCCATCGAGTACCGGGAGTTCGAGGGTGTGATCCCAAAGGGAGAGTATGGCGGGGGCGACGTCATCGTCTGGGACCGCGGCTCCTGGACCCCCGCCCGGACCGACGACCCGGCCGGGGCCATCGGGTCGGGGGAGCTGCACTTCGATGTATTCGGGGAGAAGCTGCGGGGACGGTTCGTCCTGGTCCGCACCCGCACCGAACGGGGCCGTGAGCAGTGGCTCATGCTGCACAAGCATGACGACTGGGCGGTCGAGGGGTGGCGCCCTGACGACCATCCCCGGTCGGTAAAGTCGGGTCGGACCAATGAAGAGGTCAAAGTCGACCCCGCCGCGGTTTGGCACCGCGACCGGCCAATTGCCGAGGCGGAGGAACGGTTGCCTTCCCCGGTGAGCATCCAGCCACCCACCGAAGACGAGCTCGTCGCTCTCGACCACCTCGGGGGGTCGGGGAGCTGGGCCATCCAAGGGCGGGAGCTCAAACTGACCAATCTGGACAAGGTGCTCTTTCCTGGCCGCCCCGGCGAGGTTCCGGTGACCAAACGGGACTTGATCCGCTACTACGCCACGGTCGCACCGGTCATGTTGCCGTACCTGACCGGCCGACCGATCAACCTGCATCGCTACCCGAATGGCGTCGAGCGGCCCGGTTTCTGGCACAAGCAGGCCCCCGGCCATGCACCGGACTGGCTGACCCGGTGGCACTACGAGGCCGACGGTGGGGACGGTGGCGTCTACTTCATCGTGGACAGCGCTGCCGCCTTGGCCTGGATGGCCAACTACGGGGCCCTGGAGTTGCATCCATGGACGTCGACTGTGCGCGACGTGCAGCAACCGACTTGGGCGCTGATCGATATCGACCCGGGTATCGACACCACCCCCGAGGAACTGCTCCTGCTGGCCCGCCTCTACCGGACCGGACTCGAGCATCTGGGTGTCGAGGCGGTGGCCAAGGTCACCGGTCAGAGGGGGGTCCACATCTGGATTCCGGTGCTCCCCGGCTATTCGTTCGGTGACACCAGCCGCTGGGTCGAGAAGTTATCTCGAGCGGTGGGCGCCACCGTTCCCGATATGGTCAGCTGGACCTGGCAGAAGAGCGCTCGTCAGGGCCGGGCCCGGTTGGACTACACGCAGAACGCCATGAACAAGACGCTCGTCGCCCCATACAGCCCCCGACCGGCGGCCGGGGCGCCGGTGTCGGCACCGATCCGGTGGGAGGAGTTGGACGACGAGCGTTTGGTCAGTGACAAGTGGACGATAAGGTCTCTGCCACAAAGACTGACAGATGTCGGGGACCTCTGGGCCGGCATCTCGAACCGGGCCCAGAGGCTTCCCGACATCTAGGGCGTCCTAGTAGACGTGCCCACGCCGGCCGGCGTGCCGGGTGAACAGGAAGATCACGGCCAGAACTATGAGCAGGAACAGCAACGGGTGGACTGTGATGCCCAGGACTACTGCGACTGCTGTGATCAATAGAGCGATGAGAATGTCGAATAGCATCGAGCCTCGCTTTTCACTTGTTCGGGTAAGGGGTTGATCTGCTCCCCCATCCCTTCCCAAACATGCGCGAGATCAACCGCCGCATGACGCCAGCGTGCGGAATCAGAGATCGGCCAGGTTGGCGTAGAACCGCCGGGCGGGGCCCTTCTGCTCGGTGAGGTCGACGATCATGGTGACCGTATCGGCCTGCTGGCCGACCGCCGTTCGGGTGTCGGGATCCGTCGCGCCGTCGGTATCCCCCGCTTGGGCGGGGCCGACGGCCGGCACCTGCTGCTGTGCTGACTCTGGGCGAGTTGCCATGTTTCGACCTACTCCTGCGCTTAGGCTCTCTCCGCCGGGTGCATCCTTGCCTGCCGGTCCCATCACGGGACCAATCTCATCACAAGGGACGGTCAACTTCGGCCATCCCCCGGATTCTCAGCTTCGGTCGAGGAAATTGTGCTGCAGTAGGCGCGATGATCCGCAAAGTACTGATCGTGGTGATCACCGTATTGGCGCTGGCCCTGGCGACCGGCGCATACGAGCAGTGGATCGTCATGCGCCACGCCGACCGTGGGCGTCTGGCCGGGTTGGTGGTGACTGCCCCCCCGCCGGGGTTCACGAAGAAGGCATCGGCTTCGAACGAGGTGACTGCGGCCAGTAGCCCGTTCTCGGCTTTCAAGACGGCGGCCAAGAACGCTCCCGGTTCGACCGGGGCGTGGACGTCTTCGTGGACCTCGCCCAGCTCCAGCAGCGAGTCCGCGACCGTGCTGGTGTCGCTGCTTCCCTCGGCGGCCATCGCAGCCCAGGTCGAGGCCCAGGCCGAGACCCAGTTCCTCGGGACGGGGGCCTTCGCCGCTCAGTCTTACACCCGCTCGGCATCGGCCCCCGTGCCGGGTGTGCCTGGAGCGAAGGGTGCAGTGTTCCGACCGAAGGCAGGGGCTGCGAGTCCTCCTGTGACGACGGCCGTCTACCGCTATGGGCGGGCGCAGGTGCTGGTCATCGTGGGCAAGACGGGCACTCCCACCCAAGCCGAGTCGGCGACGGCGGCTCTGGCCACATCTGAGTTCGCCCACCTCCGGGGCGCCTTGTCAAGCTTCTCCTTCCTGGTCACGACGGTTCCTCTCGTGGCCACCCTGGTCTTTTGGGCGGTGGTGGTGGGTGGTCTGGGCCTGGCGCTGGGCATACCCATGGGCTCGAGGCGGGCCCGGCGCCGCCGCGATCAGGCCCGGTCCCGCTTGGCGGCTCGCCAGCACCAGGTGCGGGGGAGCAAGATCGCCCGCCGGCAAGCCGTGCGACGGCGCTGACCGGACCGCTACCCCCGTGGGTCGACAAGCATCACACCATATCGAATAAGAAATAACACCATGAAAGCCATTCAGGTGCTCAGAAAGTGATCTGACCTAACACCTCGAGTGCCGCTTCCAACCGGGCCGTGCCGTCGGCCGGCACACCCACCGATAGGCGGCTGACCCCGGCGTCGTGGCAGCTAAGGGCGGTGGCCAGGAGGCGTCGGCGGGCCTCCTCGTCCTCGAAATACCACGGATCGCCGCGCTGGCCGGCCATCTCCACGACGGTCACCGGTGGGAGTCGGCCGCCCGCCCGTCGCCTCAGATCGTCCATCTGCGACCCCAACTGCGGCTCGTAGAGCGGGTACCAGCCGTCGGCTCGGTCCACTACATCGTCGAAAGTGGCCGGTCCCGCGGCGGCCCCGATAAGCAGCGGCGGGTGGGGCCGCTGGACCGGCTTGGGCAGCGACCAGCTCTCGCTGAAGCGAACGAACTCGCCGCCGGCCGCGGTGGTCTCCTCCGTCCACAGCCGCCTGAGCACGGTGAGCTTCTCCCTGAACACATCGCGCCGGCGCTTGGGATCGATCCCGTTGTTGAGCATCTCGAGCCGGTTCCAGCCGTAACCGACCCCTACCTCCATCCGCCCTCCGGACACCTGATCCAGACTGGCTACCGCCTTGGCCAGCTCGAGCGGGTTGCGCTCGGCAACCAGGAGCACCCCGGTCCCGAGGCGGATCTTGCTGGTGACGGCCGCGGCCACCGCCAGCTGGACGAAGGGGTCGAGGAAACGCTTGTAGAACTCCGGCAGTCCGCCGGGGTAGGCGGGATGGACGGTGTCCACCGGGGTGTGGGTGTGTTCTCCGATGAACAGGGCATCCAGGCCGTGGGCCTCGACGGCCGGCGCCACCACCGCCATGGGCAGGGTGGTGTCGTTGAGGATCAGGTTGGCGGCGATTCGCAAGGTGGCGGGAGCGTAGCCCGTGGCTAACATCGGCTGCTCGTGAGCGGCCGCGTGCGGGTGGATCAGGCAGGGCCCATCGGCTGGGTGGTGTTCGAGCACCCCGGGCGACACAACGCGTTGACCGGGCCCATGATGGCCGAGATGCTGTCGGTCGTGGACAGGCTCGCCCACGACGAGTCGGTAAGGGTGGTGGTTCTACGTGGTGACGGCGACCGGGCCTTCGTATCCGGGGCCGACATCTCGGCCCTCGGGTCTTCGGCGGGGATCGACCGAGGTCCCAATCTTGAAGATGTGACAGCAGCCCTGGCCAATTTGACCAAGCCGGTCATTGCCGCCCTGAGGGGCTGGTGTCTGGGCGCCGGCGTGTTGGTCGCGACGGCGGCCGATCTGCGGATCGCCGGCGACGACGTCCGTGTGGGTATCCCGGCGGCCCGGCTGGGTGTCGCCTACCCGCGTAGCGGTGTCGACCGGCTGGTCGCCTTGGCCGGCCCCGCGGTGGCCGCCGAGATGCTCATGATCGGCGATCCGCTCGATGCGAGCGCCAGCCTGCGGGCCGGGTTGGTCAACCGGGTGGTCGCCGCCGACGACCTGTTCGATCATGTCGAGACCGTGGCCCGGTCGGTGGCCACCAACGCCCCGCTGACCCTGGCCGCGTCCAAGCTGGCGATCACCGCAGTGCAGCGTCCGCCCGGCGATCCGGCGGGGGCGGCCGCTGATCAGGCGGTGGCCGCTTGTTTTGGGAGCGAGGATTTTCAGGAAGGCCGGCGGGCTTTTGCCGAGAAGCGGCCGCCCGCCTTCGGTGGCCGATGAACGGGCCCCTCGACGGCATCACAGTGGTGGACACCACCACGGCCCGGTCCGGCCCCGTTTGCTCCCGCCAGCTGGCCGACATGGGCGCCGACGTCATCCGGGTGGGCCAGGGGAGACCCGGCCTCGGCGGTTCGGACGAGATGAACCTCAACCGGAACAAGCGCTCGGTCGTCGTCGACCTGAAGGCCGCGCCGGATAGAGAAGCCGTGATGGACCTGATCGACCGGGCCGATGTGTTCCTGGAGAACTGGAGGCCGGGCGTCAAGCACCGCTTGGGGCTGTCCCCCGATGCTCTTCTCACCCGCAACCGGCGGCTGGTGTACGGCAGCATCTCGGGGTTTGGCCAGGAGGGTCCTTACGCCGGCCGGCCCGGTGTGGATCAGATCGCT
>JAKBAX010000537.1 GCA_021808785.1 Actinomycetes bacterium | reverse complement strand
CCGGAAACGACGAACACGGCGACTGTCTCGGGCAGGGAAGTGGCGAAGTCGCGGAACGCCTCGATCCGTTGTCGGGCGGGGGGTCGTATGCGAACGGCGATCAAAGCTTCGACGGACCGGCCGAGGGTTGCAAGCTGTTGCTAGACTAAGGCGCTATAGGCGGCTGTGATGTGCTATAGTGTCACACGTGAACCTGGCGCAGTGGGCCGAGTCCCAGGGGATCGCTCGTGTCACGGCCTACCGCTGGTTTCGCGACGGGAAGTTGCCGGTGCCTGCGAGACGGGTCGGTGGGCTGATCCTGGTTGACGTTCCAGGTGAGGGGCCGGCCGGGCAGACGGTGGTTTACGCCCGTGTGTCCTCGGCCGATCAGCGCTCGGATCTGGACCGCCAGGTTGCCCGGGTGACCGCTTGGGCCACGAGCCAGGAGATGAGCGTCGATCGGGTGGTCACCGAGGTCGGCTCGGCGTTGAACGGGCATAGGCGCAAGTTCCTGGCTGTGCTGCGCGATCCGTCTGTGTCGCGGATCATCGTCGAGCACCGGGACCGCTTCGCGAGGTTCGCCGTCGAGTATGTCGAAGCGGCGCTGGAGGCGCAGGGGCGGGAGCTGGTGGTGGTGGACCCGGCCGAGGTCGATGACGACCTGGTCCGGGACATGACCGAGATCCTCACGTCGTTCTGCGCCCGGCTGTATGGGAAGCGTGCGTCGGCCAACCGCGCCCGTCGCGTGGTCGAGGTCGCTGTCTCAGCCGTGTGTGAGGATGAGACCTGATGTTGGTGCAGATGAGGACCGTCGCCCAAGCGGCGAAGGTGGCGTCGGTGACAGGCGGGGCTCACCTCTTGGGCAAGCCCGGCAAGGACGGTGTGCGGCGCCTGTCGAGGCGGGTGGACATCGGGGAGGACTTCGAGGTTCACCGGCTGGCGGTCGAAGAGGTGTCGGTGCTGTTCAAGCTGTACTCGATAACCTCAGACGGCTCCGAGGTGGGGGTGCGCTCGGGGTGGACGGTCGCTGGGGTGAGGTTCGAGGTCGACTGGCCGGAGAACCCCGACGCTGTCCGCTCCAACTTCGGCGGGCAGCGTTTCGCTCACAACTGGGCTCTTGGGAAGGTAAAGGCCGACCTGGCCGCCCGCCGGGAGAACCCGGACCACGAGGGCGTCGAGTGGAGCCTGGCTGCCCTGCGCAAGGAGTGGAACCGGGTGAAAGACGATGTGGCTCCTTGGTCGGCGGACAACTCCAAGGAGGCGTACAGCTCCGGGATCGCCGACCTCGTAGACGGCCTCGGCAACTGGAAGGCCTCCAGGGACGGGGCTCGCAAGGGGCGGAAGGTCGGGTTCCCCAGGTTCAAGTCCCGCCGGCGCGACCCCGGGCGGGTTCGTTTCACGACCGGCACCATGCGCCTCGACGACGACCGGCGCACGATCGTGGCGCCCAGGATCGGCGCCTTGCGTTCCAAGGAGAGCACCGGCAGCCTCCAGCGGCTGCTTGCCAAGAAGCGGGCGAGGATCTTGAACATGACCGTCTCCGAGCGGTGGGGCCGGCTGTTCGTGTCGATCAACTACGCCGTGCGCACACCAACACCCCGGCCGGTCGACAAGCCGGGCGTGCGCGCCGGTGTCGACCTCGGCCTGCGGACTCTGGCGACCGTGGCCGACACCGAAGGCGACATCGTCGAGTTCCCTAACCCCGCCCCGCTGCGCTCGACGCTTACCGAGAGGCGCAAGGCGGGGAGACAGATGTCCCGACGCATACCCGGATCCAGGGGTCACGAGGCGGCGAAAACCAAGATCGCCAAGCTGGACCGACGGGCCGTACACCTGCGCCGGGAATCGTGGCACCAGCTCACGACGTCGCTGGCCGCCACCTATAGCGAGGTCGTGATCGAAGACCTCGACATCGCAGCGATGAAGCGGTCGATGGGACGGAGGGCCTTTCGCCGATCCGTCTCCGATGCGGCCTTGGGCATGTTCCGCCCGATGCTCGCCTACAAGATGGCCAAGGCAGGCGCCGCCCCGACCGTCGCCGACCGGTGGTACCCGTCCAGCCAGCTTCACCACGGCTGCGGGTGTCGTCTGGTCGCCCCGACACGAATGGCCAAGCAGCTTGTCTGCGTCACCACCGGCGGACTGGTCGACCGCGACCACAACGCGGCAGCGAACCTCCGTGACTGGCCGGAGACCGCCACCATCAGCACCGCCAGTACTGGGCCAGTCGGGTCCAGCGTCCCAGTGGACACCCGGGCCGCCGGCGACGGCGGTACAGACCCTGGCTCGGCTTCGGGGGACACCCCGCGGCGGAGGAGCGACCGTAAGACCCTTCCGCAAGAGAGGGCGAGTCACGGTGAGACGAGAAACAAAACCCCGCGAGGGGAAGCAGTAGCGTGATCACCAAAGATCACTCAACTGCAACGGCGGCTAGATCGACGTCGGCGTGGTAGCCGCGCAACACCCCTCGGCTATGAAGAGCCCGTATACGCTCCAACGCCGTGGACGGTGCGACACCAACCCGTTCGGCGATTTCCCGGTTAGTCAGCCGT
>JAKBAX010000536.1 GCA_021808785.1 Actinomycetes bacterium | reverse complement strand
ATCGCACCGCTATGCCAGCAACGCCCGAAGTGGCAACACCCTTCACGGCCACCGGCTTCTTCCACACCGCGTGGGAGGTTGTCCCGCTGAGCGTGGATTCTTGAGGTGGCGGTCCCCCGCCTGATGCCTGCCTGGTGGTAGGTGTCGGGCGTCCGCAAGACATCCAACTCAGGAAGGGGACCACCGTGAACAAGAACTACCAGACCACGACCAGCCGCGCCCGCACCGGGCGCACCACGCCGAAGAAGGCGAGGCCCGACGCCGTGCGCTACGCCCATGAGGCGGCCGTCACACTGCCGGACGCCGTCACCGTGGCCATCGCCGATCTCGCCGGCGAGCTCGAGGAGGGCCTGCTCGCCTTCGCGGTGGGTGCGGGGATGAAGGTGGTCAACGCCGTCTTGGAGGCCGAGGCCACGGCGTTGGCGGGCGCCAAGGGCCGCCACGATCCGGACCGGACCGCCGTGCGCCATGGGAGCGACGATGGGGTGGTGACCCTTGGGGGTCGTCGGATGGCGATCCGCCGGCCCCGACTGCGCACCGCAGACAACGCCGCCGAGGTGCACCTGCCGACCTACGAGCTGGCGTCGTCGACCGAGCTGCTCGGGCGAGAGACGCTGTCCCGGATGATGGCGAAGCTCTCGACGCGCCGCTACCAGGTCGGCCTCGAGCCCATGGGCACGGCGGTCACGGCCAAGACCCGCTCGGTGTCCAAGTCGGCGGTGTCGCGCCGGTTCGTGGCCATGACCGAGTCGGCGCTCGCCGAGCTCATGGCGGCCGACCTCTCCGAGCTCGACCTGGTGGCGATCATGGTCGACGGGGTCACGTTTGCCCAGCATCTGTGCGTGGTTGCGCTCGGCATCGACATCGACGGGACCAAGCACCCCCTCGCCCTCGTGGAGGGCGACACCGAGAACGCGACGGTCGTGAAGCGCCTCCTCGTGGGGCTGCGTGACCGGGGCCTGGACGTGACCAAGCCGACGCTGTTCGTCATCGACGGGTCCACCGCGTTCCCACCGGCGGTCAAGGCCGTCTTCGACCACCCGGTGATCGCTCGGTGCGAAGAGCACAAGATCCGCAACGTCAGGCGCCACCTGCCCAAGCACGTGGCGCCGATCGTCGAGCGCCGCATGCGCGCCGCCTACCGCAACCCCGATCCGCTTGCCGGCCAGGGCGACCTGGAGGCGCTGGCAAAGGAGCTGGAGCGCTCGCACCCCGGTGCGGCCGCCTCGCTGCGTGAGGGCCTCGCCGAGACCTTCACCATCAGCCGCCTCGGTGTTCCGCCCACGCTCGCCAGAACGCTTCGCTCCACCAACGCCATCGAGTCGATGATCGAGATCTGCCGGGACCACTCCACCAACGTGAAGCGCTGGCGCGACGGCCAGATGGCGCTGCGCTGGTGTGCAGCGGGCATGGTCGAGGCGAAGAAGCAGTTCCGCCGGGTCAACGGCCATATGCACCTGAAGGCGCTCCGGGTCGCGCTCGACGGGCACGTCACGAAGCCCGTCACATCCGATAGCTACAGTGCGAAGAAGGAGGTGGCCGCATAGCTCAGCTGCCTGGGGCCGTCACCCAAGTTCCACACGAAGTGGGACATCCTCTCGGTACGGGTATCGAACAATATCGCAATAAAACGCACATATGTGCGAAAAAATGCGATACTTGCCCCATGGACTACGGCAACCCGGTGGAGGCGATGATTCCCGGCGTGCAGGGCCGTGTCCTGGCCGTACTGGCCCGCACCGAAGCCGAACTGACAATGCGGTCGGTCGCCGAGCTGGCGGGCGTCAGCGCCAACCAGGCCACCGTCGTACTCAACCGACTGGTGCGACTGGGGCTCGTCGAGCGTCGCGAGGCGGGTGCCGCCGCCCTGGTGCGCCTGATCCGCGAGAACGAGGCGGCACGGGCGGTGTTCGAGTTGGTGGATCTGCGTCAGCGGGTCTTGGATCGGCTGACGGGGGAAGCGAAGAAGATCCGACCCGTCCCCGCCTGCCTCGCTGTCTTCGGTTCGTTCGCCCGTGGCGAGGCGCACGAGGGCAGCGACGTCGACGTCCTCGTCGTACCGCCTCCCACTGCCCATGCCGAATCCGATCGGTGGACGGCGGCGCTCGGTCGATGGTCAGATCGGGCGGCCCGGATCGCCGGCAATCCGGTCAATCTTGTCGAAGTGACCGCGGCGGAGTTGCCGGGACTGGTCCGACGTGAGCGAGCGCCGTGGCGAACAATTCTTGCCGAGGCTGTCGTGCTGATCGGTGCCCTTCCGTCGGAGCTCAACGAGGCGTCATGATGACTGCCCGCCGCCAGTCGCAGACGAGGTCCGCCTCAGCTGCCGATGCCCGGGCTTATCTGGACAAGGCCCGGGAATTCCTACGGGCAGCTGAGGACTCGCTCGAGCTCGGGAACCGTGTGGCTGCGGCCGGCAACGCCGTCCATGCTGGAATCGGTGCTGCCGACGCCATCACGGCGGCCAGAGCGGCGGTGGTCTGGAAGGGGGAGCATTCGCAGTCTCCAGCTCACCTGGAAAGGGCTGGTGGCGACGA
>JAKBAX010000535.1 GCA_021808785.1 Actinomycetes bacterium | reverse complement strand
TGTGAGGGACCAGGTGGAGGATCTGGTGGCTCCGGGATTCGTGACGGCGGCCGGGCCGCCCCGGATGCGAGACCTCCTGCGCTACCTCGATGCCGCCGGCCGGCGCCTGACCCGGCTGCCGTCCGACGTGGAGCGTGACGCAGCCCGCCAAGCGGTGATCCGACGTCTGGAGGCCCGGTACCACGGCGTGCTGGACCGGGTGGCGGCCGATCCGGCCGGGCCGCCCTCCGGCCCGGCACTGGCCGCCCTCCGCTGGATGCTCGAGGAGCTGAGGGTCTCGCTCTGGGCCCAGCAGCTCGGTACCTCGACGACCGTCAGCGAAGAGAGGATCAGCCGGGCCCTGGAACGATTGGGCGGGTAGGAGAGACCGGCTTCCGAGCCGGTACTACCGGGCCGGGCGACCCCCGACCACCGAGGCCCGTTCCATGATCCGCTTGTGCGGGTAGTAATCGCTGGTGGCATAGTGCTGGACGGCCCGATTGTCCCAGAAGGCCACCGCGTCGCGGGCCCACCGGAAACGGCACTGGTGCTCGGGGTAGTCGGCCTGCCGGCACAGGCGGTCCAACAGGGCCCGGCTCTCGTCGGGCGCCAGCCCCTCGATGCGGTCCGTGAAGGCCCGGTTGACGTACAGGTGACGCCGGCCGGTCCCGGTATGGGTGCACACCACCGGATGGCGGACCGCCGGGTACATCTCCTGCATCCGGCGCAGCTCGTCGGGGGGCATGTGGCCACCGAAGGTCTGCGTGAAGTCGTGGACCGCCTCGAGACCCTCGATCTGCTCCTTGGTCTGCTCGTCGAGCGACTCGTAGGCGGCGTACATGTCCGAGAAGAGGGTGTCCCCACCGAGCTCGGGGACCTCCACCGCGTGCAGCAGGGCGCCCATGGAGGGGAACTCCCGCCAGGTGACGTCGTGATGCCAGAGGTTCTCGTAGCCACCGGCCCGGACGCTCTTCTCGAAGCGGACCAGCTTCGGCTCGTCGGTATTGGAGGCGATGAACGGATGGAGCTCCAGCTCGCCGAACCGGGACGCGAACCTGGTGTGCTCGGCGGCGGTCATGGGCTGGTCGCGGAAGAAGATGACCTTGTACTCGAACAGAGCACGCCGGATCTCCCCCACGACATCGTCGGCCAGGTCGGCGGAGATGGTCAGCCCGGTGAGCTCGGCGCCTATGGTGGGGCTCAGGCGGACGGCCTCGAAATGGCGCCATCGCAGCGTCGCCAAACGCTCCGACTCGCGGGTCAGATGGGTAAATGGACCGACCATCAGCGGGTAGTCCCGCAGCCGCATCGGTCCGACATCCCGGGACTCCGGTCGAGCCCCCCGGTCCTCGATCACGTCGGTCATCGAATAAAAGGCTAGTGCGCCCGGACCTCGATCACCGCGGCCCCGTTGACCCGGTCGGCGGCCAGGTCGGCGAGCGCCACATCGGCCCGGTCGAGTGGGTAGGGCGTGGTGGTCGGCCTGAGACCGACCCGCTCGGCCATGGTGAGGAACTCCACGCCGTCGGCCCTGGTGTTGGCCGTGACACTGGTCAGCATCCGCTCCCCGAAGAGGTGCTGCTGGTAGTCGAGCGGCGGGATGTCCGACAGATGGATGCCGGCCACCGCCAGCGTGCCACCCCGGTCGAGCGCAGCCAGCGCGGGTGGCACCAGCGTTCCCACCGGGGCGAACAGGATGGCCGAGTCGAGCGGCTGCGGCGGAGGATCGGCCGCCCCCTGGGCCGAGGCCGCACCCAGGCGCCGGGCCAGCGCCTGAGCCTCGACCGACCGGGTCATGACGTGGACCTCAGCCCCCTCGGCCAGGGCGATCTGGATGGCCAGATGGGCCGACGCCCCGAAGCCGTATATCCCGAGCCGCCCCCCGGGCGGCACCCGGGCCCGACGCAGGGCCCGGTAGCCGATGATCCCGGCACAGAGCAGTGGGGCCGCCGAGCGGTCGTCGAAGGATGCGGGCAGCTCGTAGGCGAACGCCTCGCTCGCCAGGGCATACTCGGCGAAGCCACCGTCGATGTCCCATCCGGTGAAGGTGGGATCGGTGCAGAGGTTCTCCGCGCCGAGCCGGCAGTACCGGCAACGCCCACAGGTGGAGGCCAACCAGGGGATCCCGACCCGGGTGCCGATCTCGAATCGGCCGGTGCCGGGGCCCGCGGCGACGATCACCCCCACCACCTCGTGACCCGGTACCACTCCCGGCCGGCGGGGAACCAGATCACCCTCGGCCAGGTGGAGATCGGTACGGCACACCCCGCAGACCGACACCTCGACCAGGATCTCACCAGGTCCAGGATCGGGCACAGGCCGATCGGCCAGCCGCAGGGGACCACGGGCCATCGGTCCGGGATGTTGCACGCTCCACGCCCTCATGAGCTGAACCTACCCTCCCCCACCTCCTTGTCTTGGCCGCCGCGAGTTGGGAATCTGATGTCATGGGCCGCTCCGAGAACGACATCCTCGCCGCCGAACTGCTCCGGCTCCAACGCGAGCTAGTGACCATGCAGCAATGGATCCGCCAGGAGGGCCAGCGCCTGGTGGTCCTGATGG
>JAKBAX010000534.1 GCA_021808785.1 Actinomycetes bacterium | reverse complement strand
GATCCCCGCCTCGCGCTCGCGGCCGACGACGTGGGAGAGCCCGCTGCGGCGGGCGCCGACGACGCGGCCTTCGGCGACGAGGAGGACAACCTGGACAGCCCGAAGCCGGCGGCCGACATCACGACTGCGGCGGCCGCCACCCGGGACAACACCTTCCACCGCTCGTAACCGCGCCTGCTCCTCGCCCGCTCGTCGTCGAGGCGGGCAATGGCGTCCATCATCGATCCTGAAGCGCCGAGCGCGGCGCCCACCGCGGCGTCTCGCGCCCCAGCCGGGACGGGCACCGCTTCGCCGAGGCGGGCCCGCGACGCCTGCCAGCGGCTGAGCCGGGCCGCGCACTCCGGGCAGGCGGCGGCGTGCCCGGCGGCCTCGACGCCAACGGGCGATCCGTCGACGAGGGCCGACAGATCCTCCTCCGACAGGTGCTCCACCGGCGCCCGGCCCGGCTGTTGCCCGCTCACGGGGTCGCCTCCATGGCCGGCCCCAGCCGCTCGGCCAGCAGACTGCGGCCGCGGGCGATCCGGGAGCGGACGGTGCCGCCCGGAATGGCCAGAACCTCGCCGATCTCGGCGTAGTCCAGGCCACATACGTCCCGCAGGACGACCGGGGCCCGGAAATCGAGCGGGAGCGACATGAGCGCGGCCTCGACATCGATCATCCCCACTCCGTCGTCGGCCCCCGGACCGGCCAGGAAGCCGGCATCGGGCGAGTCGACCGACGAGTACGAGGCCAGCGGTCGGCGGCCCCTCCGTCGGAGCTCGTCGATCGCCGCGTTCATGGCGATCCGGTACAGCCAGGTGGAGTACCGGCTGCGGCCGTCGAAGCGGGGCAGGCCCCGGACCACCGACATCAACGCCTCCTGGGCCGCATCGGCGGCGTCCGCCTCGTTGCCGAGCACCCGGCGGCACACCGGGTAGACGTGGTCGTAGCTGGTCCGCAGCAGGTCCTCGAGGGCGCGACGGTCCCCGACCCGGGCCCGGGCCACGAGCGCCTTCAGTTCGTCGGCCGGGGCGGCGACGGGGTCCACCTCCATATCGTGGTCGAGGACGGCGGCGGCCACGTGACATTCGACGTCCCGGCCCCCGCTCCGGTTCCCGGGCCCCTCGACCGCTCAGCCGGAGCGCCCCGCCTGGGCCGACGCCGCCTCCACCGCCAGGCGGTCGACCAGGTCGTTCATGGGGTCGCTGCTGTGCCCCTTGACCCAGCGGAAACGGAGCCGGGCGGGATCGGCCCGGTAGGCGTCTATGAGGGGTTCCCAGAGATCCCGGTTGGCCACCGGTTTCTTGGCGCTGTTGGTCCAGCCCCGGGCCAGCCAGCCCTGCCACCACCGGTCGCGGAAGCAGTTGACCACGTAGGTCGAGTCGCTGACCACCTCGAGCGGCCCGTCGAGGGTGCACACCGCTTCGAGGGCGGCGGTGATCTCCATACGCTGGTTGGTCGTGTGGGCGGCGGCGCCGCTCCGGAACGGGCCCGACGGTACGGCCCAGGCCCAGCCGCCCGGTCCCGGGTTCCCCGAGCAGGCGCCGTCGGTGTAAACGATCGTCACCGCTACAGGATGTCCGCTGGCCGATCAGGAAAAAAGGACCCCTCCCCGGCCCGGCGCACATCGTGCTTGTACGGCCTCACCGCGGCGAAGAGGATGAGGGCGCCGCTGGCCAGCGGAACCAGCATCACCAAGAACGCGTCGCGCAGGGCCAGCCCGGGCCGGCCGCCGAAGGCGGTGGCCACCAGACCGAAGGTCACGGGGCCCAGCGCTCCGCTACCGAGCAGGAGGAGGCCGCGGGCCGCCTCGGCCCGGCCCCGCATCCCGGGCGCCACGATGTCGATGCGCACCGCGTCCAGGCAGGGGCCGGCCCCACCGAGCACCGTGGAGCCGAGGAACAGGAACACTCCCGATGTCACCAGGGCGTCGCTGATCAAGGCCGCGCCGAACAAGACGGTAGCGACCAGCTGGCAGGTGGCGGCCACCACCACCCTTTCCTCCCCACCTCGCGACCTGGTCAGGCGGTCACCCACCCGGCCACCGACCAGGATCCCGGCGATCACCCCCACGGCGAAGATGGGAGCCAGGGCGTCGACGGTGGCATTGCTCATCCCGTACCGCTTCGAGATGAACAGCACCGCGAACGACGCCGCCCCGGCATAGAAGAAGTTGCCGACCGAGTCGGCCACCAGAACGATCAGGTTGGTCCGTATGTGGACCAGCGCCTTGAGCATCTCGGTCAGCGGTGGCCCGGGTGGTCCGGTGCGCACCGGCTCGGGCACGCGGCTGGTGAGGACCGCCATGCCGAGCCCGACGGCGGCCAGCCAGAAGAACAGCCAACGCCAGTTGAGCGCGTGGACGGCCAGAGCACCGAGCGCGAAGCACACCGCGGTTCCGACGGCCTGGCCCGTGTCCAGGGTGGCCAGGGCCTTGCCCCGCTCGGCCAGCTGGAAGAAGTCCCCGGTGAGCGACACCGCCACGGGCCGGGCGACGGTCGCGATGCCGCCGCTCAGGATCCGGGCCACGGCCAGGAGCAGGAACCCGCGGGCGAACCCGGCCAGG
>JAKBAX010000004.1:17096-54922 GCA_021808785.1 Actinomycetes bacterium | reverse complement strand
AATGGCCAGGCGGATCTGCATGAACGCCGGATTGACCGTCGTCGCCTGGTCGAGGACCAGCAGTAGAGGCGCCCGGTCGCGGTAGGCGTGCATGAACTGACGGATGGAGTCCGAGAGGTTCTCGAACGGTGTGGCGCGCCTTGCGACCGGTCGGGTGGCGGCATGAAACAGGTCGTCGGTCAGATCGCCCACCAGGATGCTGAGCACGTCGTCCTTGGAGGTGAAATAGGAGTAGAAGGAGGCGCGCGACCCGCCGGCGATCCGGATGATGTCGGCGATACTCGTCTCGACGTATCCCTTGTCCTCGAACGCTTGGTGAGACGCCAGCAGGAGATCGGCCCGCCGCTGCTGACTCTTCCGGGTCGACGTCGGATCGTCGGGTGTCCGGGCCACCGGGCGAAGCTACCGCGCCCGAGCCCGGCCCCCAAGCCCCGAAACCGCACCCGTGAGTGGTAGAAGCGATGTCCTCGGCGGTGGGACCGCCGGCCCAATGTGAACGCCATCGTCGTGTTCGGGTCCGCTTTCGCCCTCGGCGGTGTGGCCACCCTGCCATGGCTCCCGGACAAGGAGATCGTCTACTGGGGCGACATCGACACCCACGGGTTCGACATCCTGAACCGGTTGCGAAGCCGCTTGCCGTCGGTCCGGTCCATCCTCATGGACCACCGGACCCTGTTGGCGCACCGCGAGCAATGGGTCACCGAGCCTGTGCCCACCAACCGGCTGCTCCCCCCTCTGACCGTTGACGAGCAGGGTCTCTACCAGGACCTGACAGAGGGCACCTTCGGCCCTGCCCTGCGCCTGGAGCAGGAGCGGGTCCGCTTCTCCCTGCCGCACGATGCCTTGCTGACATGGCATGACCGCCAACAGTAAGGCGCAGGAGACGATGCACTTGGGACACGGCGTCAGAGCTGACGACGAGAGGCTTGGGGGCTCAGGAACGAGCCGGACACCACAGCCCGGACTGTTAAGCAAGCTTGCGGATACAGCGTCGACTCGAGAAGCGCACGATTTCTCGTCGGTTGGCTGGCCTGTCACGGTGGACGCCAGCCGGTACCGGGACACCCGGCCACGGCTGGTAGGATTTCTTGGCATCCATCTATCGGATAGTCTGTGGTCTATGTCCAAGGTGAAGGTGTCTGCGACGGTCGACCCTGCCCACTTGGAGCGAGCCAAAGAACTCACCGGCGTCACGAGTGTCTCGGAGGTGCTCGAGCGGGGACTGGTGGCCCTCATCGAGGACGAGCTGGAACGGATCCACGCCGACGGTTACGTCCGGGCGCCCCAGGACGGCGAAACCGTGAGTGCCGTCGACGCAGCGGTGTGGGCGGACCTCCCCTGGGATGAGGAATGAGTGAGGGTGCTCCCCCAACCTGAGCGAGGCGACATCTGGTTCGCCGACGTTCCCGGCGACAAGCGCCGCCCCGTGGTCGTGCTGACGAGAAACTCCGTGCTGGCTCGGCTGACCACGATCCTGGTGGCGCCGGTCACCACCCGAGTGAGAGACATCCCGACCGAGGTCCCCCTCGGACCGGCCCAGGGCCTTCCCCGCCCCTGCGTGGCGAACTTCGACAACATCCTCCCCCTGCCGAAAGTGCTGCTCGTCCAACACGTGGGGCGTCTCAGCACATCAGAGTTACAGGGTGCTTGCCAAGCTGCACGCTTTGCCATCCAGTGCTGAAGCCAAATCCACATTCCACGTGCATGGCCGGAATCTGCGACCGGTCGGAGCTGGGCGTATCCGTGGACGCCGCCTCCTTAGCAAAAGTGGCTTCTGATCGTGAGGGGAGTTCGAGGATGGGGTATCTCCAACGCCGCTGACCGCGCCAGCAGTTTCGTCCGGCCCGGTAGGCGGAGCGTCTGGTGGACCTGGGCGAGATCTCGCCCAGTCTCCAGGCCCGACCAGTACTCACCCTCGGCCCCGTCACCATCGCACCCACGCCTGACATTGACCGGCCGTCAACCAGCGCTGCCTCGACGGACCGCTCGTCCGCTATCGAGCCCTCCGGCGTGGGTGGGGAGAGAAGCGGATGAGGGAACTGGAGGCCAGGATCGGGACAGCGGAGACCGCTGCATACAGGCCCCGACCTCATTCGGACCTACGCGAGGCTTCGAGCTGAATGTGAACGCATCGGGCACGCACTGGCCCAGCGTAACCATGACGCAGACCGTTGGGCAGCAGCTACTGCTTTGCGCCTTGGGATACCACTGGTATCCAAAGACGGCATCTTCGACAACGCGCCCGGACTGGTGATCGAGAAGCCGTAGCCTCGACGCACCGATCGGGCGCCAACAGGAACGCCATCGTTCGCGACACGCGGTCGAAGACGACCACGCGGTTTGGCTCCAGCCCGACCCGGCCAGCCGAAGCGGACACTCCGTCCGCGTGATCGGCTACTCCAGGAGCGCCGAGCAGGTACTAACCGTCCTCCTCATCGAGGCGGGAGTCGATCTGTCGGAGTCGCCCGATGGTGACTGGTGGGGAAGCAACGCCTTGGTGGCCAGCGAAGGTGATCGACGTCTATACGGAAAGGAGGATTGATGGCGAAGAAGAGCCGCAAGATTGAGGAGCTGCTAGCTGAGGAGGGGGCGGCCGCAGAGAACTACGAGGTGCCCGACCATCTGCCCGAGCACGTCCAGGTCAGCCGACCCAACCTCGGGCGGGCCACGGTCGTATCGGTTCGCCTATCCCCCGAAGAGCATGCACGACTCCAGCGCGCCGCCAACGAGGCGAACCTGCCGGTCTCCACGCTCATCCGTGTATGGCCATAGATCGCCTGCGCGCCGAGGAACAGGCAGGAAGCGCCACCGTGTCCGAGCGTCTGGCCCGCCTGGAAAGAGCGGTCTTCGAACGTTCAGCCTGACCGGAGCCGAACCAACCACTTCTGCACCCAGCCGCACAGACCCTGCATGATGCCCATGACCCGTAGAACCGGCGTTGCGGGATACTCTCGCTCGAGCATTCTTGCTCGACGGGTTGGTCACCTGTCACCGTCGTGGTCTGCCGGGCCTCGGGCTCGGATGCCGTCGAGTTGGAGGTCGAGGTGGCGGCGCCAATCGGCCGTCTTGCTGGGCTTGAAGTGCATGGTGGAGATGAGTGCGGTGGCCAGGACGGGGAAGTCGGCGACGGTTAGATCGCTTCTGACGGTACCTTCGGCGATCGCCCGTTCGATGATCCGGGTGGCGACGTCGTGAAACTCGTTCTTCTGGTCGTCGATGGTGACCCATTGCCGCACGCCGGAGCCCAGGAGGGCTAGCTGGATCGCCGAGTCTCCCTCGGCAGCTTCAGCGAAGCCTTCTAGGAGTGCCTCGAAGGCTTCGCTGGGGTCTTGGATGCGCTCGATTTCGAGTGCGAGGGCGCTGAGTTGTTCGAAGCGGCGCCCGACGACTGCAGCCCACAGTGCCTCTTTGGTCGGGAAGTGGCGGTAGAGGGTGCCGAGCCCCAACCCGCAGTGCTCGGCGATGTCTTCCATCTGTGCCTCTCGGCCCTGACGGGCGAAGAGCTCGCTGGCGCCCTCCAGGATCTTCTCGCGGTTGCGTCGAGCGTCAGCGCGTAGGGGCCGTTCCTTCTCGGTCACTGGTCCACCATCTTTCTTGTGAGTTCTGTAAGGGTTTCCGGGTTCCGGTGAGGGTGGGGGTGACGGCCTGGGTCGGTCGCCCTTCGAGGGCCAGCATGACACTGCCGCCCCCCACTCTCTCGGGGACCCGGGACCGGCAACAGAGGGAAGCGCCGTAGAGCGCCAGTCAGTGACCGCCCGGCGGGAACCCGCTCACCGAACATCGCAGTGTTAGACGACAGGAAGGAAGCACAGCATTGGAGACAGTCGCGCAGCTCGAGCCGGTCGCCTTCGTGGGCGTCGACTGGGCGAGTGAGGAGCACGCCGTGTGCGTGTTGGGAACAGATGGGCGCAAACAGAACGCGTTCGCGGTGGAGCACTCCAAGGTCGGCCTGGCCAAGCTGATCGGCCGTCTCGGCGCCTTGGGCCCGGCCGGCCGAGTGCCGGTCGCGATCGAGCGCCCCGACGGCCGCCTGGTGGATGCCCTGTTGGAGGCAGGACACCCGGTAGTGGCGGTGTCGCCCAACGCCATCAAGGCGTGGCGGGAATCGGAGGTCCTCTCCGGCGCCAAGGACGACCCCGGTGACGCTGAGGTGATCGCCGAGTACCTGCGGTTGCGAGCCCACAAGCTGAGCGTGCTGGCGCCCTTCAGCGAGGAAACCCGGGCGCTGCGAGCTGTGGTACGCGCCCGAGGCAACCTCGTCGAACAGCGTGTCGCCGCTCACAACCAGCTCGAAGCATGTCTGGACGCCTTCTGGCCCGGAGCCAAAGCTGTCTTCGCTGACGTGACCAGCGAGATCGCCCTGGCCTTCCTGGCCCGCTACCCGACCCCAGGCTCGGCCCGGGCGCTGGGCGAGAAACGCATGGCCGCCTTCTTGACCAAGCACGGCTACTCGGGTCGCCGCCCCGCCGCCGAGCTGCTCGACCGGCTGCGCTGCGCCCCCGAAGGGATCGCCGACGGACCCGAGGCAGAAGCCCGACGCGACGCCGTGCTCGGCTACGTGCGGGTCGTCCGGGCGCTCAACACCTCCATCAAGAGTCTCGACCGTTCGATCGCCGCCCACCTCGGTGAGCACCCAGACGGCGAGATCTTCACCAGCCTGCCAAGGTCCGGAAATATCAACGCAGCCCAGATGCTCGCCGAGTGGGGCGACTGCCGCCAAGCCTACGACAGCCCCGACGCCGTCGCCGCTCTCGCCGGCCAGACACCGGTGACCAAGAAGTCCGGCAAGTACGAAGCGGTCCACTTCCGCTGGGCGTGCAACAAACGCTTCCGGGCGGCCATGGTCACCTTCGCTGATAACTCCCGCCACCAAAGCCCCTGGGCCGCCGACATCTACCGCCGCGCCAGAGCTAGAGGCTGTGACCATCCCCACGCCATCCGGATACTCGCCCGCGCCTGGATCCGGGTCATATGGCGCTGCTGGCAAGACCGCATCGCCTACGACCCCTCCCGCCACGGCGGCGCCGTCCGCGTCGCTGCCCACACCGCTCCCGCCAGCGAGGCCGACACCGGCCAACAGGCCGCCTGAATGCCCCGGTCCCCGTCGCGTAACGATGACGTAACGATCCCCTGCCCGTGCTGCGGTCGGCTCTTCACGCCTGTCGGCCGCCAACGCTGGTGCTCCGACGCCTGCCGCCAAGCCGCCCACCGCCGACGACACCAACCGCCAATGCTCCCCCAACCGCTCCCGCCATCCCGACCGCGCCAGCCCGGCACCATCTACGCCTGCCCGCACTGCGACCAGCGCTACCTCGGCCAGCAACGCTGCCCCGACTGCAACATGTTCTGCCAGCGAGTCGGCTACGGCGGACACTGCCCCAGCTGCGACGAGCCGGTCGCCCACCACGAACTCACCACCGGCTGAACCACCGAAATGAAGAACACTCAAATGCAGATTTTCTTGATAAGGGGTTGACACAGAGGGTGTCATGACTCCACGAGTCTATGTAGCCGCTAACATGAAGCGGAAGTCCGGTTATATATTAGACGGATCCTGAAAGGTACTGATATGACCACGGAGCTAGCCGAACCCCTCGTCCTTTCCCACACGGCATTGCTGGTGATGGACTTCCAGGCGGGGCTACTTAGTCGCCTCCCACAAGCCGAGGAACTCCTCCGCGCTGCCCGCCAGACGATCGACCTGGTCCGCCGTCACGGTATGACGGTCGCCTATGTCCGAGTCGCTTTCGCCGACGGCGAGGCACCGGGAGGGCGCATGGGCAAGCTGGTCACTCCCGAATTGCTGGCCTCGGTCCACGTAGATGCCCCCGGGTCGCAGATCCACAGTCACGTCGCTCCGCAGCCCGACGACATCGTCGTGCGCAAAGTGCGGGTCGGGCCGTTCGGGAGCACGGATCTGGACGAACAGCTGCGGGCCAAGGGCATCGACACGGTCGTGCTGGCCGGGCTGACCACCTCCGGTGTCGTGTTGACGGCTGTCCGGGACGCGCATGACCGTGACTATCGGGTCATCGTTCTCGCCGATCTCACCGCCGATCCCGACCCATCCGTTCAGAACTTCTTGCTTGAACGGATTTTCCCCCTCCAGGCCGAGGTCATCACCTCCGATGAGCTTCGCCGAAGCCTGGGCTGATGGCGGTCGCAGCTCGACACCGGACGGCAGTCAGACGCTGGTGAGCGCAGATCACGACCTGCGGGCCGGTCGGTGGTGCTGGCCACGTACTGCCTGGCCCTGTTCATCGCCGCCATTGACACGACTATCGTCAACGTCGATCAGCCGTCGCTCCAGAGGGCCCTGCATGCCTCGGTGACCGATCTGCAGTGGGCGACCGACGTAGCCTCGCCTGTCCGACCATCATTCTTCGGAGTCGACCGCTGAGGCCTTTCGCACTCCGAGACTGCGGAGCCACTCCACAACGTTCTCCTGCTGTGTGAACCGCCCCGTTGCGGCATCAAGCGCCGTCCCATACGCGTAGTCCGGTGACCAGTCGACGTCAGCACCCGCCCGCAGCAGGCGCTCAGCCGTCCGACGTTGCCCGGCTCCGCAGGCATGCCAGAAAGCTTGCGAGATCAACTCCCGATCGAGGTCCGATGTCAACAACTCCTCCAGGCGTGCGGATTTGCCGAGTGCCGCGGCGTGCCACAGCTTGTCGATTCGCGCCCCGCGATCGGCGAGCAACCGGGCTACGTTCCAGCAGCCGTAGCCGATCGCGTTGTCGAGTGGGGTCCCGATCGACCCGTCCGGAGCCTCGACGTCAGCCCCACCGTCGATCAGTGCAGCCGCGACATCGGCATCGTCGCTACTTGCCGCCCAGTGCAGGGGCGTTTCACCCTCGTCGTTGTCGCCGCCACGATGATTCGGGTCACCCCCACGCCCGATCACCAACTGAACCACTTCCGGTCCGTTCGGCCAGTAGCCCGGCCAATCGGTGACGATGTGCAACAGGGTCCGGCCCTGGAAACCTGGCACCGGGTCGGTGGCCAGCCGCGACTGGGCATCTAGTGCGGCGACGAGGGCATCGATGTCTCCCGACCGGACTGCCGCAGCAGCATCCGCCGCATGCTGGTTCGGGGCGTCGGTCGAGACTTGTTGCATGGCCACGATCAGACCGTCGTTGACCGTCACGAGCGTCGCCGTCCCCTTGGCATCACCGAGAGGCCATCCCGCAACGCAGGGATATCCCCGAAGTCAGTCACCGCTCTACCACCTCGGCAGCCGCTCGCTTGAACGCCTGTCGGAGGGCGCGAAGGTCCGGAAGGCCATCGGCTCCCTGGTAGAGCCGACATGACAACGAGGCGGGGTGGTCGCGTACCTCGAAGACGTCCCGGCCGTTCATCGCGAACGTCGGCGACCCGGCGAACTGCCTCGCCTCCGCCTCGTCCTGCGTAGCGATCATCGTCACGCGCGGCTCGATCCGGCTCAGACCGATGTCCGCCAGAGCCGTCACCGCCAACTCCACGGCCGTTGCCTGATGTGGACAGTCCGGCACAACCAACACCTCGACATTCATGGCCTCCATCCTGCAACAACCAGGAGCGTGATGGGACTGTCATCGGCAGCCTTCCTTCCCTCCCCAGCGGATCGGTGCCCGACGTCATCGCCATCAACCGACTCTTCACCTACCTGCCCTTACGACCTCAGCGTATTTGCGCCTCGCGACGCCAGCTGACCGTGGGACTGACCGCAAGCCCTCGTCGGTTCGTTGTGGTGTATGATGGGTGTATGTCACGCACCAACATCGACATCGATGAGGACGCCTGCTTGGTGGTGATGGAGCGCTACCACCTCACCACCAAACGCGACGCGGTCAATTTCGCGCTCCGAACTGTCGCCGGCGAACCACTCAGCCTGGACAAGGCGCGCAGTCTCCGAGGCTCCGGGTGGGACGGAGATCTCGACCAGATGCGGACTGGCCGAGCCGGGTGATCCTCATCGACACATCGGCCTGGGTCGAGTTCCTGCGCGACACGGGCAGCGCCGTCTGCGTTGGCGTCGACGCCCTTCTCGACGACGAAATCGCCACATGCCACCCGGTTCGCATGGAGCTTCTGGCCGGTGCGCGCGATGAACAGCACCTCGGCGATCTTCGAGGGTTGCTCGCACGGGGGTCACTGATACCGACCGATCCGGCAGACTATGAACAAGCGGCCGCTCTTTATCGGACCTGCCGGCGAGGCGGTGAGACAGTCCGGAAGCTGATCGACTGTCTAATCGCCGCGGCGGCCATACGCGCTTCGATACCGGTGCTTCACGCCGACAGTGACTTCGACGTGCTCGCCAGGCACACATCGCTTCAGATCATGCGCCTGTAGCCGGCATAGTTGACAGTGCCTGTCTGTCATAGTGGGATGCTCTATTTGAGGGATCTGGGGCGGTTTGCTGTCGATTGGTCCACAGACCAGGCGTGCGTTGGCGGATGTATCTCGGCATGGACCGGCCAGTCCGTCCGGCAGCACGTCACCTACCGGTCCTTCCGCAAGTTCCGCGTTCGCACGCCAGGCAGTATCGACCGGAACGCGAGCTGGGCGGCCGAGTACTTCAGGCTGGCGTCGGTGTCGAGATTGGTTTCGTTGTCGGGCTGACGTTATCCGATGAGGATGACCTTGATCATGATCGACTCGCTCGCGAATGGAGGCGAGCGGCCGAGCAGGAGGATGTGGGCGCTCGGTCCGGCCAAGGTCGGTTCGGATTCGACAGCCAGCGTCGCCCAGCAGATCACCTCACGAGACGACGGGTGGTCCCAGAGCGAGGCGAGCTGCGCCAGGTAGCCACCCAGGCCCTCGAGGCGGACGAGATCGCTTCGGTGTGGATTGGCCGATCCCGGCGGGTCCCGGTGGAGGCTCTTCACGCCTTCATTGCGTCTCGTCCGAGCAGCGGGAGGCGGCCCAAGGGTGACGAACTACGAGCTGACTGAAGCGGCTTTCCGGGTCACAGGAATGGACCCGCCCTATGTCCGAACCAAGTTGCCGCCCGGCGAAGGAGGGGTACTGTCGCGCGTCGATGTTCGTGTCTGACCTGCGCCATTTCTTGGACCTTCCCGACGACGTGCCCGGACCGGCCCGCCGGATGGCTGACCATCTGGGGTCGGTGGTTCGCGCTGCGACCGCGGCGGGAGGGGGTTCGCCGTGGGAGAGCGCCTTGCGCTGCCAGCGCCGCCCGGGACGGCGGGCGTGTCCTGGTCACATTGCGGTGTTCCGGGCCGATCTTCCGGCGGCGATCGAGTGGCGCTGCACAGTGTGCGGCGACGAAGGGGTGATCAGCGGCTGGGAGGACTCCTACTTCGATCTGCGCGACCCGAGACCCGGTCCGGACGATGACGTCCCGGTTGACATCGTCGTGAGCGACGAGGTGGCTACGGCACTTCGGGACTTGAGGTACCTCGACTCCGACTGTGAGCGCCTGGTGTTCCGAGCCCGTGGCATCCAGACGGGTGCCGTGATCACCGGAAGCAGGGATGACATCGACCGGCTGATCGACGCGGTGGCCGCCGAAGCCAACCATGAGACGAACCGAACCCGCCGTAGGCGCTTCGACGCCGCCTTCGAGGCCCTCAGCGAAGCCCCCCAGGTCGACGGCTCGGGCTCTGCTGACCCCGCACCGCTTCCGAGACTGGCCCTGGTCAAGAGTCGACCGAAGAAGATCGCCGGGAAGTGGCGAATCACCGAGATGGACCACTGGGACGCTGACGCCCTCGATCTGGTCGGCCCGGCGTACATCGAGTTCGACAAGCAAGGATCGGGCGAATTCGGGTTCATCGCGGTGACCGGCTGGCTGGATTGCCGTCACACCTCGACAGACGGGCGTCCGAGCGTGGAGTTCAGCTGGGATGGAAACGACGACAACGATCGGGCCAGTGGACGCGGCTGGGCTCGCCTCCAAGACGACGGCTCGCTCCGGGGACACGTCTACTTCCACATGGGCGACGACTCCGGGTTCGCAGCGACACCGTGGGAGGATGGTTTGGACAGGTGAGTTGGCCTCGCAGTCCTATCGTGCGCGAGGCCGCCGGGCCACTTGACGTCGTGCCTCTCGAAGCGAAGCCAGGACCGTCTCGATGTCGTCCTCGGCATCGACGTCCACCGACGTCGCTTCGAGCACCTTGTACTGCTCAGCTCGGCGCTGTTCTCTGTAGGCAAGAGCATCTCGGAGCATGACGCGTCGGTGGGCGCCCACTCGCTCGACCCAGGTGCGACCTCCCAGTCGCATCGGTAGCGCTCCCGCCAGTCCGGCCGCGCCGCGTCCAAAGCTCCATCACGACTGATATTTGCCCCGACAAAGATCGTAAATGATCTCTAGCTCGCCGGACTCCCACAGATCAATAGCAGTCACCGGTATGCCCCGAACAAGGGGCACTTCCATCCGCGCTGATGGGTCACATAATGCATGATCATCACGCAGGATTTACATGACAGAAAGAAGGCGGGCGATCAGGCGTCGACTCTCGGCGATCGCCACTCGAGGGGAGAGAAACGCTTCACGCACCAGCAGAGAAATGATGGTCTCGCGCTCGAACCGTCCGGTCTGAAAGTACCAGTGTGGAACCTGGACGCTCACGGACCCCAGAACACGCCGGCGGAGCTACCTGGATGTTCGATAGATGTTCGATGGAATCTGATCGACCCTGGGGATAACTTACCCGCATCCCCTCTGACTAGGACTTTTGCACTGGGGCTAGGCTAGGTGGAATCGAACCACCGACCTCAGCATTATCAGATTCGTGATATCCAGGTCACTGACCTGCGGCGATAGGCACACTGGCTGGTCAGAGGCCCAAAGTGCTTGACCTTTGACCACCCTTGGGGGCACCTTTCGACCCGCTCTCGTGGTGCAGATGTGGTGCAACCGAATGCACGGTGAGTGGCGGCAAGGACCAGGGTCCCACGAGCGCTGGGACCGAAGGGTGACGGTGGACGGACAGCGAGGTCACCCCTGTCGAGACGCTACTGCGACCGGTAGACATCGGCTCGATGATCGATCCTCAGAACCGTGACGGTGCGGTCGTCGTCGTCGATCGCATAAACGACCCGGTAGGGCCCGCGTCGCGCCGCCCACAGTCCGGTGAGCTCGTAGCGGAGGGGGTGGCCGACCCGGCGAGGGGACTCGATCAGGGCTGCGACCATGAACTCGACGACTGCTGCGGCCACCACTTCGGGCAGACGAGCGAGGGCCCGCTCGGCGGTAGCTGACACGACCAGCCGGTAGGCCGCTGGTGTCACCGATGCAGATACTTTGCCCGCAGGTCCTCGGCGGTCACGGTCCGCCCGGCGGCCACGTCGTCGCGTCCCGCTCGGATCTCGGCGAGCGCCTGAGGGTCCGATAGCAACTCGAGGGTGTCCTCCAGAGCTTCCAGGTCCCCGGGGCTGAGAATGACCGCTGCGGGCCGGCCGTTACGGGTGAGAACGACGCGTTCGTGCTCGCGTTCCACCCGATCGACGATCTCCGACAGGTGGGCCTTGATCTCCGCCAACGGCAACGTCTCAGACATGACCATGATTATAGTCATATTTGCCGAAGTGACGGATCTCTTCTACGAGAACGAAACCGTCTGTGTGGTCCCCGTCCGGGCCTGCGGGCGGCGGCGATCAGGTCGCGATGGACTTGCGTCACGGATCCACCGAGGAGGGCAGCTACCTGGCGAGGTGTTTGTCCGGCGGCGATCAGGGCGACGGCATGGCGGGCGGTCCGTGTCGATCCGCCCGCCGGCCGGTATCTGTGCCTGGTCGGTAGGGGGTCTAGGTAGGCGGCCAGGTTGGCCCACACCCACGGCGGCCCGGCGGCCCGGCGGCGGCCAACATCAGCTTGCTCACGATATCCACCGTGGCTCTTTCATCGGCGGTTCGGTCTCGGTGGGCCAACCAGCTGACGACCGGCCATAGCGAATCGTCTCGTCGCCGCGGCATTTCAGGGGCCCGTGATCGTGATCGAAACCGGAACGAGGTAGCACACGCGATCGTTGACACTCTTGACGGACACGCAGTTGTGTGATCAGATGTTCAGGGTGATCAACCGTTCAATGTGTGGGGGTCGCCGTGCTCGTGGTCGAGGCGGAGAGACTCACTAAACGGTTCGGGGAGCAGTCAGCTCTCAACGCATTGTCGCTGGAGGTGCCGTTGGGTGCGGTCGTCGGCCTGGTGGGCCCGAACGGTTCGGGCAAGTCGACACTGATCCGCTTACTGCTCGGCCTGCTTCGCCCTTCCGAGGGGACAGCGAGGGTCTTCGGGTGCGACGTCGGCGAGCCGGCCAGCTATCTGAGCAGGGTCGGGGCCCCTGATTGAGAGCCCGGCGTTCGTCCCGGACCTGTCGGCCTACGCCAACTTGTGCAGCCTTGCCCACTTGCGGTCCGTTCGGGCGCAACGAGTGGAGGAGGTCATCGGGATCGTGGGATTGCAGGGCCGGGCGGACGAGCCGGTCAGGCGTTACTCGTTCGGGATGAAGCAGCGTCTCGGTATAGCTGCGGCCATGCTCACGGATCCGCAGCTACTGATCCTCGATGAGCCGACCAACGGACTGGACCCGGCAGGCGTCGTGGAGATCCGTTCCCTGCTGCGAGCGCTCGGTTCGGAGGGGCGGACGGTCATAGTTTCGTCCCACCAACTGAGCGAGTTGGAAGCTGTCTGCGACTACTTCGTCGTCATCCGTTCCGGCGATCTCCTTTTCAGCGGCCCTAAATCGGACCTGCTCGCCCGCGGCCGCACGACGGTGGTAGCCAGCCCCGAGGTCCCGTCGGACCTCGGGAGGTTGGCCGACATCCTGGAGGAGGCAGGATGGACCGTCGAGCGGGCCGGTGACCACGTCCGGGTGGGCGCCGGGCCCGAGCAAGCGGCCCGCATCAACCGTGCCGCGGCCGGCGCCGGCTTGACCTTGGCAACCCTGGTCCCTCAGCAGCAGAGCCTCGAAGACATCTTCCTAGCCATGACCGGCGACGGGGAACTGGCCCGGCGGCGCGCCGCCAGCGAGAGGGCGGCGTGATGGCGGAGTTCCTGAGCGAATGGACCAGGCTGGGCCGTCCCCGTCTCCTGGCCACATGGGCTGTGCTGACGGCGGTCTTCGCCGCCCTGATCAACACCGTCATGTTTTCGACCGTCGCACGCCACCGTTCGACGCCGACCAACGGTCCGGGGGTCGCGTTCCCCACCTACAGCCGCCTCCAGGCCGC
The DNA here is from genome assembly GCA_021808785.1 of Actinomycetes bacterium. Taxonomy (GTDB): domain Bacteria; phylum Actinomycetota; class Acidimicrobiia; order Acidimicrobiales; family Palsa-688; genus JAKCDU01. The sequence goes on along the minus strand of JAKBAX010000004.1, from coordinate 41,744 downwards.
AGGAGGCCTGACCGCCGGCCTGAGCGCGGCGGCGAGCATGTTCGGTGTGCTCACGCTGGCGATCTGGGCCACGGCCACTGCGTCCGACTACAGCACCGGCCTAGTGCGCATCCTGGTCGCCGCCCAGCCGCTCCGGTCGAGGCTGCTAGCCGGCAAGGTGGCGGCTCTTGCCATTCTCACTGCCGCGGCCTGCGCGGTCGCCGTGATGGTCGACACGGCGGTCGCTCCGGCCGCCGCTCATGCCGCCGGGATCTCGACCGCAGCATGGAAGTCAGGTGCTGCAGGGACAATCGCCGCCGGATGGTTGAACCTCTACTTGGCGACTGTGGTCTGGGGGCTCATCGGTCTGGTACTTGCGGTGGTGACCCTTTCCTCATCCGCCGCCATCTCGATCGGCGTGGGCTGGGTACTCCTGGTCGAAGGAGTGGTCAAGACCGCCGTGAAGTCGGTCGGCAGGTGGCTGCCGGGGACGACACTCTCCTCGCTGGCCGGCAGCGGTTCGGCCGGCCAGCCCTACCACCGGGCACTTCTTCTCGGAGCGCTCTACGCCGCAGTCTGCTGGGTCGTCTCCTGGCAGGTCTTCCGACGTCGTGAGATCACCGAATGAGCCCCCGCGGCGGCCAGCCCAAGATGGTCCAGCAGGGCCGCGAGACCAGGGGTGCGCTTCTCGACGCGGCTGCGACGGTAGTGCACCGGGCGGGTTATGCCGGGGCCAACATCCGGGCTATCGCGGCCGAGGCCGGAGTCGCCGTGGGCACCATCTTCCGTCACTACCCGAACAAGGCGGCGCTCCTGGCTGCGGTGGTGGAACGTGAAACGGTGCCGGTGCTGGAGGCCCTGGGCGACCTGCCCGGGCGGGCCGGAACCTGCACGGTCGCCGGCAACCTGGTCGAGGTGATGACGACCCTGGCCCTCCTGCAGGAGGTGCTGCTGCCATTCGAACTGGCCTTCCTGACCGATCCGGAGTTGGCCGCGCAGCGCCGGCAACTCATGGACTCGAAAGCGGACCTGCCCGGGGTTCCGACTCAGCTCGCCCAGTACCTGGCAGCCGAGCAGACGCTCGGGAGAGTCCGAACCGACATCCCAGCCCGCCACTGCGCCCATGTCCTCCTGGCAACCATGTTCGGTCTGGCGGCCAACCCGACCAGCGAGGGACCGTCGCTCCCCTCTGCGGTGGCGATGTTCGTCGAAGGGATCGCCCCCGACCGGGACATTCCCACCCCGGGATGAACTGACCGGATGCCAAGGAGATACCAGGCCGGAATGTCCGGACCCAGCCCCCGACGCGATACCCGGCGACGTCGTCGCCCCTCGCCGCTCCGTGTTGTGATCCTGGCCCTGGTCACTGGATTCGTCTCCGCCTGCGGAAGTCTCCCCTCGACCACCGGATCCCGGCCGACCGCCTCGTCCACGGTCACCGGCCGTCCCTGCGCCGCCCCGCTGGGCGTGACGAACATCATGCTGAGCGGCGGAGGAGCCGTCCACCCGGTCCGCATCTTCGTGCCCGGGCCGCCCATGACAGATCGACCGCCACCCTTCCGACCGTCCTCGACTGGCCCGGCCTGGGACTCACCGGCGCCCAGGAGGCGGCCATCACCGGCTACGAGACGCTCGCCCAATCGCAGGGATTCATCGTGGTGCACCCGACGGGGGCGTCGACCGGCCCGGTCCACCAGAATTCCTGGTAGCTCACCAGCAGCTACGACCCGGCTCGCGATGATCTGACCTTCGCCGACACGCTCATCGACACCCTCGTAGCCCACTGGTGCGCCGATCCACAGCGGATCTACTCGACCGGCTACTCGAACGGCGCGCTGTTCACCGCCCGGCTGGTCTGCGAGAGAGCTAACCGCATCGCCGCCGTGGTGATGGTCGCCGGGGTGTACCACCCCGCCGGATGCCACCCGTCCCGACCCGTCCCGATGTACGCCTACCAAGGCACCCCCGACTCGACGATCCCTTACGACGGAGGAGGAAAGTCGAACCTCGCCACCAGCAGCTGGCCAGGCATAGCCGGGTTCTTCGACAACGTCATCCCCGCCCAGTTCGCCGACTTCGCCACCGACTACGGCTGCCGGACCCCCCCTGTGCCCGTCCACATCGGCGCAGACGTGGTCCGATTCGATTACTCACGCTGCCGGGATTCCACCACGATGCGGTTCTTCGAGATCAACGGAGGCGGCCACACCTGGCCAGACTCCCCGGTCGCAGCTCTGCTCCGCCCGCTCGGTGCCACGACCACGACGGTCAACGCAACGGCGGACGGCTGGACCTTTCTCAAAACAAACACGCTCAGCGACACACCGTCTCACCGCTGACCAGGACAGATACCCGAAGATGCCCGGTGCGCCTGCTATCCCGGCGGCGGCTCTACGCCTGCGGGCCGGCAACAAAGTCGAACTCGCCAAGGTATCCCCCCGTCGCTGTTGAGATCGCTGCGGCGCATCATCCCTCATGCCGCCTCCACCCCAGTCGGGACCTCCGAACTCGGCGCTCACCCTCGGCCCGGGCAGCGACTCGCCACGTGAGCGCAGCCTCCCTGTCCAACCTCACCAGCCATCGAGCTTCCACCGGTCGTCACGATGCTGAACTCATGGTCCAGCCGACCACGTCAGCACCGGATCCGAATTTCTTGTGGTGGGGTGTGGTGCAAGACCAGGACTCCCGCACCGAGCCGGTGCAAAAGTCCTGGTCAGGGGTGGGGCTAGGTGGAATCGAACCACCGACCTCAGCACTATGAGATGTGCGCAGCCCAGGCCACTGGGCTGGGACGATGGACGAAAGTGCTGCTCAGAAGCCATTTCTGGTTGACCTTTGATGACCGTCCCGGACCCGGCTCTGCCCCTTCGTGTGGTGCAGGTGTGGTGCAGCCGAATGGTCAGTGTCGCCAGCCTGGCCAGCGAACAACCACAATATCTCTTGTAGGTTGTACAACTTCCGAGTTATACTGGGTGGGGTGAGGATCCAGGGGAGTCGTGAGTTCCGTACCTGGTTCGCTCATGTGAGAGGTGAGGGCGGGGTGTCGCTTGCTCGCACCGCTGATCTGCTGGGTGCCCTACGGGAGCTTCCAGCCCCGCCCAGCGAAGAGTCAGCCACATTCAAGAGAGTTCGCCAGGCACGCCGTCACGACATCTGGAGGGTCGCCCACCCCTTCGATGCTGCCGTAGCGGTTCGGATCCTCTGTTGGTTCCCCGACGATCAGACCGAGAGTGTCGTCATCGCTTTGGTCGCCGGTGACAAGAAGATGATCCAGGACCTCAGGTACGACTCGGCCACACCGAGAGCCGAAGCCGCCGTGGATCAGTGGATCCGCCAGCAGGCCGTCACCGGCGCCAGTGAGCAAGAAGACGACAACGAGGAAGATGAGCAGCGATGACCAGTGACAACCCTACAGAACAGTTCACCGACATCACCGACGAGGTCGACGATATCCTGGCAGATCGGGAGATCGCTGAGGCTGTCGCCGGTTACCGTGCCGAGCGCGCCGACGCAGAGCGGGCCTATGCCATGAACCTGGCCGCAGTCCGCAAGGCCTTCAACCTGACCCAGGTCGAGCTGGCCCGCAGCATGGGTGTCTCACAGGCTGCCATCACCAAACTGGAGCATCAGGATGACATGCTGCTGTCGACCTTCTACTCCTACATGCGGGCCTTGCACGGCAGGGTCCGACTGATCGTCGACTTCGGCGACGGGCACGAGGTCGAGGTCGCCTTGGAGCCCCCGTCCCGTCGTGCCTCCGCCTGATCGGAGACAGCACCTGGACCCCTGCGTTCACGAGGTCCGAGGTCGGGTCCGAAACAATCAGTGCCGTCAGTAGTGAACCTATGAGCGAGAATGACCGACTTCGGATCGAACTGGCTGCGGCCAGAGACGAGATCCGACGCCTCATGGAGGAGAACGAGCGTCTTCGCTCGGCCCGAACCGAGTCGGTGTCCGTGTCGGCTCACCGGTCCCAGCGGGCTCCGATGCTGTTCCAGGTTCACGATGACTCGCTCCCCCGGGTCAACAGCGCTTCAGGGCCGACCGAGAAGATCGCCCTGTTCCGGTCGCTATTCTCCGGACGCACTGATGTGTTCGCGCAACGCTGGGAGAACGCCACCACGGGTAAGTCGGGGTGGTCGCCGGCGACGCTCGACGGGCAGTGGTCCCGGACGCCCCGCCGCTACACGACCCTCGACGACTCGGTGGTGGCAGATCATCTCTCGGGCCGGATCACCGCCGGGGTGTACCCGCTGATCGACGGTGACCGATGCTGCTTCCTTGCTTGCGACTTCGACAAGGGTTCGTGGCATCTCGACGCTCTGGCGTATCTGGAGGTTTGCCGGGACTCGGGGGTGCCCGCTTGCCTCGAGCGCTCGAGGGGGGGAGTTTTGCTGGCAGGCGGATCTCGTGTCTGATCGACTGCGTCGCTGAAGGACTGGTCATCGGGGCACCTCTCGGTGAGGCCAAAGGCCTGGTCGGAGTCGGCCAGATCTCGGGCTACGCCTTCGCAGTCGTCTGGTTGCGGACCGGCCGAGAGTTCGCTCCGGCCAGCCAGCCGGGTGGTTCCGAGGCAGGGACCCCGCTGCCCAGATTGTTATGCGAGCTTTCGCATACAACGTCGACCGCGCCGTGACACGGTCAGGACGCGCCGACCTCATTGTGTGTGTAGGACCGGCAGTCGATATGATCCTTACCAGCGAGCGAGGTTGCGCACCACCTGAGGCTGCCGCTTGGACCAGTAGCGAGCAATCTCCTCGCCTGATATCGGGAGGGCGGGGTCAGGCTCGACGTCGTCGAGGTATCCGAGGGACCGCACGACAGCCATCAAGGTCTCATCGGGGCTCTGCGGCTGATATCTCTCCAACATGAGCCGGAGGGCGTCCTCGGCGGGAATGACCCGGCGGTGGTCCAATTCCATCAGGTCGAAGTAGTCGCGCATTGCCCCCCGATCCAGGATGACCTTCATCTTCATGGCGGCGATGTCCTCGACCCCAGCAACCTTGATACCTGCTATCAGCGTTGGCTCGACAAGTAGTTGTTGCGTTGAAGTGTCCAGGAACTGGATCCTCGTCCTCTCGAAGAGGGCGTTGAGTGTTCCTTCGTCTTGTTCTATGACGGCAAGTAAGCCGACCACTTCGATGCGCTCCCGTGCAGCGGGGATGTCCTCATGCTGGGCCAAGGCGAAATCGAGGTCGCGACTCACGCGGTGGCGCAAGTGGACCGTCAGCGCCGTGCCGCCGATCAAGTATGCGCTTGCCGGCACTACCGGGGCGAGCTTCACCCATGCGCTGGCGGTGTCGCCGGGCAGGTAACGCAGGATTGGCACCAAGTCCTCGGGCCATTCCATCTATTGCTCCAACTTGGGAAGGCCCGCGTCGGTCATCGGCTCCCTCGTGAGTTGCCCACCTATCTCAGCCGTTGGGCCGCTCAACGGGGGCAACTATTCACGGCTAGCAACCAGGTTCATAATCAGTGTCTTTTGGGCTTCGTCCATGCCACGGATGGTGCACGCCTTGCGGATCGCCGTGGCGGGCAGGTGCTCGGCTGCCCAGACGATCGCATCGGGATCGTTAGTCCTCAATAGGCGGGAGGCCACGTAGTCGGCATTCTCTGGCAGTCGAAGGCTGGCAACGTCGGAGTTCCAGAAGTGGTGGCGAAGCCGCACAGGGACGGTCTTCGGGTCGCTATTGCTTTGGGGCTCTGGGTGCAGGTGGACCCTTCGGACATCGGGCGCGACAGCTCTCCAGACGGGACTCGCCGAATTGAGCGCAAGCACGTTGACCTCGCGCGCCGCGCCTTCCGGAAGAACTCTTTGCTCGACTCGTACCACGTCATTCCTCTCGAGGACGTCGAGCACCTTCCCGACTGTTGTGGGACTCACGCCTGCGGCTCTTGCCACTGCCCGCTTGGAGCGCACACCGCGAGGCTTAGACGCAAGGGCGGCGAGGACCTTCACGGTCTCACGGCTCAGGTTGCCAGCCGGCTTCGCGTCACCGAGCGCCTCCCTCAAAATCTCCAACTGGGCGGCCGTGAGGTACATGCCGCGCTGCCCGACGGAGGGTTCGAATCCGAGCCGCTCGACTGCGCGATATACCCTAGGGGCGCTCGTCCCCAGAGCCTTAGCCGCAGCCGGGATCGAGTAGCTGTCCATATCGTTATTCTACCTGTCGAGACCGGTTTAAACGCGGCACGAAGAGACCCGGTGGCTGGACCGGCTCTTCGATGCCGATCGGGCCAGCTTATTGACCGGCGTGGTCCTGCGGGCCGTCCGGTCGCTTGGGATCGACTGCTCGCAGTCCTGGCCGAGACCGACACCAGCGATTTCTTGGACATCTTGGTCAGCGACGTCACCGACAAGCGTTACACCGCCAGTCACCGCGGCCGTGCGGGGCCGCACACCACCTTTCGCCAAGACGTCAACATCCGGCGGGTCCGGCCAGTGATGTCGCTCAGCCGCGGTACGGATGGCTCTCCTTTGAGGGGGCCGGCAGCCCGATGTCGTCGTGCTGGCCGGCATGGCCATAGTGGTGTTGGAGTTCAAGTCCTCATCCCTTCCAGACCAGGCGGCCGTCGACCAGGCGTTCGTCTACGCCCGCGACCTGACGGATTTTCACCGGGCGTCCCACAACCTGGTCCCCTATCCGATCGTCGTGCTCACCGGAGCAGCGCCAGGCATGGCCGTCAAGTGGGATCAGGTGGTGGTGACAGCCCCGGAGGGCCTCGAGCTGGATCTGCCGATCCTGTGCCGGGGCCCCGATGTCATGGGAAAAAACGGGGTGTGGCAACTCACCCCGGTGCGGCGACGGTACCCGCAGAGCGACCCACGGCAGCTGCTGATCAACACCTACCGGGTGCTCCTCACTCGCGGACGCGACGGCGTGGTGATCTGGGTTCCGCCGATGCCAGAAGATGAGACCGAGCACATCCTGCTGGCAGCCGGCGTAAGGAGCATTCCCAAAAGCGATGGCGATAGTGGGTGGAGAGATCGGGGCGTGACCGTGGTCGATCCTTCAGAATCGGCGAACGAGGGTGGGACGGAAGATCTGTCCGGCATCGCTGAACTGTTGCTGCCGAACGTCAAGACCTGGGACATGGCTGTGGCACTACTGCCTGTGGATCACGTCAGACAGGTGCTCGATGTCGTCGAACTGACTGTCGCTCGCTACCCCCTCGTGCGGTTGCAGACCGTCGACGGCGTGCCGCAACCGTTCATATATGACATCGACTGGGCGAGGGCGTCACCCTGTCCCGGTTGGCCGCAGGAGGCGGGGCGAAGGTACAGCTCCGTGCCGGTGCGGGTGACCAGCTGGTGAGGTTGGCGCCGCTGCTTCGGCCACTCGTGGAGCTGCACTGGATCCGCATGGTGCTGATCTCAACAAGCTGGAGGTGAGGGAGGATCACTTACGTCGGCATCTCTTTGGTGCAGAGCGCGTCAGATTCCCCCTCCCCCTCCGAAGGGACCTGACCGACATCCAGGCAGGACTGTGCTTTTACTGTGGTCAGTCTCTCGCTGCGTCGAGCGCCGTGGACCACTTCGTTCCATGGGCCAGATGGCCCAACGATGCGGTAGAGAACCTCGTTATGGCCCATGCCTCCTGCAACAGTCATAAGTCCGATCGCATACCAGGTCGCGTCCCGCTGGAAAGGTGGGTGCGCCGTCTCAAGCAATGCGGGAGCGAGCTCGCGGAAGTGGCAGCAGCTACCAATTGGCGATCCGACCGGCTTCGCACGGTCTCCCTGGCACGGAGTCTGTATGGCCACTTGCTGCACGGCGCGGTGGTGTGGAACGCTCCCGAGCACGTGGAGAGCGCCAACGCGACGGACCTGTTGGCCTTACTCAGCCCTCTATAGAGGATTGCACCAGAACCTGTGCAGAAGAGATGACAGCTCTCTTCGAGCTGCAGCCACGAATGTCGGAAAGCGGCACTAATCGCTGTCGGAAAGTGGTACCAGCTTGGGCCGGCGTCCTGCTCAGGCCGACGCCACCAGGTCGGCCAGCAGCAAGTCGATGACAAGCTCCTCTTCCACCTCGACACCGGAGGCCCTGACCGCCGGGGCCAGGTCCGGGTCCCAGATCGCCTCGGGGATCACGCCCCGCAGCGGCCGCAGCGAGGTCTCAGACGCCCGCGCCCGTTCCAGAGCCAGGGCATGATCGCCGGAGCGGAACCGCCACGGCTTTGCGCCGATGGCGCCGATGATGGCGTTGGCGATGGAAATGCCGCCGGCTCCGAAGTCGCCGTGGTAACGCAGGTGCGCTCCGCCCTCGGCGAGCGACGCCAGGAGGAGGTTCGCCGCGACGGACGGACGGCCCTCCACGCACACGACAGTCGCACCGGCCCCAGCCGCGGCGGCCAGGACGGAGGGGTTCTCGCACACCCACACCGCCGTGCCCTCCGGTACCCGCCACCCTTCCGTCTGCACCGCGGCCAGCGGTATGGGCAGCGGCACCCCGGTCGACGCCCAGAGTGCAGCGGCCTCCGTGAGCGGACCCACGACTGCGGGTCGCAGACCGAGCGTCAGCACGGTCGACGAGGTCTCATCCGAGATGACGCCCTGGTCGGCCCAGAGCCGGCGTCTGTCCGCCGCACGCAGCGGCATGGGCGTGCCTTCCAGCGAAGCCAGGGCGGAGAGCACCAGCCGCCCGACCGCAGTGTTGTCGTCCAGCGCGTGGGCGTCACCCAGTACGCGCACGGCCAGGTTGCTCCGGCCCCGCCGGGCCGTCTGCGGCAGCCGGTCCAGCACCGCCAGCGCGTCGGCGAGAGTCGACTCAGGCGAATCGATGCGCCGCCATGACCCGCCGCGCCGCAAGCCCAGCAGCCACGCCTCCAGTCCCGGATGCCGGCGCAGCGCCGCATGGCCGAGCAGCCCCGACCACAGCGCCTCTTCCGCCTCCGAGACAGCGGCCCGCTCGCCCGGCCGATCCCGCAACGGCCCGACGATCGACGTCACCACCGCGGCCAGGCCCCGACCGACCCGTTCCTGCATAAGCGCGTCCAGCTTCTCCAGATCGACTCGGACCGTCTTGCCCCTGGACCGCACGCCGAGCAGGCGATCTATGGCGGCCCGCTCGTCGTCGGTCAGCGTGCGGAGATGGACGGCGAACCCGGCCACTCGGCCGCCGGTCTCCTCCAGCCGGCGGTGGGCGGCCGACCACAGCGGCGCCAGCCGATCGACGGCCAGGAACTCAAGCGAAGAGCCCGTCACCACCCGAACCTGAGGTCACTGACTCCCGTTCCTCCAACCACGGGTCGTCTTCGAGGCGGGTACTGCCGTCCCACACGAAGCGCAGGGCGGTGACGCCCAGGCGGCCCGGTATCCGCTCCAGGTGATAGGTGGCCACAGACGGGATCTCCCGGTAACAGCCCCACTCGGAATAGTTCGTGAGGACCATGTCCAGGTCCAGATCGACCAGCATGCCCATGCAGTCGCCGCGCTGGCTGTCGTCGATGCCGGCGAACGCCTCGTCCAGCATCAACAGGTGCGGGGCGTCGGCCCGGGCGGACGCGTAGTAGGCGGCCGTCGCCGCGAACAGCGGCAGGTGGGCCAGCTTGGCCTGTTCACCGCCGGAGCCGACCGCCTGCGAGCGGGCCGTCAGCTTCTCCTTGCGGCCGGCTGCGATCCGGTACACCGAGAAGCGGTGCCAGCGCCGGTAGTCGAGGGCGCCGGTCAGCCGTTCCACCATGTCCGCCCCCTCGGTGTCCTCCCGCGCCATCCGCACCCGCTCGTGGAGGAACCCGGCCAGCGCCACCCGCTGCGGCTCGTCCAGTAGGTGCACGTCCTGGCGCAGCAGCCGGGCCGCCTGCTCCGCCCCGGCACCGGCGTCGGGCGCCACCTCCCACGCCAGCTCCAGGCTGACGCCCCCGCGGGTGGGGTGGGAGGCGAGCTGCTCGTTCATCTTCCGGGTGAGCGACCAGGCGGCGTGCACCCGCTCGCCCAGATGGCTGCCCACCTCCGTGAGCAGGTGCCGCTGGATCAGCTCGCGCTCCTCGGCGGTGAGGGTCTCGCGGCGCCGGCGGACCTGGTCGTCGATCGAAGTCGACAGCTCTGAGAGCATCACCGTCTGGCCGTTGAGCGTCCCGAAACACACCTCGAGCCCGTCGCTGGCGTCGAGGTACGGGTTGAAGTCGACCCCGAGCTGGGACTGGAGGGTGGTGTAACCGTGGTGGAAGCGGGTGGCCACCGCGTCCTGCGCCTTCTGGTCGACGTCCACGTCACGGAGACGGTCGTAGGCGGCGCGGGCGAAGGTGAGCCCGGCGGTGACCTGGCTCAGGTCCCGGCCGCTGTCCACTGCTCCCACCGCCAGCACGGCCAACTCGGTCGAGGCGAGGGCGGCCAGCCGTTCCAACGCCTGGGCACGGGCCTGGTCCCGGTCGGCCTTCTCTTCCTCGGCACGGGCGAGGAGCGCCTTGGCAGCCGCCTCATCGGAAAGGGCCCTGTCGCGCTGGACCCGCAGCGCGTCCCGCGAAGCCCGCGACTGCTCCAGCTGCTGAGTCAGTTCGCGCTGGCGGGCCAGGACCGCTTCGGCGTCGGCGCCCGAGGTGCGGCGCAGCTCGTCTGCCTCGGCCCGGGCAGAGTCGGCGGCCTCCCGCGCCCGGGCGGCTGCCGCCTCGGACTCGGCCGCCCTCGATTCGGACTCCCCAGCTCTCGCCGCCGCGTCGGCCGCGGCCTGAGCCGCGGAGAGCGCGGCCTGCACTGCGGCCACGGCTTCGCCCAGCGCCTCGCGGTAACGACCCAACGCGCTCAACACGTCATCCGCCGCGTCAGCTGTGCAGCGAGCCTCGGTCTCAGCCGCAGCCAGGGCGTCGAGGGCGGCTTGGCCTTCGGCCCGGGATCGCTCGCGGCACGCACGGGCCCGCTCCGCCTCCGCTGTCGCGGCGGCAACGACGGTCTCCGCCCGGTCCCGATCCTTGCGGGCGTCGCGCAGGCGGTCCGTTGACGGCCACGCCGCTTCCGCGGCCTCCAGGCGGGCCGACTCGGCTTCGAGGTCGGCCATCGAGGCCTGCAGCCGGGCCAGTTCCTCGTCGGCCGCATGGATGGCGGCGGTCAACTCGGCGATGCGCCGGCGGCGGGCCTCCGCCCGGGCGGCCGCCCCGATGTACTCCGCCGACTCCTTGGCCCACCGGCCCCGAAGCGGTCCCAGCGACCACCGGCCGTCCACCGACCAGGAGCCGGCCGACCGCAGGGCGGCCAACGCCCTGCCCACTACCTCGGCTGCGGGACCGGCCGGCACCAGCCCACCCAACCCGCCGTCAGCTGACCCGGCTGCCGCCGATGAGGCCGCCGCCGCAGATCGGCTGTCCGGCAAGATCAAGGTGTCCAGCGTCTCGCCGTCCAGCACCGTCCCGTCCGGACCGACCAGCGCGTCGAGCACGCCGGAGGCTTCCAACCCGGCCTCCAGACCCGCCCGGTCGGCTTCCGACAGCGTGGGGTCGAAGTCGACACACGCCCACAGCGGGGTGAAGCCGTCGGGCCGCTCCGCCGGACGTCCCGGCCGGGCCGGCGGTGCCAGGTCGGTCTCCGCCTCGACCTGCGCCCGCTCGTCGACCGCGGTCGTCCGCCGGTCGGCCACCAGGGCCGACTCCCGTTCCAACGACGACCGGGCCTCCGCGACCGTCCGGCGGGAATCGGCCAGCAGGGGGCGGGCCGCCACCCGCTCCCCCGCCACCAGCGCATCCACCTGGTCAGCCGGCACCGGCACCGCCCACCGGGCCGACCAGGCCGCCACCACCTCGACCAGTTCGCCGACGGCCGCCTCCAGCTCGGACTCCGCCGCGGCCAACTCACGACGCGCCCCCTCCAAGGCCAGCTCTGCGTCCTCGGAGGCTCGCTGGTCGGCCAGGATCCGCTGGCGGGCTCCCTCCGCCGCGGCCGCAGCGGCACGCACCTTGCGGACCAGTGCTTCCCGTCGGTCGGCCACGCCTCTCAGCGCCACCCGGGCCCGATCCGGTTCGCTCGACAACTGATCCGCGTGCAACTCGTGCTCCTGGCCCACCCCGCCGGCGACGGCGGCCTCACCCGCCACCTCCACCGACTCGTCGCGGCGAGCCGTCGCGGTGGCCGCCGCATCGTCAGCTGCGGTTGAGCGCGACCAGTCGCGACCGGCGGCCGCCCGGTCCCGCGCGGCCCGCCGTTCCAGGTCGGTGGCAGTCGACTCCGCGGCGGCCGCCCTTTTTCCCACTTCTTCCAGGGCGTGCACCTTGGAGAGGTCGAGTCCGGCCAGCTGGCCGTTGATGCGGACGATGTCGGCGGCCAGGCCGGCCAGGCGGGTGTCGATGTCGGTGAGCAGAGCAGTGGCCCGGTCGTGCTTCTCCCGCTCGACCCGGGCCCGCTCGGTGACCCGGTCGAACTGGCTGTTGGCCGAGCGGACGTCGTCGGCCCGCAGGCGGGTCTGGACCCGGGCGTGGGCCCGGTAGTGGTCGAGGAAACTGTGCAGCTCCCGGGCGCTGGCCTCGAGGCGCTCGAGGGCCGCCGACTCGTCGTCCAGGCGGGCGAAGGCGGTGGCCAGGCGCTCCATGCGGTGGTGCTCGAGCGGCGGAAGGGCGTCGGTCAGGTACTCGCCGAGCCGGGTCATGTCCAGCTTCTCCGAGAGTTTGGGCCGGCGCAGCTGCAGCAGGAGATGCACCAGCGCGTCGTAGCGCTGCGGACCCAGACCGAACAGGGCGTGGTCCACCGCCGCCCTGTGGTCCCGGGCCGATGTGGAGAACACGCTGCGCTCCGGGAGTGCGGCCACCGCGGCGCGGAAGCGGTCCTGCGTCAGCGGCAGGTCGGACGGGGCCAGTTCCAGGTCGGCCCCGACGCGGGCGGGAGTGACGGCGAACCAGGTGTCCACCTTCTTGCCCGCGGAGCGGACCGACCGCATGCCGACGATGCAGGTCACGAACTGCACGGCCCCGTCCTCGTCGATGCGGCCGAACTCGGCCCAGCAGTAGCCGATGGCCGATTCCCGCTCGCAGAAGCCGATGAGGTTCCAGTACATCGTCTTGGACACCGACCCGAACGGGTCGAGGCGCTGCGGGCGGATGTCGCCGTCGAGGACGAACGGGAACAGCAGCTCCAGCGCCTTCGACTTCCCCGCCGTGTTCTGACCCCGCAGGATCAACCGGCCGTCGGAGAACCAGAACTCCTGGTGGTCGTACTCCCAGACGTTGATGATCCCGGCCCGCAGCGGCCGCATGCGACCGGCCGACGGGCGGGGCAGGCGCTGCGATCCGGGTAGCCGCTCGATGGTGGCGGTCATATCAGGACGGCTCCTCTGCTTCTGATACTTCTAATTCCAGGGGCGCCAGCGTCGGGGCGGGCCGCACCGCATCGAGAGCGGCGTAACGGGCCGCGGCCGGGCGGGCCGTCAACCCGGTCGTGCTGCGCACGGCGAGGCGGCCCGCGACCAGGATGTCGATGGCCTCTTCGGCCAGGCGTTGGGCGCCGGAGTCGTCGTCGGTGCCCTTCTTCCAGTAGCCGGCGTACTCGTCGGAAAGCTGCCGCACGAAGGCCACCACCTCCCCGATGGGCCACTCGTCGGAGCGGTCGGAGCGGTGGGCGCGCTCAGAGCACTCGGCGTCGAGGTGCCTCGCCCGCAGCTCGTCGCACAGCCGCAGCGCGGTCGTCTCGGCGGCCCCGTAGTCGGGCCAGTGCAAGTTGGAGAGCTCACCGGTCTCGTCCAGGGTGACCCACCCCTCGGCCCGCGCCTCGAGGGTGAGACCGAACCGATCGGCGAGCAGCCGTTCGAGCCGGCCCCGTTGCGAGCGCAGGTAGTCGATCTCCTCGTCGGTCAGGTCGTCGCGGTACACGACCGGCTCCTCCACCAGCGCCCGAGTGACCCGGTGCCGGCGGCGCAGCAGGCGGCCCTGCTCGGTGTCGGGATAGGCCTCGTCCGCCACGTCGGCCGGGCCGGCGGCCAGCGACGGAGGCTGAGCCGTGGTCGGCAGCAGCGACAACCGGTCCCGGTCGATGCGGTACAGCGCGTCGCCGCCGGCCTCGCCTCGGGCGAAGCGCTCCTCGTCACCGTCGGCCCGCTCGAACACACCCAGGTCCTGCAGGGCCTGCACCGCATGGATGAACACTCTCCGGTCGGTGGCCACCCGCCCGTCCCAGCCCAGCCCGTCGATGCCCGACGCCCGCAGCCCCACATCGTCGAAGAGCCGCTGCAAGGTGGTGTACTCGCCGGCGCTCTCGGCCGACGCCAGCACCAGGCACACGAGGGCGTAGCGCCGGCCGTCGAAACGCCGCCCGCCCCTGGTCTCGAGCCCCCGCGGTTGGTGGCCGGGACCGGGCAGCTTGGCCAGCCGGGCCGCGTGCGGGCGGGTGGCGTCGAGGCGGTAGCCCAGCTCGTCGGCGAAGAACCGGGTCAGCTCCCGCCGGTGCCGGCGGATTTCGGCGAACGCGGGGCTGGTCCGGTCGGTCAGGGGCTCGGCGACGAGAGCCCGGACGCCGGCCCGGAACTGGGCCGGATCGGGGCTCATCCGGCCTGCTCCCTGCGGACTGATCGCCCGGTGAGTTCGATGTCGAGGACGCAGTCGTCGCAGCGCAGCGTTCCTGAAGGCGTTACCACTTCGGCGGTCGTCTTCTCGGACAAAGGTCGCAGCCTCACCGCCACCAGCGCGCTCGACGCCGTCCGGGTCCCGTGGCGGTCGGGCGGGGCGGCCAGCGCGGCGTCGATCACCGTCAGTAGAGAGGAGAACTCGTGCGGGTCGAGTCGGCCGAGGTCGGAGAGCCGGATCGGTGACCGCACAGCCAGCCGGGCCAGGGCCTCTTCGGCCTGGCGGTGGGCCTGTCTCACCGCGGCCAGGCCGGCCTGCTTGGCCACCGCATAGCTGGGCGCCTTGGCCGGGCGGCCGGGCGCGGCCCGGGCGCCGGACGTGCGTAGCCGCGGTGCGACTTCGGCCGGTGGGGCGGCCCAGAAGCTCAGGTGGCGGTGCAGCTCCTCGTCGCCGGCCGACTCGGCGAAGTGGCGGGCCGACCACAGCCCGAAGGCCTGATCCCACAGTGCGGCCGCGTCGTGGTCGTCCATGCCGCCCAGCCAGCGGGCCAGCTGCATGAAGTCGGCCTCCCGGCTCACCCGCCTCACGTGCCGTTCGTGCAGGCGGTCGAGGGCGGAGAGGATCCGGTTGATCGCGTCGACCATGGCCAAGCGCAGCGAGTCGGCGATCGAGGGGGCGTCGCTCTCGGACACGAACCAGGCCCGGATGCCCGACCAGCGGTCCGTCAAGGACCGGCGGACGCCGTCGTCCTGCCCTGTCAGGACCGGGGCCTGGTCGGCGGTGGCGGCGATGTCGATCAGCTCGGCGATATGCGGGTCGAGGTGGGTTATGACGGCTTCGATCTCGGGCACCTGCTGCGAGAGGCGGGCGACGAACTCGTCGAGGTAGGCGAAGACGGCGCGCTTGTAGGCCATGAACGACTGGTCATCGGTCGTGATGATGGACATCTCGACGGAGAGGGTGTCCATGTAGCGGGCCGCGTTGTCCGCCAGCTCCGCGAAGGAGGCGAACAACGACACGAACGAGTTGTAAAGGCGCGCCGGGTCGGGCGCCGGCTCGGCCCCGGCCTCGGTGTCGACCGCCTTCAGACCCTCGGCGATGGCCGGCAGCAGGACCCCGGACAGCCGGCCGGTGTCGAGGCCCACCCGCCGGACCGCCCTGATGCCCTCGTGGGCGGCCACGCCCGCCTCGGTCAGCTGGTAGAGGAACCGCTTGGCGTAGAACTGGTCCAGGGTCGCCGGCGCGGCCGGGTCGTAGAAGCGGCTGACGTTGCCCCAGCCGAAGAGCGCTTCGAGCGCGTCGGCGACCTCCTCCGCCGTGACGTGCTCGCGCTCCGCTGTCACCTCCTCGAGGGCCCGGGCCACCTCAGCCGGGCGCAGCTGCAGCTGGAAGCGCTCCTTGGCCTCCATCAGCGCGTCGATCACCGCCACGTACAGCGGCGCCTTCTCGTAGACGGCGTAGGCGAATACCCGCAGGGCGGTGTCGGTGCCCGACTCCCCTTCCACGGCTCCAGTTGTAGCGCGACCCTGTGACGGTGACGCGGTTACCGAACGGGCGTTCGACGTCCAGGCCGGAGGCGGCGCAGACCAGGTTGGAGGCTAGCGACACCGGGCCGGGTCGCGTCCTTGCAGCCAGCGGGCCAGGGCTTCCGGGCTGACCCCGGCGTAGCGGGCCAGGCGGGCCACTCTGGTGTGTCCGCTGTACGCCATCAGAGTGAAAGTCTTGGCTGCGTCCTCGGCGGCACGGGTGAGGGCGGAGTGGCGGAGCTCAAATGGACCGATGCCGCCTGCCTGCCAACGGCCTACCGGATGCTCACCACCAAGGGACACGCCCAGCCCGGGGAGACCGTCCTAATCCAGGGTGCGGCGGGGGGTGTTTCAACCGCCGCGCTACTGCTGGCCAAGGCCATGGGGTTACGTGTTTGGGTGACCTCTCGTGATGAGGAGAAGCGGCGCAGGGCCCTCGAACTGGGGGCGGACGCTGCGTTCGAGACGGGCGAGCCCGTTCATCGTCCAGCCCCGCCGACCTCCTTTCCATTCTGGCCAAGGTGATCACCGTGCACGGATCGGTGGTCGGCACCACCGCCGAATTGACCCGGTTGGTCAACTTCCTCCTACTCACGGGTCTCCGCCCGGTCGTGGACCGAATCCTCCCCCTATCGGGAGCGGCTGCCATCCATGTGCCGCGAGGGGATGATTGTCCGGGTGATCGCGGATATGGCCTTCGGGTATCCCGATAGCACGAGCCGGAGCGTCCCCGAACGCCGTCATCGAAACGTCGATAGGGGTCGTCACTATCCACCGACCTCCTCGCTTCCGGTGTCGATACGACCTCAGCATATTTGTGCGCGACGCCGGCTGACCGTGAGACTGACCGCGGGGGTCGGATTGACCAAGACATTTGCACTGACCGCGCTGTCCGTCGGGCATACACACACCACAGCTGAGCTGGGGTTTTGTGCTCGGTGGGGCTAGGTGGAATCGAACCACCGACCTCAGCATTATCAGAGTCCCCGCATGAGCGAAACCCCTGGTACCAGGGTTATGAGGATTGTGGCTCCTACGCTCAGACCTCCCGGCTCGCCTCGAGGGACTGACCGCAGACTGACCTCGCCCCGGTCTCGGCCACCTGATGCTCCTGCAAAGTCACGCTGGCAATGGCGACACCATCCTCGGCGCGGACAAACGTGGTTGGCCGTTCGACGGCTCACACCGATAAGGTCACGTGGCCCGTCACGTAGACCCCGAACCCCCATCGCTCTCCTGCAAGTCGACGCTTCCATGGTACCTGACCGAGGCCTTTGCTACGGCCACGACCCGGCGTACTGGGATACTCGTGGTTTCCTCTTGGACTGGGATATCGGGACGCTGCTCGCCCACCCGGTCGCAGGACGGCATCGCCTTTGCCGCTCGCACGTTGCCTGGTCGGTGTCCTCCATGTCCCGCCTCCCTCCCCATACCACCGGTTAGAGGTCATCGTTACCGAAACGCACTCCGACGTTCCAGAACGCCCAGGCCATTCCCCAGCAGAACAATGGGATGAAGTTGAGTCCCAAGGGGTGGTGTAAGAGGCGGGTGGGCTTGTAGAGGGTCCACCGCGTGTGACGGTCATCGCGTCAACCTCAAGAAGCAGTTCTCACACCAACACCTTGAGGAGGAAAGACACGATGACCGTCCCTACCACTATCGACGCGGCGGGCTGGTTGAGCAAGTACCTGGAGGGCCCGGACGCGGATGGCGACATGGTCCGGGCGATGTTGAAGACCTTCGTCGACACGTTGATGTCGGCTGAGGCCACCGCCATGTGCGGCGCCGGCTTCGGTGAGCGCAGCGACGAGCGGGTCAACTCACGTAACGGATATCGCGACCGTGAGTGGGACACCCGGACCGGGACGGTGGAGTTGGCCATCCCCAAGCTGCGCCAGGGCTCGTATTTCCCGGACTGGCTGCTGGTGCCCCGACGCCGGGCCGAGCAGGCGCTGGTGGCGGTGATCTGCCAGGCCTATGTCGAAGGGGTCTCGACCCGACGGCTGGACGATCTGGTCAAGGCCATGGGGATCGAGGGGATCTCCCGCTCGCAGGTGTCTCGTATGGCCGTCGACCTCGATGCCAAGGTGGCCGAGTTCCGCCACCGGCCCCTCGACGACGGCCCCTACCGCTACTTGTGGATCGACGCGTTGACCCAGAAGGTCCGCGAGGGCGGCCGGGTGGTCAACGTGTCGGTGGTCATCGCTACCGCGGTCAACGCGGAGGGACGGCGGGAGATCATCGGCTTCGACATCTTCACCGCTGAGACCACCGACGCCTGGACGGAGTTCCTACGGGGCCTGGTCGAGCGGGGCTTGTCGGGGGTGGAGCTGGTCATCTCCGACGCTCACGGCGGCATCAAAGCGGCCATCGCGGCGGTGCTGGGCGGGGCGTCATGGCAGCGCTGCCGGACCCATTTCATGGCCAACCTGGCCTCGAGGGTCTCCAAAGGAGACTGGCCGATGGTGGCCACCCTGGTCCGGTCGATCTTCGAGCAGCCCGACCGGGACGCCACCTGGGACCAGCTCGGAGTGGTCGTGGACAAGCTGACCGAGGCTGGCTTCATCGACCAGGCGATGTTCGTCCTCGACGCCGCCGATGACATCCTGGCCTTCAGTGCGTTCCCGGTCGAGCACTGGCCCAAGATCAGGTCCAACAACCCCCAGGAGCGCCTGAACAAGGAGATCCGCCGGCGCACCGACGTGGTCGGCATCTTCCCCAACCGGGCCGCTGTCATCCGCCTGGTCGGCGCCTTGTTGGCCGAACAGTCCGACGAATGGGCCATCACCAAGCGCTACATGGGCTCCGAATCCCTCAAAACCGCCCGCATCGACAACCGCTCAGAACACGATCCCAGACCGGCCATGGCAGTCACCGCTGGATAGCCGTCCAGCAACCCCAACGCTGTTCCCGCCCCCGGCACCCGACGAGGGGTCTAGACGCGCACGCCCGCACACCAACTCATAGAGTGAAAAGAGGTACTTCCCATCCAGCCCATACACTGATATCCTGCAACACAGGTTGAACCGGATACACCGGTCAACCGAGGTTGGCGAGACACCGTCGCAACCGACGACTCGTTACACCACCGCGCGGGACCCGACCTGGGATGACAAGCAGAGAACCACGGCCTTCACCCAAAATGGCGAAGACCTGCAAAGGCCTCGGACCCCCTCCCCCCCCTGGAAGAAGGCACTCAGCAATCTCGGCCTCAGGATCAGGCACCGACCGGTAGCCGGCACGCGGCGCTGGCCGAGGACGGCAAGATGTTCCCAGCGACCTGGGCGCCCTCGACAGTTGCTGCGAGGATCGTCCGGTAGCCCGCAGGAGCCAAAGACGCAGATACTTCGAGCGCAGGTCTTCAGCCGTGACGTTCCGCCCTGACCTGGGACAGCGCCTGAGGATCCGACAGCAACTGTGGGGAGTCTTGCAGAGCTTCGAGACCCAAAGGACTGACTATCACTGCTGTGGGCCGACCATTGCGGGTCAGGTCGACGCGTTCGTGGTCACGCTCCACCCCGTCCACGATTTCCGACAAATCAGCCCTGATCTCCGCCAAAGGCATCCAGGGCAGACGTTCGTGGGGCCTGCACCGGGACAGGCGGAGGAGTCGTCCTGCGCGCTCACCAGATACGACATCAATGTCGCGTGGTAGGATGGGCACGAGGGATTGAGCGAGCCACCTGTCCGACAGGGGTGCCGCCGATTGGCCGACATCCCACCTCGGAGGTCAATGGCATGCAGAAAGAGTCTCATCCGGAGGCGGACACCACTCCAAGGGATTCCGCGGGTGACCCATCCGAGTACCGCGCCGTCCTAGGTCATTTCGCCAGCGGCATAACCTTGATAACCGGCCTCTGGGAGATGCAGCCGGTGGGATTGACCTGCCAGTCGTTCTTCAGCGTCTCCCTGGATCCCCCGCTAATCGCGATTTCGCCAGGCCGCTCCTCGACGAGTTGGCCACTCATATCCAGCGGCGGTTCCTTCTGCGTCAATGTTTTGACTGACGACCAAGAGGCGCTCGCCCGCAGCTTCGCACAATCCGGCTCGGACAAGTTCGCCGGCGTTGGCTGGGCTGCCGGGAGCGGGGGCGTTCCGCGCATCGAGGGAGCTCTGGCTTGGTTGGACTGCCGTATCCGGGACATATACGAGGCAGGCGATCACTGGTTGGTCACAGCCGAGGTCATACAGCTCGCACACGGAACCGGCCAGCCGCTGCTGTTCTACCGGGGTGGATTCGCGAGCGTCAACTCATGACGTGGGCCCCGGGGCGTGACGGGTGCCTCGTGCGCAACCTTCGCCGGCGACGCTGGTACTTGACTCCTAGCGGTCCAGTTTGTTAGGCATATGCCTAATCTAGGCGGGTAGGTAACCCGTACGTGCTGGCGCAATAGCGTGCGTGCCGACTCAAGGGGGATGTGAATAGCCATGAAGGTGAGAGCTGCGCTGCTGTTTAGCCAACCCGGCAAGTGGCAGGTGGTGGACGTCGATCTGGACGACCCCTCCGACACGGAGGTGCTCGTCAGGATTGTGGCGTCGGGCATGTGCCACTCCGACGACCACATCGCCAAGGGTGATACCTCGCCGCTACACATGCCCTACTGCGCGGGCCATGAGGTTGCAGGCGTGGTGGAGGCCGTCGGCAGCGCCGTGCGCAGCTTGGAGGTCGGCGATCATATCGTGACCAGCTTTATTCCGGGCTGCGGTCGCTGCCGATTCTGCACGGCCGGAATGCAGAACCTGTGCCAGAACGGCGCGATGATCGGTACCGGCGCGCAGATGGACGGCTCGTTCAGAATGCACTTCGAAGGGACCGACGTTGCGCGAGCATCCATGATCGGGGGGTTCGCCGAGATGGCAGTGATGCCGGAGATCTCCTGCGTAAAGATCCCCAAGCACGTACCTCTCCGTGCCGCTGCGCTCCTCGGTTGCGGAGTTCCGACCGGATGGGGATCGGCCGTACGAGCGGCGTTGGTGGAACCCGGAGACGTCGTAATCGTCATCGGCACCGGAGGTGTCGGAATCAACGCCGTTCAGGGGTCGGCGCATGCCGGGGCGCTAAGAACGATCGCTGTCGATCCCGTCGCCTTCAAGCGGGAGGCCTCCATCCAGATGGGGGCTACCGACGCCGTCGCCAGCATCGCTGAGGCCGCGGAACTCGCCGGCTCGCTCACGGACGGGCAGGGAGCGGACTCAGCCATCATCACCGTCGGTGTACTAACGGCGGAGGATGTCGGCTCGGCTTTCAATGCGGTGCGCAAAGGCGGCACCGTCGTGGTTACCGCCGTGGCGCCACCGTCAGTCCAGAGCCTTCCGATCAACCCACTGGTGCTTGCCATGTATCAGAAGAGGATCCAGGGGTGCCTGTACGGGATGATGTCGCCGTCGAGCGACGTTCTTATGCTCCTCCGTCTCTATGAAGAGGGCCGGCTCAAGCTAGACGAACTGGTTACTCGGACATACAGCCTAGAGGAAATCAATCTGGGCTATGAGGACATGCATGCAGGCAGGAACCTGCGAGGTCTGATCGAGTTCTCCTGACGCGTCTGTTCAGCCAGTGAGCCTCTCGGGGCAGGCCCCGAGCGGGAGCCACCGCTCCCCCATCACCAGGAGGTCAAATGGAGATCTGGGCCATGAAGTATGTCCCCCCAACCGGAATGGTTGACCTGGCGACCAGTCTCGAGCGCCAGGGTTGGCACGGCTTATTGGTACCGGACTCGGAGTGCCTCTCAGAGGACGTCTTCACAGGTCTGACCATCGCCGCACTGTCGACCACCCGTCTGAAGCTCGGCACGGGAGTGACGAATCCGTATACCCGTCATCCTGCGGTGACCGCAGGTGCCATCGCCAGCCTGGACAAGCTGAGCGGAGGCCGGGCTGTCCTGGGGGTTGGTCGAGGTGACTCTTCTCTTGCCCACCTCGGCTTGGCACCGGCGGCGCCCGACGTGTTCGAGCGGTTCCTGCGCCGTGTCAAGGCCTACCTGGCCGGTGAGGCAGTCCCTTTCGATGTCGAGGACCTTCGGGGTCGCCAGCCGGTCTCGACCCTCGGCTTGGCGGGCCGCCCGACCGAGAGTCGCCTCCACTGGTTGGAGAAGACCGATCGGCGGGTACCGCTCGAGGTGGCGGCAACGGGACCTCGGGTCATCCGGATAGGAGCCCGGATAGCCGACCGGCTCCTCTTCGGGCTCGGAGCGGATCACGACCGACTCGCCTGGGGTATCGACCTCGCCCGCAAGGCTAGAGAGGAGGACGGACTCGACTCCTGCGGCCTGTCGCTGGCCGCTTTCGTCAATGTGGTTCCCCACCCCAACCGCGCCGTAGCTCGACGGCTCGCATCCGGTGGAGTCACAGCCTTCTCCCGATTCTCCGTGATGCACGGAAAGCCCGTCGGACCGGTGGATTTCACCACGGCACAGACTCTCGGGAAGATCGCCGAAGTGTACAGGATGAACGACCACGGGCGTCACGACGCCCCACACGCCACTGTGCTTCCGAGTGAACACATCGACAGATTCGGGATTGTCGGAACGCCGAACTCGTGCATCCAACGGCTGCGAGACCTCGAGGGTCTGGGAATCGACCGAGCCATCATTCTGACCCCCTTCGGCTCCGACGACGACCCTGACCTTGTGAGGAGCCACAAGTACATGGCAGACGAAGTTCTTCCCGCATTCGCCTGACCTGCGCCGCACGGAAGGTCTCGAACGGCCCGTCAGCCTCTGCTCGCCGCCTGAAGAAGAGAATCCAGTTCCCGCCGGACATCTCCGGACTGGCGTTCTCGGGGAAAGGAGAGGACGACCTGGTCGGCCCCGGCGTCTGCGTAGCCCCCGACATCCCGGCGATCGATTGGGCGATGAGGGCACACCACCGTCGTCAGATCCTCAAGACGCCTGTTCTCGGCCCCAAGCAACCTCCCGAGTACACCGCGCCGCTGTGAGAACGTGGTGACATCGAGGCCGAAGGGGATCCACCCCTGACCGGATCTGGTGACCCTCCTCAGAGCAGCATCGGAGGAGCCTCCGACGTAGATCGGAGGGTGAGGAGACTGCACGGGCTTGGGGTAGGAACGACACGGCGATAAGTCGTACTCATTGTCGTGGTACTCCGATACGTGATCGCACCATAGCGAGAGGAGTATCCCGAGGCTGCGGTCCGCTAGCCGGCCACGGTCTTCTCGGGCTCGGCCGAGAGCCTGAAACTCCTCCCGTATCCACCCGACGCCGACGCCTACGTCGACTCGGCCTCCACTCACGTGGTCCAGCGTGGCAATCTCCTTCGCGAAGAAGAGCGGCTGACGCTGCGAGATGAGGGCAACCCCGGTGCCGAGTCGAAGTCGCTTGGTGTATGCAACAAGATGGGCCAGGACAACGATGGGATCAAAAGTGCCGGCCGATCCATACGAAAGGACACGGTCGTTCGAGTCAAAGGTGACCACGTGCTCCGGCAGCCAAATCGTCTCGACCTCGGCCTCCTCTGCGGCGATGGCCAAAGCCACTAGGTCCTCTACCGTGAAATGCGGCCACACCGAGGGAATGAACAAGCCGAGCGACACATTGAGGTGATCGTGCGACAAGATGGGTATGTCCCTCCCTGGGCGGTGTGGGCGCCACCCGCTCGCCGGGGGGAGAACGAGCGGGCGGCGCGCTACCGGTCGGGTTTCCCACCGGCATTCGGACGACGGTGAGGTCGTCCCTGCTCCAGCTTAGTTGAGCGCTCGCCCAAAGTGCTGCGCGATGCTCTTCGGTCAGGTTGGGGTCGAGTTGCCACCACCCGAAGTCCCGCCTACGTTGATTGGTTTGACATGCCGAAGAAATCCGAAGCCGGGCGTTTAATGGCGCCACGAACCGAAAAGGACAATGGTCCCGATGTCCCGCGCACGCGTGGTGGGTGGGTCCCGGTAGGAACGGCCGCGGAGCGCCGTGCCAAACATACGGTGAGCGGGACGGCAAGAGGGCAGCAGAGCCGGATGAAGCTCCTGAAGGCCGCTCGGACGGTCTTCGAGCGTGACGGCTACTTCAACGCCTCGGTAGATGACATCGTGAAGGAAGCCGGAGCCGCTCGTGGAAGCTTCTACGGCTACTTCGAGGACAAGAGGCACGTGTTCCGGATCGTTGCCTCAGAGGTGACCGAAGCCGTACGCCAAGCCGTGATCTCCGGATCCGCAACAACAGGCGACGCGGTCGCACGCCTCCATGCCACCAACCTCCGCTACCTCGAAGTCTATCGGGCCAACGCCGCTATGTTCGGATTGGTCGAGCAGGTCGCGACCATTGATCCGGTCGTCTCTGCTGACCGGATGGAGATCCGCCGGCAACACATAAGTCGCGTATCCGACTCCATCGCGCGCTGGCAGGAGCGGGGTCTGGTGAAGAAGGACATCGACGCCGATCTCGTCGCTCCGTTGCTGGTGTCCATGACATCCAACTTTTGCTACTGGTGGTTTGTCGGCTCCGAGACCTACGAGTGGGATCGCGCCGCCGAGACCATCACCGATACCTGGGTCCGAGTGCTCGGTCTCGCAAGCCCGGAACGGGTCAGGAGAAAGCGGGGAGGATCTCCTGACTGATCCTGAAATGCCAAGCCTGAACCGTCTCTTTGGGGACACCTGCTCCGGGGCCCTGCACGAACAGCCGGGTGAGTCCCAGCTCGGGGAACTCCTGCAG
>JAKBAX010000004.1:0-17086 GCA_021808785.1 Actinomycetes bacterium | reverse complement strand
AGTCAATGAGATCGTCGGTGAGCTCCTGCGCCTGAGGTGAACCCTGAGTGAAATGGGCGTTCATGTCGTACGCAGAGTGGACCTTTTCGAGCGCTCGCCTCTTGCCCTCCTCGATAGGGGCGGCAACCGATCCGTGCATGACTGAGAACCGGGCGTAGGATCCGACCGCTCCGCTTATCATCTGCCGGGCGACACTGCGGTCGTTATCGACGTACATAGGGACGTATGTACCCATCTGGAGGTCCTGGGCCGCCCGGGGTGAAACGGTCCGCTCCGACCGCGCCAAGGCGACCGCCCACTTGAGGCGGTCTCGGTCGATGCCGAGAGCGAACGTGACAGCGTCGGCACGATGCGCGGCCACCGTGATTACTTTGGGGCCGGACGCAGCCACGTCCACCGGAACTTTAGGACCCTGAATCCACTTCAGGCGTGCTCCCGTCGGGCCCCCGGCCATACCGAGCGTGCTCGACGACCGCAGGCCGCTCACTGCATCGCTGTCCAGATCGAAAGGAACCTCCGCGCCGTCGAGGAAGCCCTGCAGGCGCTCCAGATAGTGGTCGAACTGCTTTACCGGCGCCGGGGCGAGACCCAGGTGCGCCAGAGCGGAGTCGCCCCGTCCTATGCCAAGGACGAACCGCCCGCCCGAGTGCATTTGTACGCTCGCGGCACAAGCCGCTGCGACCGCCGGGTGACGAGTGGCAGAGTTGGTCACTGAGGTAGCCAGTCGCAGCCGGCTGGTCGCGAGCGCAGCAGTGGTCAGGGCCACGTAGGGGTCCTGAGCCAGGCATTCCGAATCGACGTGGCCCAGCCCGAACCATCCGTCGGCCTCGAGCCGACGCGCCCGCTCGGCGGGGGTGGCCTCCACCCCCCGAGCAGTCGACCAGAACTCGGGTGTCATCATTGCGCCTCCTCACTCTTCGGTAGGCCGCAGCAGAGCTGCGGCATCAGCCCTGATACGCGCGTAGTCCAGCTTGCCGTTAGGGCCCCGGCCCAGACTCTGGACCGCAACGACCTCACGCGGCAGCTTGTAGGGCGCCAGCTCGCTGCGCAGGTCCGCCCTGATCGCCTCGACATCCACTTCAAATGCGGACTCGACCTCGAGCACCGCTACCACAGCCTCGCCCAGCACTGGGTCCGGTAACCCCACCACCGCAGCGTCGCGAACCCGACGGAGCCTCTTCAGGGCCTCCTCGACTTCCTCGACGTGAACCTTCTCGCCACCGGTGTTCACACACGACGACCCCCGACCTAGCAGCCGGAGCGAACCGTCCTCGTTGAGGACGGCCCAGTCACCTGGTATGGCGAACCGCTCCCCATCGATTACACGGAAGGTCTCGGCCGTCTTCATCGGGTCCTTGTAATAGCCGAGTGGGTTCGGGCCTGCCAGCGCCACCAGCCCTGCCTCAGTTGATCCGGCAGGTAGCCATTCCCCGTTCTGGCCGAGCAGCCTGACGCGCGCCGTAGCCACGAACTGACCCGTCCGGGAGACCCCGTCGACCGAGCTCGAACGGGAGGACCCAATACCGATGGCCTCGGACGACGAGAGCCCGTCCAACAGGACCAGCCCGGGATGGTGCCTCAAAAGGCCCCTTTTGGTCTCCTCGGACCACATGACCCCGCTCGAGGCGATCGACTCGAGAGTGCTCAGGTCCCATCTCCCGGGCTCGGCATCGAGCACGTCCAGAATCGGCCGGGCGAAGGCATCACCGACGATCGACAGGGTCGTCACCCGTTCGCGCTCGATTGTATCCAGCAGCTCAATGGGATCGAACCGCCGCCCCTGCAGGGTCACGACCGTTCCGGCCTGGTCCAATGCCCCGAAGGCTCTGAGCGCGCCGGCACCGTGCATTAGCGGAGACGCAGCCAGGTGAACCCTGATCGGCATATCGATGATTGAAGAGACCAGCTCGTTCATGGGCACACCAGGGGTGGGAACGAGCCCAGAGCCGGCTTGGAGAAGACTGAAAAGGTCGCCCTGGGTCCACATGACCCCCTTGGGGCGACCGGTTGTTCCACCCGTGTAGAGCAGGTACAGGTCCTCCGGGGTACGGTCCCACCGGGGGAGAAAGCGGCCCGGATCGGAACGGGCCACCGACTCGTATGGGAGTGCCCACTCCGGACACGCGTGCGTACCGTCGTCCACCCAGAGCCACAGCTTCACACCCGTCATTTCTCTGACGATGGACTCAACCGTCGGCACGAAGGAGCCGTGCAGGACCACGGCCGCCACGTCGGCGTCATCCCAGAGTTCCGAAAGCTCGGCGCCCCCGTAGCGGTAGTTCGTGTTCACAGGCACCAGCGCGGCCTTGTAGCAGGCGAGGAGGCTCTCCAGGTACTCCGGACCGTTGTGGAGGTACTGGGCGACCTTGTCCTGGCGACCCAGTCCGTTGCGGACAAGAGCGTCCGCGACTCCGTCGGCCCGGCGATCCAGGTCTCTCCAGGTGAAGCGGGCTGCTCCCGTGATCTGGGCGCACCGTCCGGGGACGGCATCGGCTATCGCCTCCCAAAGGTCGACGAAGGGAGAGCCCACGCTCACCGTCCCGGGTTCGGGCGGAGACCGTCGGTACCGGCGTTTGCGGGCGCGGCGCTGACCAGATCCGGGATGACCTGGTCTAGCTCCTCCGGTGACCACCGCCGAGCCGCGTCAACGGTCTGGCCTCCCTCCCATCCGTTGGCGACAACTATCCGACCGCCTCGCACACCAAAGACCCGTCCCGTGACCGCCGAGGACCGATCGCTGCCGAGCCAGACCACCACGGGGGCGATGTTCGATGGATCGAACTCGTTGAACCCCTCGTCGGGTACCCAGCCCGCCCTGGAGAAAACGTCCTCCGTCATCCGGCTCACAGCGGTGGGATACACGGCGTTTGCGGTGACCCCGTACCGCTCGAGCTCGCGACTTGCAATGATCGTGAAGGCGGCGATGCCCGCCTTAGCCGCGCCGTAGTTGGCCTGGCCGGGGTTGGCGAACAGTCCCGAGGACGATGTCGTGTTGATGAGTCGGCCTTGGACCTCTCCGCCCGACTTGCTCCTGTCCCTCCAATGCTGTGCCGCCCAGTGTGTCGGAGCGAAAGTGCCCCTGAGGTGAACCCTGATCACGTCGTCCCACTCGTCGATCGACATGTTCACGATCGTCCGGTCTCTCAGGATCCCTGCGTTGTTGACCAGGACATCGAGCCGACCGAACTCGTCCACCGCCTGATAGATCAGGTTCCGGGCCCCACCCATGTCGGAGACATCGTCTCCGTTGGCGACAGCCGCCCCCCCAAAAGCCCGGATCTCGGCGACAACCTCCGACGCCGGACTCATGGTCGAGTCCCCGCTACCATCCCGACCGGTGCCCAGGTCGTTGACCACGACTGAAGCGCCCTGTCGTGCGAACTCCAGGGCATACTCGCGTCCGATCCCCCGGCCGCCTCCCGTGATGACCACCACCCGGCCGCTGCACATTCCGCTCAGGACGCACTCCTTTCCAGGATGTGAATGGAGCAGGCCGATCCCAGCCCGAGCACGTGTGTCATTCCGACCGTCGCTCCTTCGATCTGGCGGTCTCCGGCCTCGCCCCGTAGATGGGTGGCGACTTCGAAGAGGTTGGCGATACCCGTCGCTCCGAGAGGGTGACCCTTGGAGAGCAATCCACCTGACACGTTCACGGGAACCTCACCATCACGCCAGGGGGCACCCCGGTCGATGAAGTCGCCGGCGCCTCCGGGCTCGCACAGGCCCAGATTGTCGTAATGGATCAGCTCCGCCGTGGCAAAACAGTCGTGGAGCTCAACCAGATCGAGGTCGTGGGGAGAGACACCGGCCTGCTCGTACGCCATCACCGCCGCATTGCGGGTGAGGGTGGACACGTCCGGCTGCACCAGGCCGTCGGGCGACCAGGGATCCGAGGTGAGGACCGAGGCCGAGATCTTGACCGCCCTCCTCTGAACGTCATCTGCCATCGACCGCAGACGCTCACCTGAGACAACCACCGTCGCGGCGGCCCCGTCACCGGTCGGACAGCACATGAGCAGGGTGTTCGGGTAGCTGATCATCTCAGCTCCCATTACTTCGTCCAAAGTGAAGCTCTTCTGGTACTGAGCCAGCGGATTGAGAACCGAATGGGCATGGTTCTTCTGGGCCACCTTGGCGAACTGCTCGAATCCGACCCCGTCGTGGAGGCCCGCGTACCGCATTCCCGCCTGGGCGAACACCCCGGGCATTAGTCCCGTGCCGAGCAGACCCTCAGTCGGCATCACGACGCCATCGTGACCTCTCGGCTCGAACGGCGCTCGCTCCCTCCCGAGGGAAGCCGCGCCGAGCATCCCCATCTTCCCCATCTGTTCGCAACCGACCGCCAGACCGATGGACGCCTCGCCTGCCTTTATAGCCTGGCAGACGCTGCGAACGGCGGTGGCGCCGGTCGCACAGGCGTTCAGGACGTTGACCGCTGGTATGCCGGTCTGGCCGATCAGCTTCTGGATGCGCTGCGCCGGGTACTGACGCGACTGGTTGACACTACCGGCAACGAGGATCTCGATATCTGCGATGGTCACATCGGCGTCGAGCATGGCGTCGAGAGCCGCTACCGCACCGAGGTCGAAGGCATCCCGATCGGCATAGCGGCCAAAGGACGTCATGGCGACGCCGATGATCCACAAGCTGTCCGGGTCGTTTACTCTCATTCAGTGACTCCCCTGTCCGATGGGACGAATCCGAAGGCGACAACTCTCGTACCAGACTCGTCGGCCGCAGCCTCGAAGGTGGTGAGCTCTACGGCCATGCCAAGACTGACGTGCTCCGGGTCAGGCGGGCAACCGACCAGATTGGCCTTGACCGCAGTCCCTCCCTCCAGGTCGACGAGGACAGATACGAAGGGGGTGGGAATCGACGGGGCAGCCCGGTGGATGATCGTGAAAGAGCCAACCGTGCCCTTCGAGGGGAGCCGCCGGTGATGGAAGGTCCGTTTACCGCAGCGGGCGCAGGCGATCCGACTGCCGAGATACGCCGCCTCGCAGGCGTCACACACCGTCGCCTGCAGGTACGGCTCATCGCCGTCGATCACGAGATAGTTGACAATCGGTAGGTCGGCGATCATGTGGTGCTCCCGGTGGACGACCCCTGCGAGGGCCCGTACCACCCATATCTGGGCAGTCCGGGGGCACCCACCACCACCGATGGGATCATCGTTGGTCCGAAGGGCACGACACCACCATAGCTGGTTGCGACATCATTGTCGCAAGCCGCTATGTTCGTGCCATGTCGTTCGATGAAGGTCTGCGAGCCGAACTCAGGACGTGGCTCGCCGGGCACTGGGACCCGGGGCGCTCGCTCGTCGAATGGCGTCAACTCCTGGTAGACGGCCGCTGGGCCGTTCCGGCCTGGCCCAAAGAGTGGTTCGGCCGCGGGCTCACGGAAGCCGAAGCATCCTTTGTGAAAGAGGAGCTTCGGAGTGCCGGCGCCATAGGGCCACCACTGGGGGTTGGGACGGCGCTGGCCGGACCCACCATTCTCGCCCACGGGTCAGATCAGGCGCGCTCCAGATTTCTCCGGTATCTGCTGACGGGCGAGGAGAAGTGGTGCCAGCTGTTCAGCGAGCCCGGAGCCGGCTCCGACCTGGCCGGGCTCACAACCACAGCCGTGATCGACGGTAGCGAGTGGATCGTCAACGGCCAGAAACTGTGGAGTACGAGCGCCCATCACGCCGACATCGGCCTACTTCTCGCTCGCACCAATTGGGACGTGCCGAAGCACCGGGGCATCACCTGCTTCGCCATCCCCATGCGACAGCCGGGCATCGAGGTTCGGCCCATCGCCCAGATGAACGGCTACCGATCGTTCAACGAGATATTCATCACCGATGCTCGTATCCCTGCTGAGAACGTGATCGGGGACATCGACGGTGGATGGGCGGTCGCGCTCACCACCCTCGCATACGAGCGACGGGCAAGTGGCCTCCAGAAGCCCGAGTACGAGGGGTCTGGGAGGGCGGTGGAGGAGGCCCGGCGCGAAGCCGACGACTACTTCGACACCTATCGCTGGTATCCGCAGCGAGCCGGCCGGGTTGACCTGGCCCTGGAGAGAGGCCGTACGAGTGGAAGCACCGCAGACCCCATCGTCCGTCAGGCTCTGGCGGGGCTTCTGAGCCTTCAGTGGGCAATGGACTGGACAGCTAGGAGGGCCAGGGCGGCCCAGGCCAGAGGGCAGGCTCCCGGCGCCGAGGGGTCGATAGCGAAGCTGGGAGCGAGCCGGATCGCGGTCGAGGCGGCAAGGGTGCACACCCTGATCGCCGGGGCCGATGCCATGCTCGCTTCCCCCGACGGCCATCTCGACGGGATCGCAGCCGAAATCCTCCTTTCGGTGCCCGCGCAGTCGATTGCCGGGGGCACCGACGAGATCCAGCGCAACATCCTGGGAGAACAGGTGCTAGGGCTGCCCAGAGAGCCGCCGGTCGGTAAGGACCTTCCCTTTCGGAGCGTGCACAAGTCCTAGGGCGCGGCCGGCTGCAGCACCCCGATCGCGACGCCCTCGGCCAACTCCTCGTCGTCGAGTCCCAGGAGATCCCGAGCGATGTCGCCCGTATGCTCTCCCTGCAGAGGAGCCGGACCGCACACGGGGTCGGCCATGACCTCCGAAGAACAGGGCCCGTTCTCCATCGTCACAGCCCGGGAGAGGAGAGGATGGACAACTGTCGTGAACACCCTGCGGGCGGTGAGTTGAGGATCTGCGGAGAAGTCCTTCACATGGCGCATGGCTCCGCATGGCACTCCGGCCGACTGCAGATGCTGCTCCACCTCGGTAGAGGGTCGCAGCGACGTCCACGACTCGACGAGTCTGTCGATCTCGGATCTCGATTCGACGCGTGCGGCGGCCTCCCCGTAACCAACGCGATCCAACTCGTTGATTCCCAGTGCCTCCACGAGGGAGGCCCACTGGGAGTCATGGCGAACATCGATGACGCACCACTCATCCTCGCCGGAACAGCGGAACACGCCAGAAGGCGCATGGTGTGGGTCGACATTTCCCTGCGGGGAAATCCTCCCTGGGAGAAGCGCTTCGCCCACGTACAGGTCGGCGAGAAGAGCGAGGACCACCTCGGCCTGTGCCACCTCTACCCGGCATCCGACTCCGCTCGAGCGACGCCGGATGAGTCCGGCCACGACAGCGGTGTCGACCACCCGCGCCGCTACGTGGTCGGGGAACACGGTGAGTGAGTCGCCGAACTCCTGGCCCTGAGCGTCGTAGCGCCACAGATCCGTCAGGCCGGTCACGCTACGCACCAGCGGACCATATCCCCCCCACCCACTCCACGGGCCCGATGCCCCCATAGCGCTACTGGTTGCGACCACCAGTCGGGGATTCGCCTGCTGGAGTACGTCAGCCGACAGACCGAGCGATTCCATCGTGCCAGGCTTGAAATTCGACAGTAGGACATCAGCGCCCTCAACGAGTCCGAGTAGGTACCTGCGGCCGTCTTCGTGTCGGAGGTTCACACCAAAGCTGCGTTTGCCGCGTTGCGCCGCTGCGAAGCGCGGTGTCATCGGGCGGCTGAGAGCAGCCCGAGAACCGTCGGGAAACGATCGGTTCTCGACCTTTATAACGTCCGCACCCTGGTCCGCGAATAGCCGCCCCGCCTCGGCTCCCATGACGATCACTCCCAGATCCAGGACCCTGAGGCCCTCGAACGGACGGACCCGGTCACTTCGGTCAACAAGAGGACGGGTGGCGGCACGCTGAGAGGTGGAGCGGAGGAGTTCCTGATGCTCTCCGGGATCGGGTGCCCGCTCTCGGATACCGGCACGGCGGCCGTCGATCTCAAGGAGACTTGCGGGTGTCCGTGCCCTCAAGCCCCTAGCCAGGTCCAGTTCGGCCAGAGCGCCCCGCTCCAAGAAGTGTTCGGCGTCCAGGACCGAGCTGAGGTCCATGACCGGTGCTATAGGAATCCCTCGTCGCTGCCCCTCGGTGACGAGCTCTTGGGCTGTGCGAGCCGAGAAGAACGATGCGATCGGGGGATGGATCGTTTCCAGTCGCCCCAGGCGCACGTCGGCGCGTTCGAGGGCGAGATCGCTCAGCTCCTCGGGTTCTCCCAGCCATGACCTCAGGGCCTGCCACTGCCGGACGGCCAGAATCACGATTCTGACGTAGCCGTCGGCGCAGCGGAAGATCGGGTACGGCTCGAAGGTCGAGCGGTCCTGGACCACCGTCTCTGCGCTGGCCGCGGCTGACCCGATGGCACCTAGGGGAGGGTCCAGTATCTGGACGATGCAGTCATGGACAGAGATATCGAGATGATCACCAACGCCGTGTTCGATCTGATTCCACAGCGCAAGAACCATGCACCAGGCCGCCTGAACGGCAGCCGACCGGATGGCCAGGCGCCCGGGAGGAAGCAGCGGCGGACGGTCCGGCGAGCCAGACCGGCTCAGTATCCCGGCTGCAGCCATAAGGACCCGTTCGCTCGCCAGATAGTCCCTCATCGGGCCGGTCAGGCCGAAGGGGGTCAGCGAGGCGATCGCCAGCCCTGGCATCTCCTGGCGTACTTTCCCCGGTCGGAGCTGGCCCCCGAGGGCGACTGCGGCCGGGCGGCGATCTACCCAGAGGTCGGCCGCCGCCAGGAGCCTGAGGAGGCTCTCCATACCGTTCTCGGCTGCTAAGTCGATCGTCACGCTCTTCTTTCCTGCGTTCTCCACCGCGAATCCGAGATCGACCAGGTTGGAGGGATGGTCGCCGTGTCTGGTGGGGCATCCTCCAGGGGGCTCAACCAGAATCACCTCTGCACCGAGGTCGCAGAGGAACCTGGCCGCCATTGCTCCCGGGCCATTTCCGGTCTCGACGATCCGCACCCCTTCCAGAGGGCGGGCAGGGTCGCTCAATGCGCCCTCCATTCTGGTGATCGCTTCTCCCGGAACGCCCGGGCACCTTCCATGGCGTCTTCGCTACTGAACAGCGCCTGTCGCTGTGACCGGAGGTCTCTCACTACCTCCCGCTCACCGACGGCAATGCTCGCCTTGACAACCGCCTTGGAGTAGCGCACGGCGAGCGGTGCTCCGTCGCAGATCTTCTTGGCCAGCGCCACCGAGACGTCGAGGGCACTGCCTCGCGGGACAATCTGGTTGATGAGTCCGATCTCCAGAGCCCGAGCAGCAGAGATGGACTCGCCGGTCAGCACCAATTCCATGGCGAGCACTGGAGAAATTCTCCTCGGAAGCCGTTCGAGTCCACCGGCTGCAGCCACTATTCCACGGCGGACCTCGGGCAGGCCGAAGGTCGCCTGCTCCTCGGCGACCACCAGGTCGCAGGCCAAACAGATCTCGAGTCCACCGCCAAGGGCCGCTCCGTTGACAGCGGCGACGATCGGCTTCGTCAGCTCCCTGGACGTGAGCCCGGCAAATCCGCCGAGCTCGTGTACAACCGCTCGTCCTCCTGGGCCCGCCTTCAAGTCTGCCCCGGCACAGAAGCTACCTCCCGCTCCGGTGACTACGAGCGCCCAGATCGCCTCGTCAGCCTCGAGCCGGTCCAGGGCCGAGCACATCGCCGAGGTGACGTCCCGGTTCACCGCATTGTGAACCTGCGGACGGTTGAGCGTCACGACGGCCACCCGGCCTCGCTGCTCCACTGTGACCAGTTCTTCGCTCACAGCCAATGGTCGTCCTCGGGAAGAAATACAGCAACGGCATCGCCTCCACCTGGTCGCACGAACTCCACCTTCATTCTCTCGCCAACTGCCAGCGCAGACGGATCCACTGAGGGCACGGCCACGTGCAGCCAGACACCTTCGTCGAGCTCGACGAGAGCGGTGACGGTCCTCTCGCCCGAAGCGTCGGTCAGCTCGGGCGCCAAGGGCTTCGAATGGTCCACTGCCCAACTGATCAACACACCCCTGCCCGACGCCTCGGCCCATTCCGTCTCATGGCCTCGTCCGCAGCGGTCGACATGGGGAGGAAACCATGCTCCACAGTCCCGGCACCTGCGTACGAGCAGGCGGCCCGCTCCCGCAGCCTCGAAGTATGGAGCAGAACGTCGGTCGGCTTCGACCTTCCACCCCTGCGGAACGGTCACCGCGGATGAGATCCGATCACGAGGCACGAGTGGTGATCGAGGATGCCGCCGTTTCCGCTGACGATCCCCAGGTCGTGAGGGCTGACCTGACGGCCACCCCCCTCACCCCGTGCCTGTATGACCGCCTCGGCCAGGGGCGTCATACCCCAGAGGTAGAAGCCGGAGAGCTGACCGCCGCCTGTATTCGTTGGAAGGTCCCCGCCGGGACCCAACGCCCCGCTGGCCGCCAGCGGGCCACCCTCGCCCTTAGCACAGAAGCCGTAGTCCTCGAGGGTCACCACCACGGTGTAGGTGTAGCAGTCGTAGATCTGACGGAAGTCGATCTGCCGGGGGCCGACTCCCGCCATCTCCATGGCGGCCGGACCAGCAAGAGAAGCACCGGTCGTCAGTCCCCAGTTCGAGCCACATCCGAGCGTATAGCCCGGGTGACTTTGCGACCATCCCCAGAGATGGACAGGAGGATGGGGAAGGTCCCCGGCGCGATCGGCCCTGGTGACGACGACCGCAACCCCCCCATTGGAGACCATGCAGCAGTCGAGCAGGTGCAGCGGCTCGACTGTCCACCGGGATGCCTGGTGGTCCTCCAAGGTGATCGGATCACGGAAGACTGCGATCGGGTTCATCGAAGCCCATCCCCTTTGCGCCACAGCTACGGCACCGAACTGCTCCGATGTGGTGCCGTACCGCTGCATGTGGCGGCGCGCCGCCAACGCATACGCTGCCGTGGGGCTACGGGGACCGGATGCCGCGGCGAGAGCGGTGAAGCCCGCTCCTTGCGAGACTCTCTCGCCGTATGCTGCGCCGGAACGCTGGGCCTGACGCAGGGGAGCGTCGGCATGCACGCAGACGACAGTCTCGGCTAGGCCACCCGCTATTGCCAGCGCGGCAATCTGAACCTGGGATAGCGCCGTCGATCCGACCTGAGAGATCTGGCTGAGGATCCCGAGATCCTGGAGGCCCAGCCGCCTGGCCAGCTTCACATCGACCCCGCCGGACACGCCGGATGACACGAGCATGCCGTCCACATCCTGCAGAGTCATTCCGGCATCGGCAACGGCACGTCGGACGGCGTCGGCGGCGAAGTCGGCAGCGCTGCGCCCATAAACCCGTCCAACATCGGTTATCCCGAGACCGGCGATGATGGCGCGACTGGCGAGATTCGTCACGACCGGGGGAGACCGAGGAGACGTTCGGCGATCTGGTTGCGGGTTATCTCTGAAGTTCCTCCGGCGATCGATGTCCTCCGGCCGTTCAGGTTCAGTGCGGCCGCAACAGCTCCCGGACCTTCTTCGAATACGGACTCGGCGCCGAGCAGGTCGAGTGTCACCTGAGCGTAGGCGTGGCCGAGTTCGGCCTGAACGAGCTTGGTGATGTTTCCCTCCGGCCCGAGTTCCGAGCCGCTGATCGCCTTCTGGGCCCGGCGAAGATCGACGAGTCGCGCTGCCTGCGATGTGGCGAGGATTTCGGCCACAGCGCCCATGGTGCCAGGAGGTGCACCGGCGGCGTCGTAGATCCCGACCAGGTCCACGCCGGAGAAGCGATCGAAGCCGCCGATGGTCACCCTTTCGTTACTCAGAGTCGAGCGCGCCACCGCCCAGCCGCCGTTAACGGGCCCGACGACCTGGTCGTCGGGCACGAACACGTCGTTCAGGAAGACCTCGTTGAACTCGGACGACCCCGTGATCTGTCGGAGCGGACGGACCTCGACCTCGTCAGATTCCATGTCGATGACCATCGTCGTGATCCCGAGGTGCTTGGGCACGTCCGGATCGGTACGTACCGTCGCCAGACCCCATCTGGCCAGATGGGCCTGGGAGCTCCATATCTTCTGGCCGCTGACGCGCCAACCCCCGTCGGTCCTCACAGCTCGTGTCCGCACTGCGGCGGCGTCAGACCCGGCGTCCGGTTCGCTGAACAGTTGACACCACACGGTGCCGGCCAGCGCATCGTTCACCCAGCGCTGTCTCTGAACTTCGGTGCCGTGCTCGATTATCGTCGCCACGTTCCAGCCGGTTATTCCGAGTTGCAGCGGCACGATGCCAGCCCGATCGAACTCCTCCTCGATGATTATCTGCTCGGCGGGGGACGCGCTCAGTCCGTAGGGCCGCGGCCAGTGCGGCATGAGGTATCCCTCGGAGGCCAGGAGGGCCTGCCGGGCGGTCTCGGGTTGGCCTGCCGCCTGCTGCACAAAGGAGGAGACCTTTCGCCGGATCTGCCCCTCGTCCGGTCCTAGATCCAGGAAGGCACGGACGACGATCTCCCTCCGCCGGTTGTCGATGATCGTCTCGTCCTGGCGGGTCCCGGCGAAGAGGGCGTGCAGTGAAAGGGCGCGGCGGAGATAGAGATGGGCATCGTGCTCCCAGGTGAACCCGATGCCTCCGTGGACCTGAATGTTGAGGTGGGCGTTGGTAACGGCAGCAGAGAGGGCCAACCTGGCGGCCACTGCGGCCGCTAGGTCGAACTCGTCGTCGGTACGATGGTCGCCAGCGTTCGCAGCCCCCCATACCGCCGCAGTGGCGAGCTCGGAACGGACGAGCATGTTCGCACAGTGGTGTTTCACGGCCTGGAATGAACCAATCGGCCGGCCGAACTGTTCGCGGACCTTGGCATATTCGGTGGCCAACTGCGTACAGCTGTGAGCAATACCGGCTGCCTCCGCAGCCGCCAGGGTCCAGACAATGCGCTGCGTGTCGCTCCCGGACTGGCGAAGAATTGCGCTCGAAGCGACCTCCACGTCCGCGAGAAGGACCCTTCCGGTCCGCCGGGACCGGTCCAGAGCCTCAGGCTCGTTGATGACTACACCGGGAAGACCGGCGTCCACGACGATGAGATGGCTGTCGCTGCCGAGGACGAGAACGTCCGCTCCAGGAGCCCCGAGCACGACACCGGCATCACCGCTGATTCGTCCGTCCGCTATCCGTAACGATGCATCGATGCCGATACCGGCCCGTTTGACTCCGTGCAGGAGATCCGTGATCAACCCGGTCACCGACGGAGGCCGGTCGACCCGGCTCAGCACGGCCGATGCGGCGGCGGTAGGCAGTAGGGGGCCGGGGACCATGGCGCTCCCCAGCTCGAACAGGACAAGGGCCAACTCGGTGAGACCAAATCCCCCGCCACCGACCTCCTCGGGACCGTGCAGCGACAACCAACCCAGTTGCGATATCTGCTCCCACATGTCGGCTCCCGCGCCGGTGTCACCGTCGAGGCTTCGACGGACAGCAACAACCGGATCATTCTTCCGGACGAACTGTCGGATGACGTTCTGCAGAGCCAGGTGGTCGTCCTGGACAGCCAGCGACATATCGGCATTCCCTTCCGAAGCGCCGTCCGAGTCGGACAGCTCGTCGGAGGGGAGTGTAGGCGACATTGATGTCGCGTGCAGGCGGGTGAGCATCCGCCGTGCTCGCTGGGAGTGCAGAGGCTAGGCCACGAAGGACCGAGGCCGTCCTCGATCAGGCGACTTCGGGCTGGGATCCGGCGCTTTCCATTAGTCCCGCCAAGCGGTCGACGATTCGTAGCATCTCGTCATGACCGGTATCGATACCCAGGAGCCGGTCGATGATCAGCTTGGTGGAGATGGCCTCCATGAGCGTTGTAACGCCCGAGACCGGCAGCTGACGGGTGTCGACTCCGAGTCTCCCAAGGTCGTAAGCCACCGCTTGCTCCCGAACCTGTCGGGACTGTTTCATCGCGTGAACCAGGGTTTCACGCAGGTCGTCACGGTTCGCGGCCAAGGTCACCGCCTCCAGCCAGATCTTCGGCCAGCCCGCGTCGAAGTCGGCGAGCATCTGCGCCACCTCGTCGCGCCACCTCTCGTGAACCGGAGACTGGTGGTCGTACAGAGAGGCCGACCGCTCGGATACAGCCGCTGACATACGCTCGACAACAGCCACCAGAAGGGAATCAACCGTGCCGAAGTGGTAGTGGACCAGCGCTTGGTTGACCCCCGCCCGGTCGGCAACGCGACGAGTGGTGATAGCACTGGCTCCTTCCTCGATGAGAAGTTGGGCGCTCGCCTCGATGAGTGCCCGCTTGGTGGCGTCGCCTGTCTTGGTCATCGGGGGTGGGGTACCGGAGGGGACATCGCCCTCATGCTACTGCCGAAGCCGGGGTGCTCAAGTTCTCAAACCACGCGTATCGCTCGCTCCGGACAGGTTCGAAATGCCGTATGGACCAGGTCCTCCATACCGACTGCCACTTCAGCGTTCTCGACGACGGCGTGGCCGTACTCGTCAAGGAAGAACACCGCCGGAGCAATGGCCGCACATCGTGCGTGCCCCTGACAAGCCTCCGAATCCACTGATACTCGCACTTGACCATCTCCATTTCCGGTGACCGCGCGGGTTAAGCCTTCCCGCGACTTGGCGGGGACACCGATGCGACATCATTGTCGCACCATCGTCGGGGCGCGGTCTATAGTTCCTCGGCCAGGGCCAAGGGGGTTCGCAATGACAATCGATCTGGATGCAGCCATCAGGGAGTTCCATCCTCGTGACGAGGCTCTCCTGCCCGTGATGTGGCAGCTCACGACGGCCATCCGCGGCCGCTGTCCGGTTGCGCACAGCGAGCAGGACGGAGGATTCTGGCTCGTCACCGGCTATGAGTCGGCCAGCCGAGTCCTCCAGGATGCGAAGGCGTTCTCTTCGGACAAGTCGGCGATGGTCCCGGCCGTCCCGCCCGACAGACACCGTATAGGCCTCCCGCCCACTCAAACCGATCCGCCCCGCCAGAGCGACTACCGGCGAATCCTCAACCCGTTCCTGTCCCCGCAGGCGGTCGCGGGATTCGATCCAGGCATCCGAGCCATCGTCACAGACCTCATCGACCGTTTCGTGGGCGACGGGCGGTGTGACATCGTCTCGCAGTTGGCTCGGCCCTTCCCCGGACGGGTGCTGTTCCGCCTCATGCTGGGAATCCTCGACGACGAAGAGGTCGAAAGATGCTCCCGCTGGGCCAGAGCGGTCACCTACGAGATGCACTCGCCTGGCTACCCCGAGATCGAACGCGAGTTCAACGACTGGATATTGGAACTCATCGCCGCCAGGAGACGGACACCGCGCCACGACATCATCGGCGCTCTCGTCGAGGGTCTGGTGGAGGGTGAGCCGATACCAGAGGAAGAACTGGTCGCAACCATCAAGAACGTCATCCTCGGCGGCTTCGGAACGAC
Organism: Actinomycetes bacterium; assembly: GCA_021808785.1. Classification (GTDB taxonomy): domain Bacteria; phylum Actinomycetota; class Acidimicrobiia; order Acidimicrobiales; family Palsa-688; genus JAKCDU01. The sequence goes on along the minus strand of JAKBAX010000004.1, from coordinate 1,869 downwards.
AGCCGATGCCACGTCCTGGGCAGCCCTCAAGCTGGCTCAGGACCCCGCTCTGCAGGACCGCCTCCGGTCCGGCGCTTACGAGATGACTGCAGCCGTCGAAGAGATCCTGCGTCTCGAGCCGCCCGTCATCAGCCTCTTCCGGATTTGCCGCCGCGATACGGAGGTTGCAGGGCAGAAGATCAGGGCGGGAGACCGAGTGCTCGTCCATCTGGGTAGCGCCAACCGGGACCCCGGGGAGTTCGTCCACGAGAATCAGATGGATCTGACCCGGGAGTACAACCGGCACCTCACCTTTGGCCTGGGGCCACATCGCTGCGTCGGTTCCAACCTGGCCCGGCTGAGCGTCCGCGTCGTGGTGGAGGAAATGGTCGGTCGCCTCCCCGACATGCGCCTGGCGTCTGGAGTGGACCCCGAACAGCGGGTGCAGTCCCCGGCCTGGGGCCTGCACAGCCTGATCGTGGAGTTCACTGCCAGCCGGTGACGAGCATTCATATGAGCGGCTGGAACAGTGGTACATAGATCTCGCCGTGGGCCTCGAAGACCACTTCGACCCGGAGGCCGATAGCCAACGAGGATAGATCGCAGTTCACGAGATTGGTTGTCAGGCGGAGGCCCGCCTGCTCGTCCAGCTCCACGAGCGCTATCACGTACGGAACCGGCACGACAGGGTTCCACGGACGCCAGTTGACCGTATAGGAATAGACACTCCCCACGCCCGCCGTACCGGCCCAGTCCAGTTGACGCGAGCGACATTGCGGACACATGACTCTCGGGGGGTGCTGCCAGGTACCGCATGCGGTGCAGCGGCGGACTCGGAGGACACCGTCGCTGCCTGAGGTCCAAAACCCGCGGTTGAAGTCAGTCAGGTCGGGGAGGAACCGGTGGGATAGCTCCGGTCCGGTATCGGAGGGAGTCATCTCGTCAGCAGCACTACGCCACAGTTGTGAGCTCCCCCCGCACTGGCGACTATCACCTCGGCGTCGACGACCTGGCGGAGCCCGGCATCGCCGCGGAGCTGGAGGACCGCTTCGTGGAACAGCCAGAACCCGTGCAGCCGCCCAGCTGAGAGCTGTCCCCCATAGGTGTTCAGGGGGAGATCGCCGCCGAGCTGGATGCGGGCACCGCCCTCCACGTAGCTTCCAGCCTCACCCTCCCCACAAAATCCGAGAGCCTCGAGCCAGGTCAGGGTCAGATAGGAGAACCCGTCGTAGAGCATCGCAGCATCGACATCGCCGGGGGTGAGACCCGTGCGCCGCCACAACTGGGCCGCGGCGTCGGTAGCGGCAGTGGCGCTGCCGTCCAAGCGGGCATTCCAAGTGAAAGGCCCGGTCCGATTAGCGCACCCGACCGCCTCGAAGCAGATAGGCCGGTGACGTGTGTCCTTGGCCACGTCGTATCGTGATATCACCATGGCACAGGCTCCGTCGATGGGGAAGTCGCAATCCAGACGCCCGAGGGGATCAGAGATGAGGGGGGCGGCCAGGTAGTCGTCGATCGTCATGGGTGTCCGATAGACCGCCTGCTCGTTGAACCCCGCGTGGTACCGGCTGGTCACGGCCACCCACCCGAGCTGCTCCTTGGTCGTCCCGTACTGGTGCATGTGCCGACGCGCCTGCATGGCTACAAGATGAGCCGCAGAGTACTCATGGAACGGAACCTGGTACTCCAGGGCTCCCTCCGGTCCCGGAAGCCCGGCCGAGTGTGACGGCGTGTTCAGCAGCCCACCCAATCCGTGAACTGACCGGAAGATGAGGACGTGGCGGCAGAGTCCCGACGCCACCGCCATAGCGGCAGTGATCATGACCCCCAATTGCGCACCCGCACCTCCCGGCCCCATCCACTCCAGGCTGAGTCCGAGGTTGTCCGCGA
>JAKBAX010000533.1 GCA_021808785.1 Actinomycetes bacterium | reverse complement strand
GGGCCAGGTCCTGGCTGCCCAAACGGGCCATGTCCAAGATCACCCCGGGCATCAGCGCTGCGTCCGCCGGTACGCTCAGAGGGACGTCCGCCGCGGGAAAGCAGCTCGTCGTGAGCCGCCACGCCCTCGTCTCGGCCGGGCGAACCTCGCCGTCGACGGCGCAGTAGCGACCGTAGCCGTAGCGGCGGTGCTTACGGTAAAGCATCGCTAGTTGGAGCTGCTCGGGGCCGTGAGCCGACGGTGGGTCGGTGAGCTCGGGATCGTTGTGGCCCACGAAAACCGCGGAATGGTCGTCGGCGGCGGTGACGGTGATACTCACCTGGTAGAGGCGGGCGCTGTCGGGGCTTCCAGCGGGCTGGCTCTGACAGTTGACCAACGACACGTCGACCACCCGGAGCCGCCCGCGTACACGGACGTTGGCTCGAAGCTCGACCCCGTCCTGTCCCGCCGCCCCGCGAAGCCGGGACTCCCCCGCCACGCCCAACACCGGTGTCCACTCGGCGTGCATGTGCTCGCGTCGCCACACCGTGCGCGGCCGTCCCTGGGATGTCTCGTGGATCTCCGACGGGACCCGCCGGTAGCGGCCCCAGCTGGCCGTGACCTTGACGCTCTCGACCGACAAAGGCACGGAGAAGGACAGGCCGATCGCCGAGGAGGCCATCCGGCCGGAACGTACCGCCGCGGCGGGCTCGTGCTCGTCGATCTCCTCGGCGGCGCCCGCCACATCGAGGTCCTCCAGGTCGGGGTCCTCCATCGGCTCAGCGATGGCGTCGTCATCAGCGTCACCGCCAGAGACGGGCGCCGCTCGGGTTGCGCTGTCCGACTCGCTTCTCGGTACCAGCCGGCCCACCAGGTAACGCTCAGCTGGGCTGTCACCGGGCGCCAGCTCCTCGTCTGGACCGTCCCGAGGGCCGAGAAGATCGCGCTCCATCAGCTCCTCCAACTCGGCCCGCACATCATATGAACAGGTCGGGCTGGCTGGTCGGGCTGACATGTGATCTTGGAGGCTCACGGACAACGACGGTAGACGAAGGATGTGTCCGGATCCTCCGAGCGCATATCAAAGCGAATCCCAACTCTCGAGGTAGGCCAACGCGAATAGCGAACACCGAACGTTGGGAGCCTTTCAACGGTCCCTGCTTCCGGTCGGTTATCTCTGTACACTCGGAGAAGTGAGGCGCCCCAGCATCGAATGACCCGGCCTCTTGGAGCACTCCCCGACTTCGAGCGGCCTCCTGTCGTAGAGGTCGTTTTCGCTGTGGCAGTCGAACCTCTGCCGGTCTCGCTGATCGACCTGTCGGCGTTCGCGCTAGAAGCCTTCGGCACGGAGTTCCCGCTCCACCACGAGCAGCCGCCGATGCGCATGGCACGCGAATCGTTCGACGAACGAGTCACCGAGCTCAGCCCCGCCCTGGCGCTGCTCTCAGGGCAAGCGCCGATGCGTCTATGGCTGCAGTCCGCTGACCAGGACCGGCTAATCCAGCTGCAGCGAGACTACCTGGCGTGCAACTGGCAAAAGTCGGGCGGCGAGCGTCCCTACCCTCGCTACTCGACGATCGAGTCCTTTCTGCTCGAGACCTGGGACAAAATGGCTGCCTTCGCCGAGACGAAACACTCGACGCTCGCGCCAGTCCAATGCGAACTGTGGTACGTCAACCGGATAGAACCCGGGGACCTGTGGATCCGGCCGGGTCAGCTCGATCAGACCATAGCCCTGCTCAATTCGCCGCAAGACTTCCTGCCAGAACCTGAGCACGGACAGCTAGCAATGCGGTTCCGGATCCGGGAGGACGAACGCGACGTCGGGCGCCTCTACGTGAACGCAACGTCACCGATAGGGCCAGCCGACATGAAACCAGTGATACAACTCACAATGACGGCGCGGGGTGCCCCGCTCCGCCCGGGAAGGCAAGGCATGGTCGCTTTCTTCCAGTTGGCGCACGAATGGATTGTAAGAGGCTTCGCAGCGGTCACAACCGAGGCCGCTCAAGCTAGTCTCTGGGGCAGAACGCAATGACCGGCACCGCAACAAGACTGGCCCGACTGACCATCCAGGAGGAACTGGACAGCGGGCGGCCATGGGCAGCGGTTTCGGTCAGCCCTGCGCTGCACCACACGGAATGGGACTTCAACCCTCAAGTCCAGGGTGATCCTTCGCTTCCGGGCGAGGGCTGGGTCGGAGCTGCTTTAGGCCGCCTCGACCAGCTCGCTGCCCTTGGCCCTGCCTGGGATGGAGTGGGTGCAAGGACGGTCTCGCGAGGCGTGTTGGATATGGTTCGGCATTTCGTCGCATCGAAGCTCGTCCGAGAGACCGAGAACAAACCGGAGCTGGTCCCGACTTTTGAAGGCGGCATCCAACTGGAGTGGCACACCCTCGCCGTGGACTTGGTCATCGAGTGCGAGCCCTCGGGCGCAGTGACCTGCTATTACCTTGACAGTGAGACGGATGAGGAGTTCGAGGGGTCGCTCCTCGACGGAGAAGCTTCCCTAGCTTCCGCGTTTCAAAAGCTCGGCCACCTCGGCTGAACAGAACGTTGGCGAGTCCCTCGTCGACAGACGAGC
>JAKBAX010000101.1 GCA_021808785.1 Actinomycetes bacterium | reverse complement strand
GCCGGCCCTGTCGCCTCACTGGACGAACCGACCGTATCAACGCTCAAAGTCTCCGGAACCGGGTTGTCGGCCGGTTGGGTAAGTGTTGGGCGGTCGGTTGCTTCTCCCGGGAGAATGTGGTCCCGATTTGAGGTTTCACACATGATTGACCTGCACCCATTTGTCCTGCACGTCGGTGTGTCGGCGGTGGCGGGGCAGTTGAGCGGGTCGGCCCGGTGTAGCGTTCCATGGCCGCAGCACGGTCGACGTCTGTAGCCGATCCTGACCATCAAAAGGAGGCTGACCAACCGATGAGCGAACAGTGGCAGACCCAAAAGGCGTCCGAGGTGCAGCCCGGGCAGCGGGTCCGCACCCCGGACGGCACCGAGCTCACCGCGACGCGGATCGAACACCCGTTCCTCGGCCGGGACCAGATGCTGGCGTTCATCGAGTCGACCGACGAGCGGTGGTTCAAGCGGCCGGTCCCCGTCGACGCCGACGTCGAGGTCGCGCCGGGCACCTGAAGATCTCGGGCACCTGAGGATCTGTAGTGGGACCGGGGCGCTCGGGGGGTCACGCCGTATGGGTGGTCGCGGCGTCCGTACTGGTGGCGGTGGCGTCCTGCTCGTCGCCGTCGAAGACGACGGTGACGGTGTCGGGGGCCCAGGCCTACGCCGCCACCACCCGGGCCCGGTCGGCGGCCATCGACATGACCACCGAGGTGATCGACGCCAAGGGGCGGACCTCGTCCGAGGGGTCGGCCACCGGCACCTACTCCTGGGCGACGCGGCAGGGCAGCTTCGTCGCCAAGATCGGCCCCATCTCGGGATACCACCTCATCACGGATGAGATCATCGACGGGGCCACCACCTACACGCGCCCCAGCGCGACCGGCACGCCGCCGGGCGGGCTCCACGCCGACCTGCCGTCGGGCTGGAGCGAGGAGACGTGGACCACCCCCATCGCCCCGGGACTGCTGGACCTCCTGCTGGCCGTCATCGTCCCCGGGGGGGAGGGCAATACCGAGGTGGACGACCCGGCAGCCGTACTGGCCCAGGTGCTGTCGGCCGCCACCCACGTGACCGGTCTGGGCCGCCAGACGATCGACGGGTCGGTGACGACCCATTACCGCGCTGCAGTCCCATGAGCACGCTGGACCCGGGCGGGACCGCCGTCCCCCTGTTCGGTACCGGCCCGGTCCCCGTCGACTACTGGCTGGATGGGAGTGACCAGCTGCGCCTCCTGCACATGACCCTCACCATGAAGGCGCCGCCGGCCCGGCCGGGCACCGTCGCCACCACGACGTCCACGACCCTCGCCGGTGACCTCGGCTCTCGCGGCTCGGCCGGGGCCACCGCTGCTCCGGCCCTCGACTTCCCGATCCACCTGGTCTTCGCCGACCGCATCAGCGACTACGGGGTGGCCGTCCACCTGACCATCCCGCCGCCGTCGCAGATCGGCTCACAGGCGACCTGCTCGGCCCGCGGCGACGGCAGTTCGTGCTACAGCAGCACGAGCCACGCTGCGGCGCCGGGCCGGTGACCTGCGGACCGACCCCCGGTCAGGTGAGCCGGGCCGAGATCCACGACACCAGCGCCCCCACCACCGCCCCCGCCGTCGGCTCGTTGAATATCTCGTGGTACAGGGCGGGCCACAGGCGGGCCACCACGTCGTCCGACGACACCCCCGCCACTACCGCCTTGTAGGCCTCCGGGGCCACGATCAGGTCCCCGGCGCCGTGCATGATCTGCACCGGGATGGTGATCTCCGCCAACCGATCGACCAGTGCCTGCACCCCGCCGAAGTTGCGCAGGGTGGCGGCCGGAGGCGGGCCCTGGTGGACGAGCGGATCCTGCTTGTAGGCCCTCACCACCTCGGGATCACTCGACACCACATCGGCCAGGGGCAGGTCGGGTATCTCCGCCAGGTCGGCCAGCGCCACGATCTCGGGTGGGAACACGATGGCCGGGGCGGAGAGCGACAGGCCGCTCAGGCGGCCCTGGTGGGCCTCCGCGTAGGCGATGGCGATGGCCCCGCCGAGCGAATGGCCGACCAGGAACAGGGGCCGGTCACCGCCCTCCGCCACCGCGGCGTCGACGAGCAGATCGAAGTCGGCCACCACCGACTCCCAGGTGCCGAAGTCGCCCCGCTCCCCCTGCGAGTGACCGTGGCCCCGGTGGTCGACGGCCCACACTCGGCAGCCCACCTCGTTGAGGGCCCGGGCCACGTGGTCGTAGCGCCCGCCGTGCTCGGCGTAACCGTGGGAGACGAGCACGTCGGCCCGACTGTCGGGCACATCCCAGACCCGGTAGTACAGAGAGTCCGAGGAGAGGCGGCCGTCCCGGTCGTGCATGGTGGATGTTCTAGTACCCCCGGCACGGTGCCGGCTCCTCGGCTACCCCGCAGGCGTGCTGCGCCACCTGCGCGTCGACGGGGTTCCCGTCCGTGTCGAGGTGCTCGCGGCGGTCGCTCGCCACCCGACGGGAGGGGTCGAGCGCGGCGTCGTGCGGATCATCGACGTGGACGAGCGTCACCGGCTGCGGGCGGGGGCGGGGGCGGGGGCGGGGGGCGGCCCGAGGACGTCCTGGTGGCCGGGGACGCCGATCTGGTCCACGCCGTCTTGGACCGGGTCGACGCCGGCCAGGCGGTATCGACCGACGTCCACCTCGTCCTCGAGTGCAGCCTCGACGCCCGGATCATCGGCGGCAAGCAGAACCTGGTGGAGTTGACCGGGGTGCCGCTTCACCAGCTCGAAGGTCGGCTGTGGTGGGAGTTCGTGCACCCCCACGATCGCCCGCCGCTCCAGGGCCGCCCGGCTGCGGTACCGGCCGGCGAGCCGGTCGACCTCGGCACCGAGTACCGGGTCGTGCGCCCCGACCGGCGCCAGGTCCGGGTCCACTGCCGGTCCTCGCTCATGACGGGAACACCGACGGTCGAACTGGCCGAGCGGCTGCGTAGTGCCGTGCCAGCCCATCGCCGGAATAGGCGGGGCGGGCGGCCCGGTTGCACCAGGGGTGAGAGCAGTTGGAGTAGTGGAGTACGGCGGGCCCGAAGCCCTGCAGATCGTGGAGCTACCGGATCCGGAGTTGAAGGCGGGCCACGTCCGCATCCGGGTCCACGCCGCCGCGGTCAGCCCGACCGACACCTACGTGCGCAACGGCGCCCGGGCCCGGGATCAGCAGGCCGCCGGCCCGCCGCCGTATGTGCCGGGCATGGACGCGGCGGGCGTACTGGAGGCGGTCGGCGATGGGGTGGAGACGGACCTGGAGCCGGGAGAGCACGTCATGGCCATCGTGGCCCCCAAGGGGTCCCGGGGCGGCTACTCGGAGCTGTTGGTGCTGCCGGCCGAGTCGGTCGCCCGGGTGCCGAAGGGGGCCACCGACGCGGAGGCGAGCACCTTGCCCATGAACGGGCTGACCGCCCGCCTGGCCCTCGACACACTGGCCCTGCCGTCCGGCTCGACCATTGCCGTCACCGGAGCGGCCGGTGCGTTCGGCGGATACACGGTGCAGCTGGCCAAGGCCGACGGGCTGACCGTGGTCGCCGATGCCTCGGAGGCCGACGAGGCCCTGGTACACCAGCTCGGGGCCGACATCGTGGTCCGGCGGGGCGACGACTTCGTCGCCAAGGTGCGGGCCCACTTCCCCGACGGGGTGGACGGGGCGGCCGATGGCGCCCTCCTCGACGGGGCCGTCGCGGGGGCGGTACGCGACGGAGGAAAAGTGGCGACGGTGAGGGGTTACGACCAGCCCGGCGAACGCGGGGTCGGGTTCCATCCGATCTGGGTCCGCGACTACCTACGGCGCGCCGACCTGCTCGACCAGCTCCGCCAGCAGGTGGAAGACGGCCAGGTCACGCTGCGGGTGGCCGCCACCTTCCCGGCCGCCGAGGCGGTCGAGGCCCACCGCCGCCTGGAGGCGGGCGGGGTGCGGGGCCGGCTCGTCATCGAGTTCTGACCCTCACCGGGTCGGGCCACCGGCGAGGAGCGGGTCGACCACGGGGCCGATCCCCGCGGCCAGCACCTCGTACCCGGCGTTCGACAGGTGGAGCCGGTCGGGCATGTAGAGGGGGGCGATGAGGTCGCCGTCGAGCGTGATGAAGCGGGACGTGAGATCGATCAGCGTCACCCCGGCCGGCATCTCGGCGCGATGCAGATCGGCGTCGACCTGGCTGACCAGAGCCGGGTCGAACAGGTAGTCACCGCGCGGAAGGAGGGCGAGGAGCACTACAGGGGTCACCGGCAGCACCGCCCGGACCCGCTGGGCCACGGCCAGAATTCCCTGGGTCACCTCTACGGGCGACCAGTGGTCGGCGAAGTCGTTGGTGCCGATCAGCAGGACCACCGCCCGGGGCTGCAGCCCGGTCAGCTCGCCCCGCTCGATGCGCCACAGCACGTTCTGGGTGGTGTCACCGGAGAGGCCCAGATCAAGGGCACCGAGGGGGGCCATGGCGGCCTGCCAGTCCGGGGCGCCCACGGTGAGCCAACGGGCCGTCAGGCTGTCGCCGATCAGCACCAGGCGTGCGCCTTCGTCGGCGCGCACCCGGGCCCGCAACCGGGCCGTCTGGGCCACCCAGCGCCGGTCCACGGACCCGTGACTGGTGTAGCGCGGGGCGGCGGCGGCTGGGATCACCCGGGGGGGCCGGGCGTGCGCCGCGGCCGCCGTGCACCCGGCCAGGGCCCCGAGCAGGATTCCGGCTACAGCCAACCGGGCCGCCCAGTCTCCCCGGTGCCGGTCGGTCCCCACCGGGCCAAGCTAACCCGGGGACCGTTGCCGGCGGTGCCCCTCGACCCGGCCCGTTCCCTACCATCGGAAGATGGCGGTTCTTGCCCGGTCCGGCCGGCCGGCTCCCGACGATCCGGTCGCGGCGCCCCCGGCCGGGGGCACCGCGGCCAGGGGTGGCTGGCACTGGGCCGAGTGGCTCTGCGAGCTGGCCGGCACCGCCCTGCTCCTGGTGGGCGGCCTGTCAGCGGTGTGCCTGGACTTCGGTCGGGGCAGCCCGGTCGCCACGGTCGTACCCGACCACTCCCTGCGCCTCCTGATCACCGGGACGCTCTTCGCCGGGGCCGGCTCGCTGGTGGCGATCAGCCCGCTCGGCCGCCGCTCGGGGGCCCACCTCAACCCGGCGGTGACCGTGGCCTTCTGGCGGCGGGGCCACGTCCACCCCCACGACCTGGCCGGCTACACAGGTGCCCAGGTGGCCGGTGCCTTCGCCGGAACCGCGCTGGTGAAATGGTGGTGGGGTCGGACGGCCACATCGGTGCAGCTGGGCGTAACCCAGCCGGGCCACGGCGCCGGGGCGGCGGGAGCTGTCGGGATCGAGGCCTTGATGACCCTGATACTCGTGTTCGCCATCCTGACCATGGTGTCTTCGGCGCGCACCGCACCATGGACCCCACTCACGGTCTGGGTGGCCGTGGCCCTACTGGTCTGGCAGGGCGCCCCCTGGACGGGCACCTCCCTGAACCCGGCGCGCAGCCTGGCGCCCGCCGCTCTGGCTCCCCTCTTCTCCGACCTGTGGGTCTATTTCGCCGGCCCCCTGGCCGGCTCCCTGATCGCGGTGGAGGTGTTCAACCTGATACCGGGCCTCGAGACCCGTACGGCCAAGCTGTTCCACGACAGGCGCTACCCGTCGACCCTGGCCACCTCCCTCCCGGTGGCCGCCCGGCCATAACCGCCCGACCGGGACCGGGGGCGGGAGTACTGTCTGTGTCGTCCGTCGCGCCTTTGGGGAGGTCGCAGATGCGCATCGGGAAGCTGCTCGACAGCAAAGGCCACGACGTCGCCACCGTGGCGCCGGACGCGACCGGATGGGAGGTGCTGGCCGAACTGGCCGAGCACCGCGTAGGCGCCCTGGTCGTCTCCCAGGACGAGGTGCACATGGACGGAATCGTCTCCGAGCGCGACATCGTCCGCCAGCTCCACACCCATGGGGCCCAGGTACTGGACGGCCCGGTGTCGGCTCTGATGGTCGCCGAGGTGTTGACCGCCGGGCCCGACGACGAGGTGGAGTCGCTGATGGCCGTGATGACCACCCACCGCGTCCGCCACGTCCCGGTCGTCGAGGACGGCCGGCTGGTCGGCATCGTCAGCATCGGCGACGTGGTCAAGCACCGGGTGGACTCCCTGGAGGACGACAACCGGGCCCTGCACAACTACATAAACGCCCGCTGATGACGCCTGCGCGCCAGACGCCGCCTACTTGATGGCCGGCTTGTCGTCGGCCATCTCCCGCAGCTTGTTCTTCAGCACCTTGTCCAGGGTTCCGGTGGGGAAGGAGTCGACCGGGTAGACGGCCCGGGGGACCTTGAAGTCGGCCAGCCGCCCCTTGCACGCATCGATGATCTGCTGCTCGAGCACGGCGTCGTCGGGCGCGCCGGGCGCTTTGATGACAAAGGCCACCACGACCTGGTTCAGCCAGTCGTGGGCCTTGCCCACGACCTGTGCCTGCTGCACCCCGGCCACGGTGGAGACGACCTCTTCGACCTCGCGGGCCGAAACGTTCTCCCCGCCCACCTTGAGCAGGTCCTTGTCCCGGTCCCGGTAGAAGACGTTGCCGCCCGGGCCCAGCATGACCATGTCGCCGGTCTTGAACCAGCCGTCCTCGAAGGCGGTCTCGTTGGCCTCCGGGTTGTCGAAGTACTCGAGAAAGAGCTGCACCCCCCGGGTGCCGCGCAGCCAGAGCTCACCGGTCTCGCCTTCGGAGCAGAGACGGCCGGTGACTTTGTCCACTATTGCCATCTCGTATCCGTGGGCCACCCGTCCCATGGAGCCCGGCAGCACCGGCTCGTAAGGTTTCCCGTTGACGGCGTGGATCACCGTCTCGGTCATGCCGTAGGCGGCGTAGACCCCGACTCCGAAATTCTTCTCCCAGTCCGCCATGATGGCGCCGAACACGCCGATGCGCAGGTCCGTCTCCTTGGGCCGGTCGGGCGCCATGAGGGCCGGGATGCAGAATGGCATCAGCGAGAAGTGGGTCACCTTCTGGCGGGTCACCACCTCCCAGAACCGGCTGGTCGACCACTTTGGCATCAGCACCGCGGTCGCCCCCACGCCGAGGACCGAGAAGAACGACCAGCTCTGAGCGTTCACATGGAAAAAGGGGAGCGAGATGAGGTAGCGACCGTGCGAGTCCAGATCGATGTTGCGGGGCCCGATCCGGGACGCCCAGATGGCGTTGGCATGGGTGTGTACCACCGCCTTGGGCCGGTTGGTGGTCCCGGAGGTGAACATGATCCCGAACGGCAGCATCGGCTCCGCCCGCCGACCGGCGAACAGCTCCTCGGCAAAGATGCCGTCGAACGGGTCCCCGCCCGACGCCCGGGGGGCCGCCTCAGCCGCTTCGCCACTGTCGTCAGCGGTCACCGCGATCCACTTCAGGCCCGGGCCGGCCTCGGCCACCACCGCCGCATACCGGGGCTGGGTGATGGCGGCCACGCACTCCGCCTTTTCGATGAAGAAGCGCACCTCGGCCGCCACCGAGCGGGTGTTGGTCGTCACGCCGACCGCCCCCGCCACTGCGCAGGCCAGCCAGGAGATGACGAACTCCGGGCTGTTGTCGGCATGGATCAGCACCCGGTCGCCCTTGGCGATGCCCCGGCGGGCCAGCCCGGCGGCGAAGCGCCACACGTCGTGGCGCAACTCGCGGTAGGTCCACTGCCGGACCGGGCCACCCGCAGGCTCCCAGATCAGCACCGGGTGCTCTGGCCGGTGCTCGGCCCAGAACGACAGCAGCCACGGTAAATCCTGCCCGTGGGCCTGCATCTCCTGCACGGCGGTCGTGTCGAGCCCTGGCGCCATCTGTGGTGATCCCCCTAGAACCTGTTCTCTTTTCGGGTCCAGGGACTGTAGCAACGGAAAGCCGTGTTGCTTTCGGCGCGTTCGGGGTAGCACGATCCCGTGGCTCTGGTCATGACGCTCCTGACGGTGTTGGCCATGCTCGGGGGGACAGCCCTGCTCCTCTGGTTCACTGTGTTCATGGAGTCACGACACCTGGGCCCCCTGCCCGGTGCCGCCCCCGCCACAGTCCCCGCCGCGCTCGATCAGGCCGCGCCCGGCGTCGGGGTGGCCGGCGACGGGGCCGCCACATCTGCGGTCGCGGCCCCCCTGCGAGTGATCGAAGCGGCGTAAGAAGCCGCTCCTGCACATCCCGATCAGGCGTCTTTGGCCGCTTTGCCGAAGGCGGCCAGCACGGTGGTCCCGGGATACGAGCGGTTCATGGAGAAGCGGTCGGCCAGGGCCCGCATGATGCCGATGCCCCGGCCGAACCCGGCCTCGGGGACGTAGCCCGGCCGCCACGACCCGAAGTCCTCGACGGCCACGACGACATAGGGACCGTGGTCGGCGATCTCTATCCGGGCCCGGCCCCCGCCCTGGTCGCCGTAGGCGTGGCGCACCACGTTGGACAGCGCCTCGCCGAGCACCACCTGCACCCGCTCCGCCTGGGCGTCGGATACGCCGTAGCGCTCCAGCACTTGACCGGCCCACTGCCGGGCCGGCGCGATCGCTTGCGGGCCGGCCTCGCATTCGCGGTGCTCGGCGGCCAGCACCGGCCGGTAGCGCAGGGCGGCCAGCACCACGTCGTCCTCGAAAGGCCGGTCGGCGGCCATGTGGGCGACCAGACGGTCGCACAGATCGTCGATAGCCAGGTCGACCATGGTGGCGGCGGCCGACTCCAGGCGGTCCAGCCGGTCCTCGAAACGGCCCTTGCGCCGCTCCACCAAGCCGTCGGTGTAGAGGAGGAGGGTGTCGCCGGGCGAGAGCACCACGGTACCGGCCGCCACAGGCCGGCCCGAGACAGCGCCGAGGGGCGCGTTCTGGGGCTGGTCGAGGCGGCGCCGGGAGCCATCGGCGGAGATGATCAGGGCCGGCGGATGGCCGGCCGAGGCGTAGCGCAGCAGGCCGGAGTCGAGGTCGGCGACCACACACACCGCAGTGGCGAAGTATCCCTCCGTCTCGGGAGCGGCCCCCTCGATGGCGCCCAGGACCGCCACCGGGTCCGGATCGCCGCGCAGAATCTGGTTTCCGGTGGTCGTCCGCATCCGGCCCATCGACGTGGCCGAGTCCAGGTTGTGGCCCACCACGTCGCCGACCACCAGGCCCAGCTCCCCGCTCGCCCACGATACGGTGTCGTACCAGTCGCCCCCCACCTCCATCAGTGACGACGCGGCCTGGTAGCGCGCCGCGGTCAGGGCCGACGGCCGCCACGCCACCGTTTCGGGCATCAGTGCCTTCTGGAGGCGCTGGGAGACCATACGCTCGCTCTCCCGCAGCCGGGCGCCACCGAGCACCATCCCTATGCGCCGGGACAGGTCCTCCAGGAAATCGAAATGACCGGCCTGCGAGCCGGCTCGGCTGGCGTCGGCCCAGCCGAGCACCAGGAAGCCCGGGTCCTGGGCCACGTCCATCGGCAGCCGGCTGACGATCTCCATCCCGAGGGCGGCCCGCCACCACTCATGGGGATCGGGGGCGTCGCGCCACCCCTTGGCCGTCACCAACTCCTCACCGGCGCGGCCCCGGTGGCGGGCGTGCACCCGGTCACCGGTCGGATCGAGGCTGAGCACGGCCGCGTCGGCCAGGCCCGGCACCAGCACGTCGAGAGCCTCACTGATCTTGCCGGTCAGGTCGGGAGCCTGCTCGAGGCGGGTGACCACCTCGGCCAGCAACTCGGTACGGGCGTGGCGGGCCGCCTCCGCCTGCTCGACCACCTTGCGCTCGGTCACGTCGGCGCTGGAGCCGAGATAGCCGGCCGGCTCGCCGGTCAGGGCATTCAACGGCTGCCCCCAAGACTCCAGCCAGCGCCACTCGCCGTCGTAGCGACGCATGCGGGCCTCGCGCTGGAAAGGCCGCCCCTGCTCCTGGGCCTGGCGCAGGGCGGCCACGTACCCCTCCTCCTCGTCTGGGTGCAGGCGCCCCATCCACGCGTCGCCGACCAGCTCCCCTGCCTTCACCCCGAAGAAACGGCTGAAAGTGGCGTTGCCCCATACGAAGCGCCCACCGCGGTCGAGCAGCCACAGCATCATGGGCATCTGGTCGGAGATGTTGCGCAGTTGGGCCTCGCTCGTGCGCAGCTCCCGGTTGGCCTCGTGGGCGTCGGTGGTGTCCTTGAAGACCACGACGAGGTGTCGCTCGGGCTGCACCGGCATGGCGAAGCAGTCCCACCACCGGCCCGTCACCCCCGAGCCCCGCTCGAAGCGCAGGGTCTCACCCCCGAGCGCCACCCGGCCCAGGGTGGCCAGCCACTGCGGATCCAGCTCGGGGAGCATCTGGCGCAGGGAGCGGCCCACCGGATCGGCCAACCCGGTGGCGGACTCGAAGCGCGGGTTGACCTCCCGGATCACCATGTCGGCCGGCCGACCGTCCTCGTCGAGGAGCATCTCACCCAGGCAGTACCCCTCGTCGATGGCCTCGAACAAGGCCCGGAAGCGGTCCTCGGTGCGTCGCAGGGCCCGCTCGGCAGCGATCAGGTTGTGGCGGGACGTAACGTCGAGCAGTGTCAGGGTGGCTCCCGCCACCTCGCCCCCCAACACCTCGGGGCGGACCGAGCCGACCACGTGGTAAGAGGGCCGCCCGGCCGGGCTCACCCGGAAGTCGAGCTGGGCCTCCTGGCCGGCCCGGGCCGCCGCGAACGCCCGCTCCACCGCCTCCCGATCGGCCCGGTCGATAGCCTCCAGGTAGGCCTCGAAGCCGGGCTCCTGGCTGGCATCGAGACCGAACCACTCGGCCAGGTGGGCGGTACCGGCCATGGCGTCGGTCCGGAAGTCCCGCCGGCCCAGGGCCACCCCGCCCAGGCCGAGCAGGGCCTCGATCTGCTGGTGGCGGGTCGCCAGCTCCCGCTCGGCCGACCGCAGCCGCAGCAGGGCCCCGACCGTGGAGGTCAGCAGCGGGGGGGCCACCGGGTGCACCAGATAGGCGTCGGCTCCCGCATCCAGTCCGGCCGCCTGCTCGTCGGGGGTGCGGGTGGCCACCGAGGTGAGCACCACCGACAGCTTCTCGAAGCGGGGGTCGGCCCGGAGGCGGCGGGTCAGTTCGACGCCGCTCCCGTCGGGCAGGACCACCTCCACGACCACCAGATCCGGGCCGGGCCGATCCGGGCCGGGCCGATCCGGGCCGGGCAGGCCGGCCCAGGCCTCGGCCACGCTGGTCGCCTCCGACAGTGTGTGACCGGCCCGGGCCAGCACCGTCCGGACGGCTTCCCGCTCCTCGTCGTGGGCGTCGACCACCAGGATCCGGCCCCTGGCGTTACGCCACGGCATCGGACCCCTTCCTCGCGCGCCGGGCGTTCCCCCGTGGCCTCGATCCCCCCACGATTCCTTTTCTATCCGGTCAGCCCCTCGCACCGGAGGACATCTTCCGATGTATCTGCTTCCGACGAATCAGCTCCCGACGTATCTGCGCCGTCGGGCCGGCGATAGCGTGCCACCATGCCGAAGATCGCTCAATCGGACCTGATCGCCGACGTGTACGTGGTCGAGCCGGAAGGGCACGGCGACGAGCGGGGCCGCTTCTACGAGACCTATCGCCGCTCCTGGTTCCCCCTCGGTAGGGAGATGGTCCAGGGCAACCGGTCGGACAAGGCGGCCGGCGCGGTGGTCGGGCTCCACTACCACCTCCATCAGGCCGACTACTGGCTGTGCCCGCGGGGCACGGCCCGGGTGGTGCTCCACGACCTGAGGGAGGGGTCACCGACCGACGGGGTCACCCAGATGCTGGAGATCAGCGGGGAGGACTGCCGGGGCGTGTTCATCCCGCCCGGGGTGGCCCACGGCTTCGCCTCCTTGACCGACCTGACCATCACCTACCTGGTCGACTCCTACTACAACCCCGACGACGAGCTCGGGGTGGCCTGGGACGACCCGGTGATCGCGGCCGACTGGGGGGTGAGCGACCCCATCCTCTCCAAGCGGGACCAGAGCAACCCCTGGCGGGCCGACATCCCCGCCGGTCGCCAGCCCTACCGGCACCTGCGCACCTGAGAACCTGGCTCGAGACCGGAGCTCGAATAGCGGACAGCGGCCCCCGGCCGGGGCCCGGTTGGGCCAGAATGACACGATGACCAAGAAGGCACTCATCACCGGGATCACGGGCCAGGACGGGTCGTACCTCGCCGAGTTCCTGCTCGACAAGGGGTACGAGGTGATCGGCCTGCACCGGCGCAGCAGCACGGTGACCTTCGACCGCATCTCCCACATCTCGGACCAGATCAGCCTGGTGGCCGCCGACCTGCTGGACGAGGCCTCGATGATCCGGGTATTACGCGACCACCAACCCGAGGAGGTGTACAACCTGGCCGCCCAGTCCTTCGTGCAGACCTCCTTCGGTCAACCCACCCTGACCGGAGAGGTCACCGCCCTGGGCGTCACCCGCCTGCTCGACGCCATCCTGCTGGTCGACCCCACGATCCGCTTCTACCAGGCCAGCTCGAGCGAGATGTTCGGCAAGGTCCTCGAGGTACCACAGACCGAGCGCACCCCCTTCTACCCCCGCAGCCCCTACGGGGTGGCCAAGGTCTACGGGCACTGGATCACGGTCAACTACCGCGAGTCCTACGACATGCACGCCTCCTCGGGCATCCTGTTCAACCACGAGAGCCCCCGGCGAGGCCTCGAGTTCGTAACCCGGAAGGTGACCTTCAGCGCCGCGGCCATCAAGCTGGGCCTGCAGAAGAAGGTCAAGCTGGGCAACCTGGACGCCCAACGGGACTGGGGTTTCGCCGGCGACTATGTACAGGCCATGTGGCTGATGCTCCAACAGGACCAACCCGGCGACTACGTGGTGGCCACCGGGGAGACGCACCCGGTACGGGAGCTGTGCCAGATCGCCTTCGACCAGGTGGGCCTCAACTGGGAGGACCATGTGGAGATCGACCAGCAGTTCATGCGGCCGGCCGAGGTGGACCTGCTTATCGGCGACCCGGCCAAGGCCGAGAAGCACCTGGGTTGGAAGCCGCAGGTCGGCTTCGAGGAGCTGATCCGGATGATGGTCGACGCCGATGTGGAGGCACTGACCCCCTAGCCGCCGGCACCGTTGTTCCTGGCCGATCTACCCCGCGAACACACCGATGGCCGGGCCGGCCCAGGCGGCCGCGTCGGTAGCCGGGTCGCCGAGGTAGGTCGCGTCGCCGAAGGAGTAGACGTGGCCGCTGGCAGTGACCAGCAGGTAGCCGCGATCGTCGGGGGTGGGCGACACCGACACCACGTCAGTCACTCCCGATCCACCGAGCGAGCCGACGAAGCCGGCGTCGCCGAAGGCGAACACTCCCCCGTCGGAGGCGACCAGCCAGTAGCCCCGACCGTCGGCGGTGGGCACCATCCCGACTATCGGGGCGGTCAGGGGCACACCGGCCGTCGAGCCGTAGAAACGGGCGTCGCCGAAGCTGAACACCCCGCCATCGGACGCCACCAGCCAGTACCCCTTGCCGTCAGCGGTACGGGCGCCGGCCACCACCGGCCGGTCCAGGCGGATGCCGCCGGTGGAGCCGTAGAAACGGGCGTCGCCGAAGCTGAACACCCCGCCATCGGACGCCACCAGCCAGTACCCGCCCGAGTCGGCCGTGGAGGCCATGTCGACGACCGGGGCCACCAGGTGGACGCCCCCCGTCGAGCCGTAGAAGCGGGCGTCGCCGAAGCTGAAGATCCCGCCGTCCCCGGCCACCATCCAGTAGCCGGCTCCGTCGCCGGTCGGGGCCATGCCGATGACCGGCGCGGCCAGGGTGTAGCCGGACATCGAGCCGTACGACGGGGAGGAGCCGAACGGGTAGACCGCTCCGTTGGCGCCGACCACCCAGTAACCGCTGTCACTCCCCGCCGGCGCGCTGGTGCCGGCGATGCTGAACCAGTCCGACATCAGTCCCACCGCCCCCGCGAACTGGGCGCCGGTGACCGTCACCCGACCGCCGGTGCCGGACAGGACCATGGACAGGACCCGCCCGCCCATGTCGCCCAGCCCGTTACGGGCCGTGATGCTGATGGACTGCAGGGTCCCGATCGACGGGAACGCACCCTGCACATAGGAGGTGGCCATGGTGGTCGACCAGTCGTGGTTGGGGTTGCTCGGCGTGGCGTCGCCGGCGTCGGGCACCGCCGCGAAGGCGCCCCCCGCCGTGTACCCACCGGTCGACGAGGAGTACTCGGTGAGGGCCACCTGGGTGCCCCCCCCGCAGGCCGTGTCGCTCCCGCAGAGCAGCACCTGGTCACCGGTGGCGGTGACCGCGGCGTCGCTCTGGGCGCTGTAGTTGGGAGCCGGGTACTCGGTCGGGTCCCCGCCGTAGACCTGGCACGCACCCGTGTCG
>JAKBAX010000532.1 GCA_021808785.1 Actinomycetes bacterium | reverse complement strand
CCCAGTTGATGGTCACCCTCGACGCCACGGTGGTCAACATCGCCCTGCCCTCGGCCCAGAAGGCCCTCGGCTTCTCCAACGGTGACCGGCAGTGGATCGTTACCGCCTACTCGTTGGCCTTCGGCAGCCTGCTCCTGCTGGGCGGACGCCTCTCGGACCTGCTCGGCCGGCGGCGCATGCTGATCATCGGCATGGCCGGCTTCGCCGTGGCGTCGGCGGTCGGCGGGGCGGCGACCGGATTCGAGATGCTGGTCGCGGCCCGAGCCGTCCAGGGTGCCTTCGGGGCGCTACTTGCCCCCGCCGTCCTGGCCGAGCTGACCACCACCTTCTCCGATCCGAAGGAACGGGGCCGGGCCTTCGGGGTGTTCGGGGCGGTGGCCGGCGCCGGCGGGGCGGTCGGTCTGATCCTCGGGGGCCTGCTCACCCAGTACCTGGATTGGCGCTGGTGCCTCTATGTCAACGTCGGGTTGGCCGTGTTCGCCCTGGCCGGGGCCGTCCGGTTCCTCCCCGCCAGCGAGCGCCGGCCGGCGGTGTTGGACTGGCCCGGCGTGCTCACGGTGGTGGCCGGTCTGGTCGGCATCGTCTACGGCTGTTCGGAGGCCTACAGCAGGGGCTGGTCGGATCCGCTCACCCTCGGGTTCCTGATCACCGGAGCCGCTCTTCTCGGGGTCTTCGTCTGGATCGAACGACGGTCCGACAACGCCCTGCTCCCGCTGCGCATCCTGGCCGACCGCCCCCGCGGCACGGCCAACTTGATGATGCTGATCGCCGGCATCGGGACCTTTGCCATCTTCTTGTTCCTCGCCTATTACATCCAGCAGACGCTGGGCTTCACGCCGGTGATGGCGGGTGTGGCGTTCCTGCCCATGATCGGGGCCCTGATGCTGACCTCGGCTCTCGCCACCGCCCGGCTGCTGCCCCGCTTCGGGCCCCGCTGGCTGGTGACCGCCGGAATGATCGCCGCCGGTGCCGGCCTGGTCCTCTTCGCCCAGCTCGGCGTGCACTCGACCTACGGGGCCGCCGTGGTCCCGGGGCTGGTGCTCGTCGGCTTCGGCTTGGGCCTGGTGTTCGGATCGGTGATGAACGTGGCCACCTCCGGCGCCGGCGAGCACGACTCCGGAGTGGCCTCGGCGCTGCCCAACATCGGACAACAAGTCGGCGGCTCCATCGGCACCGCCCTCCTCAACACCCTCGCCGCGTCGGCCGGCGCGGGATACGTCCGCAGCCACGGACTCAGCGCGGCGGTCGTCACGGCCGCCGCCGTGCACGGGGACCGGGCCGCGTTCTGGGTGGCCGCCGGGGTGTTCGCGGCCGGTGCCGGCCTGGCTGCCGTCCTGTTCCGCCCCGGCCCCCATCCGAGCGACCAATCGGCCGCCCACGCCACCGGTCTGCTCTGATGTACGCCGTGGCCCGAAGCTCACCCGGCGCCGGCGCCGGCACCGGCGCGGGCCGTGACGACGGTGAGGTCGGGCCCCGCCCCTTGCGCCGAGACGCCGAGGCCAATCGGCGTCTCATCCTGGAGGCGGCCAGCGTGGTCATGGCGGAACGGGGGCTGTCGGCCCCCCTCGAGGACATTGCGGCCGAGGCCGGCGTCGGCATCGGCACCCTGTACCGTCGTTTCCCCACCCGGACCGACCTGATCGAGGCTGTCTTCCAGGACCACCTGGGCATCTACATGAAGGTGCTGGAGGAAGCACTGGCCATCCCCGACGGGTGGGAGGCGCTGCTGTGGTTCCTCGACCGGGCCACCGCCCGCCAGATCAGCGACCGGGCGTTGAACGAGCTGCTCGAGCACGACCCGGGCGAGGAGTCCATCCGTCAGGTCCAGGAAAAAGTGGCGCCCCTCGTGGAAGCCCTGGTCGCCCGGGCCAAGCGCAGCGGCCGGTTGCGCCGGGACTTCGCGGTGAGCGATCTGGCATTCCTGCAGCAGATGCTGGTGGCTCTCGGTTCGGCCACCGCCCATCTAGGTGACCGGGTGTGGAAGCGGTACATGACCATGGTGATCGACGGCCTGGTCCGGGCCCGGGAGGAGCCCACCCCGACCAGCCACAAGCCCCTCTCCATCGAAGAGATGCGCGATCTGCACGCTTCCCGGCCGGTCGTGCCCTGGCGCCGGCGCCCCGAGCGGCCGGGGGACCGGTAGGCCGCAAAGCGGACAAGCACGAAACTGGCCCCCCTCAACTCTCCCCTCCCGGTACCGTTCGCAGCACTGTCGGTACACGGAGAACGAGCCCATGGAGCCGAGCGACGAGGCGCTCCATAACCAGATCGATGCCCTGCGGTGGGCCATCGAGCAGTCTCGGGCTGCGGCCGAGCGGCGGGCCCGGACCGTCGCTTCGGGCGCCGGCCGCCCCTCGTCGAGTCACCACCGCAAAGTGGTGGCCGCGGCCGCAGGTGCCGCCGCGGTCGTCGCCGCCGGCATCGCCATCGGGGTAGCGCTCGGATCCGGCGACCGGTCCCGGGCCGATCGGGTCCCTATGACCGTCTCGACCGAGACCAACCCGTCCCCCGTCACCAACCCGTCCCCCGTCACCGTCCCGCCGCCGGTCACCGTGCCGCCGCCGGTCACC
>JAKBAX010000531.1 GCA_021808785.1 Actinomycetes bacterium | reverse complement strand
CGCCGGTGACACCGTGGTCACCGCCGACTACGAGGGAGAAGATCTCGCCGAAGGGGCCGGCCAGCAGTACGGGTACGAGACCCTCGACGCCATCCGGGCGGCCGAAACCTGGCTCGGAGTGCCAGAGGTCTCCACGCCCGTCGGGATGGTCGGCTACTCAGGCGGCTCCATCGCCACGGAGTTCGCCTCCGAGCTTGCGCAGAGCTACGCACCCCAACTCGACATCGTCGGTGTCGCCGAAGGCGGCCTTCCCGTCGACCCGCTTCACAACCTCGCCTACGTCGACCATCCCGGCTCGGGGTGGACTTGGGTCATCCCAGTCCACCTCGAAGGCGCTGCCCGGGCCTTTCACCTCCGCGATTTCGACCAGTACCTCACCCAAGCGGGCATCGCCGCCGTCGCCGCCAACCAAGCCCAGTGCGTCGGTCACTTCGCCGGCCTCACGACGGCGCAGTTGTTGAAGCCGCAGTACCAGGACCTCGAAAAGGTGGCCGTCTTCGCCCGGATCTTCGACCAACTCATCATGAGCCGAACCGGCACCCCGCATGCCCCGCTGTTCATCGCCAACGGGCTCTCCGACTCGACCGGTGACGGCGTGATGGTCACCAAGGACGTCCAAGAGCTCGCGTACACCTACTGTCAACGGGGGGTTCCCGTCGAGCTCCACATCTACGACGGGCTCGACCACCAGCAGACCGGTCCGCCCTTCCTCGACCAGGCGCAGGTCTTCCTCACCCAACGCTTCGCGCACCAGCCCGTCCAGAACGGATGTGCTGACATCGGCCCCGGTAACTCCATCGCCCCCGTGCCGATACCGGCACCGTGACCGCCAAAGCCAGTGACGGTGGTCGCGCTCGCCCGGTGCCCGCGTCGCACCACAACCGTCGTGTGCAAGAGGGCCGAGCCGCCGGCCAAGGCTATCCCCTCCGTCTGGCCGGACTCCCGGAGATGGTAGGCAGCCGTAGGCCCCGGAAAGCGACCCTGACCAGGGAAAAGAGACGCAAGCCACCGAGGCGGTCGTGTTACTACGCGATGCTGTGACCTGGAACTACGCGACGGGCTCAGGCAGCGTGAAGTCGTAGAAGCGAGCCGGCTCGGCGACCTCGAGGGCCTGGAAGAGACTCCCGCTGGCGAGGCGTCGTCGCGCTGCGCTGAGCGACGCGCCCGTCGTTGGTCTCGAGCGTGACGAGGGTGCATGCGCTCCAGGTCGTTGCGCACGTTGCGCCAGGTCTGGGTACGTCGCTCGGCCATGGCGATGAAACCAGCACAGTCCCGGCGGCGGCGGCGCCGTTTGCTGAGAGGGTGGACGGCGGCCTCGGAGTCGGTCGCCGGGACTTACTGGATGTCGTCGTGGCCGCTCAACGGATCGCTCGACGAACGAGCTGAGGCTGAGGGTTGGCGCCGTTACGGCCGTTGGGCAGCAGCGGACACCGTGTCGCCGACGGCGATCGCACCTTGTTCGAGGATGTCTGCTCGCAGGCCGCCGCGATGCACCAAGGGCCGGATGATCGGCCGACCCGCGTAGCGGGCGATGACCCGGCAGGGCTCGCAGAGCCGCATCCCCCGGCAGCGCACGGCGCCGATGTTGAAGTCGCGGCCAACGAGGGCGTTGAGGTCGATCCCCCGGGTGACAACGTTGCGCCGGTGCTCGTTGGCTTGTAGTGGCGGGTCGAAAGACTCGCATACCTCAGCCTCGATGAGCGTGAGGGCGCTGCCAGGCAGCCCGGAAGGGAAGGTTCCCGCGCCGGTCACGTGCCGATCACCGTCGATGCCCAGGCCGGGCAGAGCGATGGCCCGTCGGAGCCGCCGGGCTGGCTCCCCGGCGGCTGAGGCCACCCAGATGCTCTCGACCGTGCCCGCCGCGGCGGGCAGGGGAGGCTTCGGGGGACGCACCAGAGCCACATCGCCTGGCGCGATGACGTAGCCGTCGATGATCATGAAACCGTCCCGTTGTGCAGCCTCGGCAGGGTCGTAGACCACGCCGGAGGGCACCCCGTACATCACGACGTATCGAACTTCCTCGTTCTCGGCGGACTGGACACGCGCCACCCACGGGCCTGGCCATGAGAAAGTGGCGGCGTCCGCAACGGGCACCAGACCGAGTCCCTTCCCTCCCAGCCAGCGCGAGACGGCCCAGCCGGTGGCGGGGTCCTGCCCCGGTGCCGGCTGGGGAACCTCCTCGAGCGACAGCTCCAGGATGGTCGCCACGCAAGCGGCGAAGGTGGCCGCTTCCGACGACCTCTGGGTGTCAGCCAGAGCGACTTCCTTCATCGCCCGATTCTCCCACAGCAACGCTGCCCGACCCGAAGTTCGCGTCTCAGGATGACCGTCCCGCGAGCCCAACCCTTTGCGGAGCATCCCCAGCCGCGGGCGGTGATGCGGAGGGTCGTCCATACGGGGATCCCCAGGTTCTGACCTACCAGGCGCCACCACGGCTGGGCCGGCAACGCGGTAGGTCGCCGGCAGGCTCGGAAGATGACTGCGCCTGGCCGGCGCAGTCGAGGAGGTCCTACCTGGCGGCCGGATAGGCGCCAACCGCTCACGCCAGCGGCCTCTCGAAGAAGTGAGTGGGGTGG
>JAKBAX010000530.1 GCA_021808785.1 Actinomycetes bacterium | reverse complement strand
CCGCTGTGATGGTGCACCCGCTGTGATGGTGGACCCGCTCTAATGGTGCAGTGACAACGATACGGCGCCATCCCGGGACCAGACAGTGACAGCGGCGGTCACGGTCGAGGGCCTGGTCAAGCTCTATGGCGGAGTGCGGGCGGTCGACGGGGTGGACTTCGAAGTGCACGAGGGCGAGGTGTTCGCCCTGCTCGGGCCCAACGGGGCCGGCAAGACCTCCACGGTCGAGATTCTGGAGGGGTTCCGCCGGCGCGACGGCGGCCACGTCGCGGTCCTGGGGGTCGACCCGGCCGACCGCTCCAGCGAGGTGATGCTCCGGGAGCGGATGGGGGTGGTGCTGCAGGAGCTGGCGGTGGAACCGTTCCTCACCGTCCGCCAGGCGCTGCGCCGCAACGCCGGCTACTACCCCGATCCCCGCCCGCTCGACGAGGTGCTGGCCCTGGTGGGACTGGAGGAGAAGGCCGACAGCCGGGTCAAGAACCTCTCGGGGGGCCAGCAGCGCCGGCTGGACCTCGGGCTCGGCATCATCGGCAACCCGGCCCTGCTCTTCCTCGACGAGCCCACCACCGGCTTCGACCCCTCGGCCCGCCGGGGGGCCTGGGATCTGATCCGGGCCCTCACCGGAGGGGGCACCACAGTCATCCTGACCACCCACTACATGGACGAGGCGGAGGCGCTGGCCGACCGGGTGGCGGTCATCAACGCGGGCCGTGTCGTGGCCGAGGGCACCCCCCAGTCCCTCGGTGGGCGTGACATGGGCGAGAGCCGCATCCGCTTCGGCCTGCCGCCCGGGCGGCACCCATCCGAGCTGCCGGTCGAGGTGACGACTCTGGCCGGCGAGCAGGTCGAGATCAGGGCCGACCACCCGGTGGAGGTGCTGGCCGCCATCACCACGTGGGCCCTGCGGGAGGGGGTGGAGCTGATCGGGCTGACCGTCGAGCGGCTCACCCTGGAGGACATCTACCTCCGACTGACCGGCTACGCCGGCCACGAGAGTCCCCGACATCCCGAGGCGGTGCGCCGGCCATGACCAACGTGGCGGTCGAATACCGAGGGCCGCTCTACCACTGGCGGATGGTGGCCCGCCAGGTGTACTACGAGCAGCTCAACTTCTGGCTCAACCCACTCGCCGCGATCTTCACGGTCGGCTTCTCCGTGGTGTTCCTGGTGCTGCTCGGTTCGAGCGCCGGAAGCTCGACCAGCGCGACGCTCGGCGGGGTGAAGGTGATCCAGTACTACGTGCCCGGCTTCCTCGCCTACGGCGTGATGTCGACCTGCTTCAACTCCCTGGCCACCTCCCTGGTGGTACGGCGGGAGATGGGCCTGCTGAAGCGGCTCCGGCTGTCCCCGCTGCCGACGTGGGCCATGCTCGCGGCCATCTGCGTCAACGCCCTCCTGATCTCGCTGGTGCAGATCGTGGTGCTGCTGCTCATAGGCCGCTTCGGCTACAACGTCCACACGCCCCACAACGTGGGTGCGCTGGCGGTGGCGCTGGCCGTCGGGGCGGTGTCGTTCACCGCCATCGGCATGGCCGTCAGCACGCTGATCCCCAACCAGGAGGCGGCCGGCCCGATCATCAGCATCGTGTTTTTCGTGCTGCTGTTCCTGTCGGGCCTCTGGTATCCCATCAACCCCCATTCGGGGCTGGCCCGGGTTTCGGCCTACTTCCCCATCCGGCACATGATCACCGCCGTCTTCGCCCCCTTCGACTCGCGACGGGGCGTATCGGGCTGGGCCTGGGGTGACATAGGAGCCATGGCCATCTGGGGCGCGGTGGCGGTGGTGGTGCCGGCGCGCCGCTGGTCCTGGGCGCCCTACCGCAGCGGAGGCAACACCTCGACAGGCGGCCGCCTCTGGCGGAGGCGAACCACCTGACGGGCCGGGCATCACTCCGATCAGCGGCTCACCCACCCTCGATGCCTCCGGGACGGGACCACGGGCCGCCCCCGGCTGCCTCGGTGGACCCCGGTGGCGGGAGGGATGGACGGGGCGGCGTAGCGTGCCTCGGGTGACGTAGGTCCTCAGGGGGCACGAAGGCCCGTTTGCCCACCCCTTCCACCAACTGCCAGCCGTGGTGAGTCTTCTGCTGGTGGTGGAACCAGCAGAGGCGGTCCATCAGGTCGTACACCGTGAAATGCGTACGGTGCCAGTCCTGGCGGTGCTCGTACTCCAACGAGGCCTTGCGATTGCACCCCTTCACCGCGCACGACGGGTACAGGAAGTCGAGTGCCGTCTGCTGGGCGGCGTTGGGGCGGCGGCCGAAGCGGTACACGCCGCAGACGGCCTCGGACCTGGTGAGCAGCGCGGAGACGAACGTCGAACCATTGGCCACCAGGTCCTGGACCACCGAGACCGGGACGGGGCCATAACCGGGGATCTGGCACAGCTCGCCTTCGAGCGCGACACCGCGCAGCAGGACATCGAGGTCGACCCGGATCATCAGCTGCACCGGCCGCCCGGCCAGCTGGCGGGGCCGCTTGGATCGCCGACTTCGGCTCGGTGGCGTCGCCGACGGCGGGGGCGACGGTGCGATACCGGCTTCGGGCGGGGCCGGCGGGGGCGGGGGCGGGGTAGAC
>JAKBAX010000100.1 GCA_021808785.1 Actinomycetes bacterium | reverse complement strand
CAGGCGGTCGATGGGGCCGGACGCTCGGAAACGTACTGGTCGAATGGGTCCGGTCAGCGGGCCTTTTCCATGAAGGTGCCGGTGTCGACGACGACCCGCACCACTTTACCGGCCGCCACCAGCCCGCAGCGGTCGGTGACCGACACGTTGAAGACGACTCGTTTGCCGTCGGCCCGCTCGAAGGCGGCCGCGGCCGTCACCCGGCCGCCGACTCTGACCGGTACCAGGTGGGTGATCTCGACGCGAAAGCCGACCGATGTCTGGCCCTCGAGCAGCTGCGGGCGCAGCGCCTCGGCGGCCGCCTGCTCGCACAGCGAGACCAGACGGGGGGTGGCCAGCACCGGCACGTCCCCACTGCCGAGGGCGACCGCGGTGTCGTCCTCGCTCACCACCAGTTCGGCCTGGGCGCACAAGGGGGTCTGCAGAACCACTGGTATCCACGGTAGGCGGGTACCCTCGCATAGTTCCAATACGCAAGAGCGGCGGCCGGGGCGAACAGGAGTGACATGTTGATCGACGAAGCGGTGATCGAGGGTGTGCTGGGTGCCGCGCTGCGTCGCGGCGGCGACTTCGCCGAGGTCTTCGCCGAGGACCGCCGCGGTACCGGAGCCCGCCTGGACGACGGGCGCGTCGAGGACCTGGCCTCGGGCCGGGAGCGGGGAGCCGGGATCCGGGTGGTCTCGGGCGAGACCACCGGGTTCGCCCACACCAGCGACCTGAGCGAGGCGGGTCTGCGGACGGCCGCCGAGGCGGCCGCTGCGGCGGCCCGCCAGGGGGGCGGTGGGGTGCGCACCGTGGCCTTCCGCCGGGTCCACGCCCCGGCTCCCACCGATGTGGCCGTCCTCCCCGAGACGGTCGCCAAGGCGGAGAAGGTGGCCCTGCTGCGCCGGGCCGACGAGGCGGCCCGGCGGGCCGGCGGATCGATCCGGCAGGTGAGCGCGCTGTACGGCGACAGCCGCCGCCGCATCCTGGTGGCCAACAGCGAGGGAGTGCTGGCGTCGGACGACCAGGTCAAGACCCGCTTCGCGGTCTCGGCCGTGGCGTCGGGTGACACGGGGATGCAGACCGGGCGGGAGAGCGTGGGGGCCACCATCGGGTTCGAGATGTTCGACTCCGTGTCCGTCGAGGACCTGGCCGCGGCCGCCTCGACCCGGGCCCTCACCAAGCTCCGGGCCCGGCCCGCCCCGTCGGGCCGGGTCCCGGTGGTGATCAAGCAGGGGAGCGGGGGAGTGCTCTTCCACGAGGCGTGCGGGCACGGACTGGAGGCCGACCTGGTGGCCAAGGACTCCTCGGTGTTCAAGGGCAAGGTCGGCGAGCTGGTGGCCAGCCCCCTCGTCACCCTGGTCGACGACGGGACCATGGGACCGGAGTGGGGGGCCATTGCGGTCGACGACGAGGGCCACCGGGCCCAGCGCAACGTGCTGATCGAGAACGGTGTGCTGACCGACTACATGTGGGACTGGTTGCGGGCCCGCAAGGAGGGCCGGCCGGGATCGGGGAACGGGCGTCGGGAGAGCTACCAGCACCTGCCCATGGTGCGCATGACCAACACCTACGTCCTGGCCGGCGGCGAGGACCCCGACGAGATCATTCGCCAGACGCCCTACGGGGTCTACGTGGCCCAGCTGGGCGGGGGCCAGGTCAACACTGCGACGGGCGACTTCGTGTTCGGCATGACCGAGGCCTACCTGATCGAGGACGGGCGGATCACCGAGCCCCTGCGCGACGCCAACCTGATCGGCAACGGGCCGGAGGTGCTGCGCAACATCGACGTGGTCGGCAACGACTTCGCCATGGGGAGCCCGGGCACGTGCGGCAAGGACGGCCAGGGGGTGCCCGTGGGCGACGGCCAGCCCACCCTCAGGGTGACCGGCCTGACCGTGGGCGGCACCGCCCGATGACTCTCACCGAGGGCCGGACCGGGTCCGCCGGGGCGGGCCCGGAGAGCCTTCTCGACCTGGCCACCCGCGTCGCCGGCTGGGCCCGGGACGGGGAGCAGATCGAGGCGTTCGTGGCCCGCGGGCGCGACACCGAGGTCCGGGTGTTCGAAGGTGAGGTGGAGTCCCTCTCGTCGGCGGAGTCGGCCGGCATCGGTATCCGGGTGGTGACCCGGCACCGGCAGGGGTTCGCCTACGCCGGATCCCTCGACGACGACGTCATCGCCGAGACCCTGGCCGACGCCCGGGACAATGCCGGCTTCGCCACCGAGGACGAGCACCTGGGCCTGGCCGGGCCCGACGGTGTGGTGCCCGTGGCCCTCGACCTGTGGCGCGACGAGCTGGCCGCCTACCCCACCGAGGCCAAGATCGAGCAGGCCATCGCCCTGGAGCGGGCGGTGCGCGCCGGTGACCGGCGCATCCGCCAGCTGCGCGCCTCGGAGTGGGGCGACGCGGCGGTGGAGTCGGCCGTCGTGACGAGCACCGGCATCGCCGCGGCGTCCCGGCGGACGGCCTGCTACCTGTCGGCCGAGGCCATCGCCGGTGATGGTGACGACACCCAGACCGGCAGCGGCTACTCGGTGGGCCGGGGCCCATCCGATCTGGACCTCGACCGGGCGGCGGCCGACTCGGTGCTACGGGCCACCCGGCTGCTCGGCGCGGTGAAACCCCGCTCGACCCACCTGACCGCGGTGCTCGAGCCGCGTATCACCGCCACCCTGCTCTCGATACTGGCCGGCACGCTCGACGGCGAGTCGGTACTGAAGGGGCGCTCCCTCTTCGCCGAACGTGTCGGTGAGGAGGTGGCCGTGCCCGGGCTCACCCTGGTCGACGACCCGACCGACCCCGACGCCTACTCGGCGGCGACCCATGACGCCGAGGGCCTGGCCACCCGGCGCAACGTCCTCATCGACGCCGGGGTGCTGGCCATGTTCCTCTACAACACCTACTCGGCCCGGCGGGCCGGGACGGCATCGACGGGGTCGGCGGTCAGGGCCGGCTATCGAAGCGGTCCCGGCACCGGGGCCCGGGCGGTGTCTCTGGTGCCCGGGACGGCCAGCCCGGAGCAGATCTACGCCCAGGTCGGCGAGGGGCTCCTCGTCCAATCCGTCTCGGGAATCCACTCCGGTGTCAACCCGGTCAGCGGTGACTTCTCAGTGGGCGCCGAAGGCGTGCTCATCAAGGACGGGGCCCTGGCCGGCCCGGTCCGGGAGTTCACCATCGCGTCGACCCTCCAGCGCATGCTGAGCGACGTGGTGGCGGTCGGCAACGACCTCGAACGCCTGCCGTCGTCGGCGTCGGGGCTCACCATCGCCATCGCCGACATCTCGATGAGCGGTCAGTAGGCGGCCCGAGGTGGCCGCCATCCGTCGCCAGGCGGCGCGCGCCGTGGTGCTCGACCCGGCGGACCGGGTGCTGCTCTTGAGGGCGCGCGACCCGTTCTCCCCGGGCAAGGGGGAGTGGTGGGAACTTCCCGGGGGCGGCATGGAGCCTGGGGAGCACAGCGCATCTGCGGCGGCGCGCGAGGTCCACGAGGAGACCGGTCTGGTCGGTGTGGAGGTGGGCCCGTGCGTGTGGCGCCACGACGCCCGCTTCACCTTCGCCGGGCTGCACTTCGACCAGCTCGAGCACATCCACGTCGCTCGGTGGAATGGTAGTGACGACGGCTCTGCCTACCGGCCCGCCGGCCTCGAGGCGCTCGAGGCCCTGGCCTTTTCCGGTTACGGGTGGTGGGCCCTCGACGAACTGCAGCACCTGCGGGACTCCGGCGGGCGCATCATCCCGCCGTGGCTGCCCGACCAGCTGCCCCTCTACCTGGCCGCCGGGCCGCCGGGCGAGCCGATCCACCTGGGCCAGTTGGGCCCCGTCTTCTGAGCCGGGGGTCCTACGCTGTAACCGTGTTCCTCTCCCGCCACAAGACCGAGATGGTCGATCCGGCCGAGGCCCTTCCCGGCCGGGGGGCCCACTTGCCCGTGCCCGAGCGTCACTTCGTGAACTTCCACACCCTGAAGCCGCCCTTCCCCGACGGGTTCGCGACGGCGGTGTTCGGGATGGGTTGCTTCTGGGGGGCGGAGCGCAAGTTCTGGAGCGCGCCCGGGGTGTGGACCACCGCGGTGGGCTATGCCGGCGGCTATACCCCCAACCCGACCTACGGAGAGGTGTGCAGCGGCCGGACCGGCCACACCGAGGTGGTGCTGGTCGTGTGGGACCCGGCGGTGGCGAGCTACGGGGAGATGCTCGAGATCTTCTGGGAGTCGCACGACCCCACCCAGGGGATGCGCCAGGGCAACGACGTGGGAACCCAGTACCGCTCGGCCATCTACGTCACCGAGGCGGCCCAGCTGGACGTGGCCAAGCGGTCCCTCGACGGCTACGCCGAGGTGTTGGCGCAGGCCGGCTACGGCCCCGTCACCACCGAGATCGCCACCCTGGCCGACGACGGCTTCTACTACGCCGAGGACTACCACCAGCAGTACCTGGCCAAGAACCCGGACGGTTACTGCGGGCTGGGCGGCACCGGGGTGGCCTGCCCGAGCGGCACCGGCGTTGCGGCCCAGAAGGATCCCGGCTCCGGGTCCTGACCTTCCAGTGCTGCTCGACAGCCACACCCACGTGGTGTCGCCCGAGCCGGACCGCTTCGCCCGGACCGCCCGGGGCCTGGGGCGGGAGTGGTGGACCGAGCCGGGCCGGGACGTCGAAGCTCTGATCCGAACCCTGGACGACCACCGGGTGGAGCGGGCGGTGCTGGTCCAGGCCGTAGGAGCCCACGGGTACGACAACTCCTACCTGCTCGACGCCGCCCGCCGCTTCGCCCCCCGGGTGGTCGCCGTCCCCGCCGTCGACCTCGACGATCCGCGCCTGGCCGACGGCGACATCGCCACGGTCATCGGTGATCTGGCCCGGGACCCGGTGGTCACGGGGATCCGCCTCTTTGCCGTCTCGCCCGCCTCGCGTTGGACGGCTCGGCCGGCCCGGGTCAGGGCCGCCTTCGACGCCGCCGGCGCGGCCCGACTGGTGATGGTGCTGACCCTGTTCGAGTCCCAGCTGGCGGCGTTGGCCGGAGCCGTGGTCGACCACGAGGGCCCGGTGGCCCTCGATCACTGCGCCTTCCCCGGCTTGCGAGCCGGCCTGTTGCCCGACGACGCCCCCCTGCTGGCTCTGGAGCGGGCCGCCCACGTGACCCTGAAGGTCAGCAGCCACCTCCTGCTCGACGCGGCCGCCGCCGGGGCGTCGGGCGCGCTCGTCGGTCAGCTGGTGGCCAGGTTCGGGCCCGACCGGATCCTGTGGGGATCCGACTATCCACAAACGGGTGCCGACTACGGCGCCCTCGTGGCCCTGGCCGAACGGGCCGCGGGTGGTCTGTCGGGGGCGGACCGGGAGGCCTTCTTCGCCGCCAACGCGGCCCGGGTCTTCGGCCGGCCCGGGCTATCGTGAGCGTCGGGAGGGGGTCGCGGGTTGGAAACTCCGGAGATGATCGAGGTGGTCGACGAATCACCGGAGGCCCTCTACCGGATCCTGGAGCAATCCGGCTGGGGCGACGGCCTACCCGTGGTGGCTCCCACCGAGGCCCGCGTCGACGCCATGCTCGAGATATACGGCGGCTCGGCCGACGATGTGCTCGCGGTGCTCCCGCCCCGGTCCGGGGCCTGCACCGCCCGGGTGGCGGCCGTCAACGCGGTCATGGCCGGCTGCCCCCCGGAGGTCTTCCCCGTGGTGGTCGCCGCGGTGCGGGCCCTCGACCGGCCCGAGTTCAACCTGCGGGGGGTTCAGGCCACCACCCACTCCGTCGCGGTGATGGTCGCGGTACACGGCCGGGTGATCGAGACGGCCGGGTACAACGCCGGGTTCGGGACCTTCGGTCCGGGCCACCGGGCCAATGCCACGACGGGGCGGGCCATCCGCTTGATCCTGCTCGACGTGGGCGGGGGCCGGCCGGGGGACGGCGACGCGTCCACGCAGGGCCAGCCGGCCAAGTACTCGTATTGCATGGCCGAGAACGCAGCCGCCAGCCCGTGGCCGCTCTATCCGACCTGCCGGGGGGTCGACGCCGCCAGCGCGGTGACCGTCGCCGCGGTCGAGGGCCCGCACAATGTCCACGACATGTGGTCCACCCACCCGGCCCCCATCTACCGCAAGGTGGCATCGGTCATGACCACCCTCGGGTCCAACAACGCGGTCATGGCCGACAGCGAGTTCTTCGTGGTGCTCTGCCCCGAGCATGCCCGTCAGGCGGCGTCCGAGGGCTGGTCGCGTCGCGACGTGCAACTGTTCCTGCACCACCACGCCAGGCTGTCGCGCCGGGTGCGCAACGAGCACTTCGCCGACATGGGGATCGAGCCCCCCTGGATGCGGAGCACCGACGATCCCGACGCTCAGCTCCCGGTGACCGGCGAGCCCGACGACATCCGCGTCCTGGTGGCCGGCGGACCGGGCAAGCACTCGTGTGTGATCCCGGCGTGGGGCAGCATCTCGCGCAGCGTGACCGTCCCGGTGTGACCGCAGAACCGGCATGACCCAGAGGAGGACAAAATGAGGATCCATCGACCCGACGGTCCGATCGCCCAGCCGGTCCATCGACTGGCCCCGAGCCGCCGGGTGATGGCCGGGGCCCGGATCGGGGTGCTGGACAATCGCAAGCCCAACGCCGGCCTGCTCATGAGCGCGGTCGCCTCACATCTGGCCGACCGGGCCGGGAGCGCGGAGCCACTCGTGCTGACCAAGAACGCGGCGCGCCCGGCCCCGGCGGAGGTGATCGACCAGCTGCAGCGGGAGGTGGATCTGGTCCTGACCGGCAGCGCCGATTGAGGCTCGTGCACGTCGTGGAGTGTCCACGACCTCGTTCAGCTGGAGGACCGGGGGATACCGACTGTTCTGGTGACCACCCGGGGCGGTTTCCATCACCTGACCCTCGAGTGCGCGGCGGCTCTCGGGGTGCCCGACGCCCGGGTGGTGGTCGTCGATCACCCACTGGGTGGGATCGAGCCCGATGCGGTGCTGGCCCGGGCGTGGAGTGTGACCGAGGACGTACTGCGGCTGTGGACCACCTGACCCGGGCTCGGCCAGGGGGACGCCGGTGACGGTGACGTTGGATCTGGGTGGCCGCCGGGCCCTGGTCACCGGGGCGGGGGCCGGCATCGGGGCCGAGATCGCCCGATGGTTGGCCCGGGCCGGGGCCGCGGTGGCGGTGGTGGACCTCCGCCCCGAACCGGCTTCGGCGACGGTCGAGGCCATCGAGTCGGCCGGCGGCCGGGCCATCGCGGTGCTGGCCGACTGCCGCGACGACCAACGGATCGAGACCATGGTCGACGAGGTGGTCGCCGAGCTGGGCGGGTTGGACATCGCGGTCAACAACATCGGGATGATGGCCGGACGGGGGGCGGTCCCCTTCGTGGACATGGACGGCCGCTTCTGGCGGGACCTGGTGGACCAGAACCTGGTGCTCACCGCCCTCTGCGGGCGGGCCGAGGCCCGGGCCATGACCGCGGGCGGGACGGGCGGGGTGATCCTGAACGTCACCTCCGGCGAAACGACCCGCCCGTCGCCGTACCTCGGGGCCTACGGCGCGGCCAAGGCGGCCATCAACCACCTGACCCAGACCATGGCCGTCGAGCTGGGGCCGGCCGGCATCCGGGTGGTGGCCATGGCGCCCGGGACCACGCTCACCGAGACGGTGCGGGCGGCCTTCGACGAGGACCACGTGGCGGCCATCGTGCAATCCTCCCCCCTCCGGCGCATGACCGAGCCGGAGGAGCTGGGCCGGCTGGCCGTCTTCTTGGCCTCCGACCTGGCCCGCTGCATCACCGGGCAGCTGATCCTGGCCGACGCCGGAGCCCACCTGTCGCGCACCCGCCCCGCCAACCGTCGTGGTTGAACCGGCGGCCGGGAGCCGCTGCGGCTGGGCTGGTTCGTCGGCGGCCATGAGCGAGTACCACGACCTGGAGTGGGGAGTGCCGAGCCACGACGACCGGCACCTGTTCGAGATGCTCATCCTCGAGGGGGCCCAGGCCGGCCTGTCGTGGTCGACCATCCTGGCCAAGCGGGACCGTTACCGCGCCGTCTACGCGGGATTCGACCCGGCCCGGGTGGCCCGCTTCGGTGCCGAACGACAGGCCGAGCTCCTCGCCGACGCGGGGATCGTCCGGAACCGCCTGAAGGTGGCCGCCAGCGTCACCAATGCGGCGGCCTTCTTGGCCGTGCAGGATCACTACGGGTCCTTCGATCGCTACCTGTGGGACCAGGTGGGCGGCACGCCGGTGGTCAACCAGCCGGAACACCCCCTCCAGGTGCCGGCCCGCAGCGACGTGTCGGACCGGCTCAGCCGCGACCTGAAGCGGCGCGGTTTCAGGTTCGTCGGGACCACGATCGTGTACGCGTTCCTGCAGGCGGTCGGAGCGGTCGACGACCACCTGGTCGGGTGCCCGGCCAAGCGCCCGCCGGGCCGGGCCCCCTCCCAGCCGACCGGCTAGGAGGCCTTGGCCGAGGAGGAGTCGGACTTGGTCTGGCCCGAGTCGGACTTGGTCTGACCCGAGGGGGAAGGGGCCGAGGAGCCCGACGACTCGGAAGCCGGCGCCGGGGAGGAGCTCGACTCGGAAGGGGAGGACGGGCTCGGGGCCGCGGACGACGACTTGGTGGGGGAGCTTCGGCTGTCGGTCTTGTAGAAGCCGCTGCCCTTGAAGGAGATGCCGATGTTGCCGAACACCTTGCGCAGCGGACCGCCGCAGTTCGGGCATTCGGTCAGGGCCTCATCCTTGAACGACTGCACGACCTCGAGGTGCTCCCCGCAGCTCTTGCAGGCGTATTCGTAGGTGGGCATCGCTGGATCCTCCGGCCGTTAGCACTCACGGTTGTCGAGTGCCAAGTGTATCGGACGTCGGCGGGAAGGTCCTTTACGGGGGGGTGGTAGAAAAGCAGCCATGTCCAGCTCCGTCCGCAAAGCGGTGATACCCGCCGCCGGCCTGGGGACCCGGTTCCTTCCGGCGACCAAAGCGGTCCCCAAGGAGATGCTGCCCTTGGTGGACAAGCCGTCGATCCAGTACGTGGTGGAGGAGGCGGTGAGCGTGGGTATCACCGATATCCTCATCATCACCGGCCGGGCCAAGCGCAACGTCGAGGACCACTTCGACCGTTCCGTCGAGCTCGAGGAGCTGCTGCGCCAGGGCGGCAAGGAAGAGGAGCTCAACGCCATGCGGGCCATAGCCGGCCTGGCCCGCATCCACTTCATCCGCCAGGGTCAGCCCCTCGGGCTCGGGCACGCCGTGGGTATGGCCGCCGACCACGTCGGCGACGAGCCCTTCGCGGTGCTCCTGCCCGACGACGTGTGCCATCCCAGCTCGGGGATCCTGGCCGGGATGCTGGTCGCCCACGAGCAGACCGGCTCCACGGTGCTGGGCCTCAAGCAGGTCGATCGGCGCGAGGTCTCCCTCTATGGGTGCGTGGCCTTCGAGCCGGCCGGCGACTCGCTGGTCGAGGTCCACGACCTGGTCGAGAAGCCGGCCCCCGACGAAGCCCCGTCCGACCTCGGGGTGATGGGCCGCTACGTCTTGACCCCGGCGGTCTTCGCCGCCATCGCCGCCACCCGGCCGGGCCGGGGTGGCGAGATCCAGCTCACCGACGCCATCAAGGGCCTGCTGCGGCAGGAGAAGGTGTTCGGCTACACCTTCCGGGACGGCCGCTTCGACGTGGGCAACAAGCTGGACTTCTTGAAGGCGACGGTGACCTTCGCGCTCGAACGTGACGATCTGGGCCCCGACTTCCGGGCCTTTCTCGAGCAGGTGGTGGGGGCCGGGTGATCCCCCTCGAGGAAGCACAGGCCGAGGTGCTGGCCGCCTGCGGGCCTCTACCGGCCCGCCGGGTGGCCCTGGACGGCGCGCTCGGCCTGACCCTGGCCGAGGACGTCGATGCGGCGGAGGCGGTGCCCCCGTTCCGCAACACCGCCATGGACGGGTTCGCGCTGCACGCCGCCGATGTGGCCTCCGCGGCGGCGGATCGGCCCGTCCGGTTGAAGGTGATAGGCACCCTCGGCGCCGGGCGGGCCCCCTCGACCGGCGTGGGCCGGGGGGAGGCCCTGCGCATCATGACGGGTGCCCTTTTTCCGGATGGAGCCGACGCGGTGGCCATCGTGGAGGACACCCGCACCGACGGCGACACCGTCGAGGTGCTGGCGCCGGCCCGGCCCGGTGCCCACATCCGGGCCGCCGGTGACGACATTGCCGCCGGACAGGCGCTGTTCCCGGCCGGGACCCTCCTCGGGCCCGGCCACCTGGGCGTCCTCTGCAGCGTGGGCGGCCAGGATGTCATGGCGGTGCCGGCGCCGGCGGTCGGTGTCCTCTCCACCGGAGACGAACTGGTCGAGGGGGGTGGTCCGCTGGAGCCGGGACAGATCCGGGACTCTAACCGGCGGACCTTGTTGTCCCTCCTGGCCCGCGACGGGTTCCGGCCCGTCGACCTGGGCATCGCCCGCGATGACGAGGAGATCATCGAAACGGCGTTGCGGGCCGGGGCGGAGAGCTGCGACGCCGTGCTCACGAGCGGCGGCGTCAGCATGGGCGACTACGACTACGTGAAGGCGGTCTTGAACCGCATCGGCCGAATGCGGTGGATGCAGATCGCCATCCGCCCGGCCAAGCCGTTCGCATTCGGGGTCATCGGGTCCACGCCGGTGTTCGGGCTGCCCGGCAACCCGGTTTCGTCGATGGTCAGCTACGAGCTGCTGGCCCGGCCCGGGCTCCGGCGGCGCGCCGGGCGTCCCGACGCCGACCTGCACCGCCGGCCGGTCCCCGCCGTGGTCGATGACGGTGGCTGGCGGGGGGCAAGAGACGGTCGTACCGGCTATGTCCGGGTCTCCACCCGCATCGGCGACGATGGTCGCCTGCGGGTGGTGAGCTCCGGCGGTCAGGGGTCGCACCAGCTCTACGCCATGGCCCAGGCCGACGCGCTGGCGATCTCGCCGCCCGGCGTGGACGTGGGCCCGGGCGACGCGGTTGACGTGCTCCGCCTCACCCCCTAGGCCGTCCGACCCCGGACGCGGCCCGAGCCCGTAGTCTGGAGCCTCTGTGGCGCAGCAACTGGTAGATCCCTACGACCGCACGGTGCGCGACCTGCGTATCTCCATCACCGACCGGTGCAACTTCCGGTGCACCTACTGCATGCCCTCGGAGGGGATGGAGTGGCTGCCCCGTGACGAGCTGCTCTCCTACGAGGAGCTGGCGCGGGTGGCCCGGGTATGCGTCGAGCGGTTCGGCTTCGAGAGCATCCGTATCACCGGTGGGGAGCCGACGGTGCGGGCCCACCTGCCCGTCCTCATCGGTCGGCTGGCCGACCTGGGCGTCGATCTGGCCATGACCACCAACGGCTCGACCCTCGAGCACCAGGCCGCCGAGCTGCGGCAGGCCGGGTTGCGCCGTATCAACATCTCGCTGGACTCCCTCCGTCCCGACCGGTTCGCGGCCATCACCGGCCGGGCCGCCCTCGACCGGGTGCTGGCCGGCATCGACGCCGCCCTCACCGCCGGCCTGGAGCCGGTCAAGCTCAACTGCGTGGTCGTCCGGGATGTCAACGACGACGAGATCCTCGATTTCGCCGCCTTCGGGCGCGACCACGGCGTGGAGGTCCGATTCATCGAGTGGATGCCGCTCGACGGCGGCGGGCAGTGGAGCTCCGCCCAGGTGGTCCCAGCGGGTGAGATCATCGCCGCGGTGGCCCGGCGGTGGCCGCTCGTGACGAGCGACGGGCGCCGCGCCGACCCGGCGTCACCGGCCGAGAGCTACCGCTACGCCGACGGGCGGGGCCGCATCGGCGTCATTGCCAGCGTCACCCGCTCGTTCTGCGGCACCTGCGACCGGATCCGGCTGACCTCCGACGGCCAGTTGCGCAACTGCCTCTTCGCCGTGCGCGAGACCGACCTGCGCCCCCTGCTGCGGGGCGGGGCCTCCGACGACCAGGTGGCGGCGGCCATCGAGGCCGAAGTGGGGCGCAAGTGGGCCGGTCACTCGATAGGGCAGGTGCACTTCATCCGGCCGGCACGCAGCATGAGCCAGATCGGCGGCTGAGCGGGGCTCGATAGACTGCGGGCATGTCGGACCGCGGTCTCACCCACATTGATCCTCTCGGGCGCGCCCGTATGGTCGACGTCACCCCCAAGGAGGCGACCCACCGTCGGGCCATCGCCCGCGGCAAGGTCTTCATGATGCCCGAGACCACCGGCAAGGTGGCGTCCAACGCCATGTCCAAAGGTGACGTGCTGGGGGCGGCCCGCATCGCCGGCATCCAGGCGGCCAAGCGCACGGCTGACATGATCCCCCTGTGCCATCCCCTGCTCGTCGGCGCGGTGACCATCAACTTCAACCTGGGGGACAACTTCGTGGAGGTCGAGACCCAGGTCGAGACGGTCGACCGCACGGGGGTGGAGATGGAGGCCATGACCGCCTGCTCGGTTGCCGCCCTCACCATCTACGACATGTGCAAGTCGGTCGACCGGTCCATGGTCATCGGCGAGGTGGCCCTGTGGGAGAAGACCGGTGGCCGTAGCGGCCACTGGCGGCGTCCGCCCGGGGAGTTGTCCATGCCCCTGGTCAACACCCCGATGCCCAAGCTGAACGACCTGGACAGCGACATAGACGCCCTTATCGGCACCGACCACGACGACGATCAAGCTCCGTGAGTGGTCGCCGGCCGGTTCGGGTTGGCAGCCCCTGGCGCGTCGGCTACGTTGATCGACGGCTCAACGTTTGCTGAAGCCCAGCTTTTGCAGCCTCGAAAGAACCATCCGGCTGGACCTCAAGGCTCGCGTGATCAGGGGTGGGATCCACCACTTCGCGTCCGTCATGCCTTACGGTCCCTGACATCGAAGGGTAGGCCGAGGAGTCTTGACCACTGTGGTTCTGCTGGTACTGGCACTGATCTGGGGAGCGCTGCTCATCTCGTGGCTGCGCTCCCGGTCGGCTTCGGGGTTCACCGACCCGGTGGTCACCTTCCGTCGTCACCTCAACGTGCTGGAGAGGACCACGCCCACCGTGGTGCGCCCGGCCAACCGCCTGGCCGAGCCGGCGGGCCGCTATCCCGGTCCCACGGTGCGTACCGGTGCCGGACCGGGTCGGCTCACCCGGCCGGTGGCCGCCAACAGCGCTGCGCTGCGCCGCCGCCAGTCCCAGAAGCGCCGCCGGGACGTGTTCTTCGCCCTGGTGGCCGGCACCGTCGGCTTCCTGGCCCTGGCCCTCATCCCGGGCCTGTCGATCCTGTGGTCGGTGCAGGTCCTCTTCGACCTGCTGCTGGCCGGCTACGTGGCCATCCTGGTCCACCTGCGAAACCAGGCCGCGGAGCGGGAGATGAAGCTGCGTTACATGTCTTCGGCTCGCCCCTCCCGCTCCCGCCACAGCTATGACTTCGGGGCCGCCGGCTACGGCGACCTCGACTTGCGCCGCGCCGCCAACTGACCTCCACCGGGCCGCCGGAGCCTTCCGACCTGCCGGGGTCGCTGGGGCGTTCCGATCCAGACGGGACCGCGGGGCGTTGCGACCTGGCCGGGCCGGTGGCCTCCGCCCGCCAGCAGTTGGCGGCGGGGCGTTGCGACCTGGCCGGGCCGGTGGCCTCCGCCCGCCAGCAGTTGGCCGCGGTCAACGAGGCCCGGGAGGCCGGTCTCCCGCTCTGCCGCCAGGCCATCCGGGCTGCGAGCAGCGCCATCCGGGCCATCCACCGGCTGGAGGATGACCGGGCCGAGGCGTTGATCGCAGAGTGCGAGAAGGCCGTCCGGGGGGCCCAGGAGGTCCTCTCCCCCCACCCCGCGGTGGCCTTTGCCGGCTTCCTCCACGACGCCGAGAAGGAGTATGCCGAGGCCGTCCTGACCCGGGCCCTGGTGGCCGGGGCCGAGCTACCCGGTCCGGAGCGGATCGGGGTGGGGGTGCCGGCCTGGCTCAACGGTCTGGCCGAGGCGGCTTCGGAGTTGCGCCGCCACCTGCTCGACGGTCTGCGCCGGGGCCAGACCGACGAGGCGGAGCGGCTGCTCGAGCGGATGGAGGACGTCTACGAAGCGCTCGTCGGAGTCGACTTCCCCGATGCCGTCACAGGCGGACTGCGCCGCAGCGCCGACGCTTTGCGGGCGGTACTCGAACGCACCCGTAGCGACGTGACGACCACGGTCATGCAACTGCGGTTGCAGGCAGCCCTGGAGCGGGCCGCCCCCGACACGGCGCCTGGTGGACCTGACCGGATTTGAACCGGCGACTTCCTCGATGCGACCGAGGCGCTCTTCCAGCTGAGCTACAGGCCCGGGGGCATCCTAGTGGGTGCCGGTCGGGGCCGGTCTCGGGCCGGTACCAGCTTGGGTCGGGCTGGTCGGGCTGGTCGGGCTGGTCGGGCTGGTCGGGCTG
>JAKBAX010000529.1 GCA_021808785.1 Actinomycetes bacterium | reverse complement strand
GGTGGCGCCCACCAGGGTGAGCGTGCCGTCCTCCACACTGGGGAGCAGGGCGTCCTGTTGCGACTTGGAGAATCGGTGGACCTCGTCGAGCAGCAGGACCGTCGAGGTGCCGTGCTCGGCCAGGCGGCGCCGGGCCCGCTCGGCCGCCTCCCGGACATCTTTCACGCCGGCGCTGACCGCGCTCATCGACTCGAATTCAGCCCCGACGGCGTCGGCCAGCAACCGGGCGATCGTGGTCTTGCCGGTGCCGGCCGGTCCCCACAAGATCACCGAAGTGAGTCGTCGGGCGTCCACCAGGGCTCGCAGCGCGCCCCGCGGCCCGAGGAGGCGATCCTGACCGAGAACGTCGTCGAGGCTCTTCGGCCGCAGCCGGCTGGCCAGCGGGCCGCGGGATCGGAGCCGCTCTTCGAGGGCGTCCTCGAACAGGTTCATGAGAGCATCGTCCTTCCCGGGCCGTCGGGGAACAGCTCGGTGACACGCCGCTCGGCGAGTCGCGAGATATTGGACCGGGCCCCGTTCAGTTTGCGCTGAAGGTCGTCCCGGTCCCGGACGAGCTGGTTCCGCTCGGACAGCAGGATGTCCCTTTCCTTTCGGATCCGGTCGCGATCGTGTTCGATCCAGGTGCCATCCGGCTCCCGCAGCTGTCCGATCAGGTCGCCGACGAGGCGGCGCTGGGTGGTGAGCTCATGTTGAAGCTTGCGCACGTGGTCCTCCGCGTTCAGTGCCCGTTCCCGCCACGACGCCTCCTGTTGAGCCGACGTTGGACACGCACCCCCTCAGGTCGGCCGCGAACTCCTTCGCCGTCGCCGTCGCCGTCGCCGCCGACAATGCCGACGCGACGGCACCCCGGAAAGGATCGCGGTCCGAGAGGTACGCGCTGAAACAGACGATCGAGCGGCGGACCTGCTCGAAGGGCCCCTGGGTGCGGGGATGGCCCGGGTTGTCGAGCTGGTCGGCCAGGAAATCCCACGTCAGGTCGCGCAGCCAGCGCTGGGAGATCGCCGTGAGATCGAACGCGGAGCGGCGGTCAGGGAAGCGAAATCCCCAATAGTTCGTGTCAAGGAAGCCGAGCTCGCGGGTGTCGGCCCTGGTCTGGTGGACGGGACGGACATCTTTGAGCATCTCGCGCGCGATCCGATTCACCGCCGCCGGGTTCGTTGTCCAGGTCTCGTCGCGCGAATCAAGGTCGAGCAGGGAGCTCACTCCCGACGCCCGGCAGGATTTGACCAGCGTCCGCAACCACATGGGATGCCACCGGGCTGGCGCCGCATTCTTGGAATGGGTCCATAGGGCGTAGCGGATCTCGGCGGCGACCAGCGGATCGAGGCGGAACAGGTCATCGACCGAAGCGATCTTGCGATGAGCGCGGCTCACCTGTTCTCCCCCCAGATCTTCACCAGTGCCGCCTCCAAGGTCGGGTCCCCGGCCAGGTGGGCGTAGGTGTCTTCGACGGTTCGAGAACTCGACCAGCCACCCTCGTCGGCCACCGCCTTGGTGTTGCCGCCCGTGGCCTCGGTCAAAGCGGTCGCCCACGTGTGGCGGAAAGCATGAGGCTTCACAAGACCCAACCCCGCCCGGCGACCGGCCCGCTCCAACATCTGGCGGGCGCCGTGGGTGCTCAGCGCCTGGCCTGCCGTTTCACCGCCAAGGTGGACCAGGACCAGGTCGGAGTGGGCGAGGGCCCGCACCCGGTGGTAGTCTTCGCCCAGGTACACGTGGTAGGAGTCCACCATGGCCGGGCTGGCCCGCCTTACCGTCCCGCCGGTGATCACCCCGTCGGCCACCTTGGCCGGCGACGCCGTCTTGGCACGAGCGTGGTTGGGGTTGCCGCGCTTCACGATGTGGACATGAGGACCCTTGCGCTCACCGCAGGGATGATCCCGCCGGAGGTGCAGATCGCAAAATGACAGCCCGCACAGCTCGCCGATCCGCATGCCCGAATCGGCCAGCCACGTCACGATCATCCGGTCACGCGCCGTCCGCACCGCTTCGAGCATCGCGTCACGGGTCCCGTCCGGCAGCAGCCGCGGGTGCCTTCTCGGCGGGGCGCCGCACGACAGCGGATTCGAGGCGACCGAGCCCATCAAGTGGCCCAGCACCGACCGGTCCCGGTCCCGGCGGTTGACCAGCCGTCTCGCCGACAGGGCCTCGCGGAGCGGCCTGTTGACGTCCTCCCTCGTCGTCGCGTCGAGGTAGTAGCCCTTCAAGCAGGTCGCCCTGACCGCCAGCGCAGCTGCCCCCAAGGGATGCTCCCGCCACGGAACCCCCAACGGACCGGAATGGTCGGCACCGCACAATGCCATGTACCGCCTCAAGTCCTCGACCGTCACCGCTTCCTCGGTGTGTCCCGTCGCCGCCAGCCACCGGAGATGATCGATCAGGTGGTAGGCGTAGGTCCCCTGGGTCCCCTCAGCAAAAGGAGCCAGGAACCTCTCAGCCCGAGCGTGAACAGAACCCGTGGCCACGTCGAGCACCACAAACGAACGCCGTCCGTCCCGATAGCTCACCACCTGCACCCGCAGATCGTCCGACGAGTTCACGGGATCGTCCGCCCTGAAGGTACTCACCTCGTGAGTGTGACCT
>JAKBAX010000099.1 GCA_021808785.1 Actinomycetes bacterium | reverse complement strand
TGCCGCCAGGTTGGGGCGTGCCGCCAGGTTGGGCCGTGCCAGTGCCGGCCGCCGTCGGAGCGTCGGCGGTGAAGCGCTCGATGTGGATGCGCCTGCCGGCCACGCCCAGATCCACCAAGGTCGTCTCGACCAGGTCCATGAACGGGCCCGGACCGCAGATGTAGAACTCGGCGTCCAACCGTCCCTCGACCAGCCCGGCCACCGCCGGGCCGTCGAGGAATCCCGAGTCGGCGTCGATGTGATGATGGACCCGCAACCGCTCGGGGTAGGCCCGGGTCAGGGCGCCCAGTGCATCCTCGAAGATGATGGAGCGGCGATCCCGGTTGGCGTAGACCAGATGGACCGGCCGCCCGGTGGTCGCCAGTGCGCTCTTGGCCAGCGACA
The DNA here is from genome assembly GCA_021808785.1 of Actinomycetes bacterium. Taxonomy (GTDB): domain Bacteria; phylum Actinomycetota; class Acidimicrobiia; order Acidimicrobiales; family Palsa-688; genus JAKCDU01. The sequence goes on along the minus strand of JAKBAX010000099.1, from coordinate 13,963 downwards.
TGACCGGAGTGACGCCGCTTCCCCCGCAGAAGGCCAGCACGGGTCGGGCCTCGGAGCCCAGGCAGAATACTCCCGCCGGTCGGGTGGTCTCGATCTCGGCGCCGGCCGACAGGTGGTCCAGGAGCCAGTTGGACACGAGCCCGCCGGGTACCCGCTTGACCGTCAATCTCAGGTCGGCGTCCGTCTCGGGCGCGCTCGACATGGAGTACGACCGCAGGTGCTCCTGGCCGTCGATGCGCACCCGGAAGGTGCAGAACTGCCCGGCCCGGTAGCTGAACACGACCCGGAGGTCGGCCGGAACGTCGAGGACCAATGATGCGGCATCGCCGGTCTCGGTGACCACCTCCTTGACCCGGAGGCGGTGGAAGCCATGGGCCCGCCGGGCGTCGGTCGCCACCGAATCGGTCGCCATCGCCGACAGAGGCTACCATCGAGATATCTAGGACTTGTCATCCTGGGCGCCCCGCGGCGGCCCAGCACCGCCATCACGGGGGGACCGATGGTCTACAGAGTCGTGCAATGGGCGACGGGCAACATCGGAACGCGCGCCCTTCGGGCCGTGATCGAGCACCCCGACATGGAGCTGGTGGGGCTCTATGTCCACTCTCCCGAGAAGGCGGGCCGCGACGCCGGAGACCTGTGCGGCCTACCTCCTGTGGGCGTGGCGGCGACCACTGACGTGGAGAAGATCGTGGCCCTCGGGCCGGACTGCGTGCTCTACATGGCCGACCGGGTGGACGCCGACAGCCTGTGCCGGCTGCTGGCGGCCGGCATCAACGTCGTGTCCACCCGGGCCGAGTTCCACCGGCCGGAGAGCATGGAGCCGGACTTGCGGGGCCGGCTGGAGCAGGCATGCCGTAAGGGCCGGTCGACCCTTCACAGCACCGGGTCCAGCCCGGGGTTCATCACCGAGGCGGTGCCCATCGTGCTGGCGTCGATCCAGCGCCGGCTGGACTGCGTGACCATCTCGGAGTTCGCCGACATGTCCTCGCGTAACTCGCCCGGGATGATCTTCCGGCTGATGGGCTTCGGCCGGCCGCCGGACCGCTTCGACCCCTCTGCGATGGCCGGCCACGGGGCGGCCAGCTTCGGTCCGTCCCTGGGAGTGGTGGCCGATGCCATCGGGACACCGCTCGATGAGCTCCGCTCGGACGGGTCGGTCGCGGTCGCCACCCGGGCCGTCGAGGTGGCCGCCGGCCGGGTCGAGGCGGGAACGGTGGCGGCCCAGCGGATGGAGATCACCGGGCTCCGCCGGGGGCGGCCGCTCCTGCGCTTCCGGGCCAACTGGTACCTGACCCGGGAGTTGGACCCGGCGTGGGATCTGCGCCCCACGGGATGGCGGATCGAGGTGGAGGGCGATGCCCCGCTCGACGTGGCCATCCACTTCCCGGTCCCCGACGAGGAGTGGGCGGCCACGTCCCCGGGCCTGACCGCCCACCGGCCGGTCAACGCGGTGCCCTACGTGTGCGCCGCCCCGCCCGGCATCCGCACCTCGGTGGAGCTGCCCCAGATCGTGGCCCGCTTCGGAGGACCCGACGACTGAGACCGGGGCGGTCAGACCGGGGCGGTCAGACCGGGGCGGTCAGACCGGGGCGGTCAGACCGGGAAGGCGTAGCCGTCGCCCGGCCACGACACCACCCGGCGGGCCGCGTAATCGTCGATGGTCGCGTCGTCGTAGCCCATCTCGGCCATGATCTGGCGGGTGTCCTGGCCCAGCATGGGTGTGACCCTCTCCTGGCGGCCCGGGGTCTCGCTGAAGGTGATCAGGTTGCCGAACTGGCGGACCCGGCCGAGAATCGGGTGCTCGTACTCGGTGACCAGACCGAGCCGGACCAGCTCCTCGTCGAAGAGAATGGTCTCTCCGTCCCACGTGTCGGCCGATATCTCCGCCGGCACGCCGGCTCGGCGCAGGACACGGCGCCAGTTGACAGCCAGGTCGGTGAGGAACCGGGCCGACAGCTCGCCGGTGAGCGCGTCGCGGTGGGCCGCCCGCCCGTCCTGGTCGGCGAAGCGCTCGTCGGCGAGCAGTTGCGGCGCGCCGAGGGCGCGGCACAATGCCGGCCAGTGCTCGTCGCCCACCGCGGCCAGCTGCAGCCATCCGTCCTGGGTCTCGTACAGCCGGTAGAGGGCACTCAGGCCCAGCTGCTGGCGATCCAGCGCCGGCCGGGGACTGGGCTCGCCGTCGGGCCCCAACCAGGAGTCGGCGGTGTAGAGCATCGACCCGTGGAAGATCGAGGTCCAGACGAACTGGCCCTCGCCGGTGCGCTCGCGGTGGTAGAGGGCCATGAGCAGCGCGGTGACCGACGGCATGGCCGCCGCCACGTCGCCGTGGCCGTAGCGGTACCACATCGGCGGGTTGCCCTCGGCCACCGGGCCCTGTTCCCATTCGATGCCCGCCGCCGCCTGGCCGAGAGGATCCAAACCACCGAGCGGGGCCAGCGGTCCGGTGGCGCCGTACATGAAGGTGTTGCAGTAGAGGATGTCGGCCCGGACCGCCTTGCAGTCCTCGTAGCCGATGCCCAGGCGGTCGGCCGTGCCGAGGGTCATGTTGTGGTGGACGATGTCGGCCGAGGCCACCAGCTCGAGGGCCAGGCGCCGCCCGTCCGGATGCTTGAGGTCGATGGCGATATCGCGCTTGCCCCGCTGGCAGCCCATGAAGCTACCGACCACCGAGGAGCGCATCCCGTCCCCCCGGGTGGGCTCCACCTTGATCACCTCGGCGCCCAGATCCCCGAGCAGCATGGGACCGAACGGGCCGGCCAGGAACTGGCCGAAGTCGATGACCCGTAATCCCTCGAGCGGCCCCGGCACTCAGATCACCCCCTTGGCCCGAAGATCGTGCAAGGTGGAGGCGTCGTAGCCGACCGAGCCGAGGACCTCGTCTGTGTGGGCCCCGGCCAGCGGCTGGGGTCCTCGGACGGCGCCGGGAGTGGCCGTCAGGAAGACGGTCTGGCCCAGCTGTGTGGTGCGCCCGACCTCGGGGTCGTCCACCTCCACCACCGAGCCGGTGGCTACCAGTTGCGGGTGGGACAGTCGCTCGTGGGGGGCGACGATGGCCTCGGCGCCGAGCCCGTTGGCGTGGAAGGTCTCGACCGTCGAGTTGCGGTCGACCTCCCGGTAGGCGGCGCGCTTGTGCGCCTCGTGCCCGGCCCGTTCGGCCGGTGTCATGCCGACCAGGCGCTCGAAGGAGACGTCCTCGATGCCGAGGATCTCGGCCTCGGATCGGGTGGGCGTCATCCCGGCCTGAGTCGACGCGTGGATCCATTCGCCGTCCCGGCACTCGAAGATCGACATCTGGTGGATGCCGGCCGGGTGGGACTTGACCAGCCCGAACTGACCCTGGTCGGTCCAGTTCCAGTTCTGCGTGGTGAGCGACATGGCCCCCTGGAGCAGGGAGATCTCCACGTGCTGGCCCCGGCCGGTGCGGTTACGGGCATGGAGGGCCGACATGATGCCGATGGGCACGAGGAACATGGCGCCCATGCTGGCGACCGGGTTGTGCAGGAAGACCGGACCGGGCCGGAAGCTCGTGCTCTCCCAGTGCTGACCGGTACGGGCCTGGACCAGGGCCTCGTAGCCGGGTATCTCCTCGAAGCGACTGCCCGCCGGCCAGGCCGGGATGGAGCAGTAGACCAGGCGCTCGAAGCGGTCCTTCAGCGATTCGTAGTCGAGGCCCAGGTCCGCCATCACGCCGGTCCGGAACGCCTCCACCAGCACGTCGGCGGTCTCCAGCAGGCGTAGGAACGCGGCCTTGCCGTCAGGGTGGCGCAGGTCGACGGTGACCGACCGGCGGCTCCGGTTGTGCACCCGCGACGCCGGGGTGGTGCGGTCGGAGCGGCCGCCCACCGGCTCGATCTTGATGACGTCGGCCCCGTGCTCGGCCAGTTGCAGCACACCTAGCGGCCCGGCGATGCCACCGGACAGGTCCAGCACCCGCAGACCGTCGAGTGCCTGGCCCGACCGGTCCTGACCGACATCTGTCACTCGGCTGCCAACTCGTTGCGATCGGTGAATATGCCGCCCATCCCGCTGTGGATCTCGATCCACTCGGCGCCCTCGTCACCGGCCCGCCACGAGTAGAGCATGTCCGGGCTGAAGTAGCCCATGCCCGGTCCGACCCGCTGGCTACCGAAGATCAACTCGCCGCGCAGCACGTAATTGACCTGGTAGGTGCCGTGGCGGTGGGGCTTGACCCGCTCGCCCGGCTGGGCCGACTCGTGGTACACGCACAGCTTGTCCGACTGCACCAGCGTCCGCGTCACCAGGTCCCGGCCGAGCAACTCCAGGTACGGCGCCGACTCCTCGGTGTCACCGAGTAGGTCCACGTTGGTCTGACCCGGGGTCGTGGCCACGTCGAAGACGAACGGGCGGGGCCGCTCCGGTCCGCCGCCCGCCGTGGTGGCGCTCATCGTTCGGCCCCGCAGATGCACCGGCCCGGTACTTCGATCATGGCAGGGATCCCCCTCTTTTTCCGTCTGGTGCATGGTAGTTGCGACAGGTTCAGCTGGCGGTCAGGCCATTGTCCAAGGTGTAGACGGCACCGGTCACCGACCGCGCCTCCTCGGAGGCCAAGAAGGAGAAAAGGGCGGCCACTTCCTCGGGCTCGGCCATGCCCCGCAGGCCCGCCATGCGGGCGGCCAGGTCCGGATCCATGTCCGTCGGGAATGACGCGGAGGCGGCGATGTTGGTGTTGGTTCCGGCCGGGGCGATGGCGTTGACCCGCAGGGCTGTCTTCAGGAACTCGACGGCCAGGGAGCGGGTGAGCTGGATCACCCCGCCTTTGCTGGCACAGTAGGCGGCGGAGTAGGGCACGCCTTGGATGCCGGCGTTCGAGGCGATGTTGACGATGTTCCCGCCGCTCGCCAGCAGGTGCGGGATGGCCGCCTGGGCCAGGAAGAAGTAGGCGTCGAGGTTGACCGCCATCACCTTGCGGTAGGCGTCGCGAGCCATGTCGACGGTGTGGGCGGCCAGGTAGATGCCGGCGATGTTGCCGAGCACGTCGAGGCGGCCCAGTGCGGCCACGCAGTCGGCCACGGCTGCGGAACAGGAGTCGGGATCGGACAGATCGGCCGTGCGGGCGGTCATGGGACGGTCCGCCCCGCGCACCGTCTCGGCCAGCCGGGATCCATCGATGTCGAGCGCGTAGACCTCGGCGCCCTCTGCGGCCAGGCGCCGGGCGACGGCCCGGCCGATACCCGAGCCGGCCCCCGTGATGAGTGCCACCTTTCCTGCGAACCGCATCAGGCCTCCCCCCCGGGCGGTGCCGGCGCGGTGCCGGCGGTCGTGTGCCCAGGCGGTCAGTCTGCCCCACGATGGGCACGCGCTGTGGTGCTCTACACTGCCGGCGGTGACCGTCGAGGAGCGCTTCGCCGACAACGCCGGCGTGCGTATCCACTACCTGGACAACCGTCCGGATCGCCCCTGCGGCCTGCCCGTCCTCTTCGTCCCCGGTTTCGTGGACCGCGCCGCCGACTACCGGGCCGTGCTGGATCTCTTCGGCGACCGCCGCCTGCTCGTCGTCGACCCTCGCGGGCGGGGGAGCAGTGACAGCCCCGAGACCGGCTACTCGGCCGCCGACCAGGCCGGGGACCTCTACGCGGTGCTCGAGGACAACGGTATCGAGCGGTTCCACCTGATGACCTTCTCGCGCGGCACCAGCTTCGGGCTGCGGCTGGCTGTCGAGCACCCCGAGTGGGTCGCCACCGTCTCGATCGGCGACTACCTGCCAGCCGAGATCCGGCTGCCACCGGAGTTCGTGGAGCAGATGTGGGCCACCAGGTGGCGGGGGCGGCCCTACCCCGAGCTGATCAGCCGGGTGGCGCTCGAGGGCGTGCAGGCCGCGTCCGTGGCCCGGGAGATGTGGGACGACCTCGGGCGCCTCGGCCTACCGACCCTGGTAGCGCGTGGCAGTGATGGTGCCATTATCGACGACGACCGGGAGCGGCGCTACCGGGACTCGGTGCCCGGCGTCGAGGTGATCACCATTCCGGGCTCCGGTCACGATCTGTTCCGGCCGTCGCGTACCGCCTACCCGGAGGCCGTGCTCGAGTTCATCGCCCGGCGCGGCCCGGGTACCTGACGCTCGGGGTCAGGCGGCCAGGCGGAGGAGGCCGGCCAGGTTGCCTCCCATGACCTTGCGCACGTCCTCGTCGGGAAGCGCCTTCAGCTCGTCGACGAAGCTGATCGGATCGGCGAGCCCCTCGGGATGGGGGAAGTCGGACCCGAACAGCACCCGGTCGGAGCCGATCAGCCGGCACAGGCCCACGGGGTCCTCCTCGTGGAAGGGGTGGACGAAGATGTTGCGCTTGAATACCTCGACGGGATCCTCGTCGAAGTCCTTGGGGGACATGAAGTGGGTCTGCTCCAGGGCGTCGAGGAGCGGACGCACCCAGCCGCTGCCGTTCTCCACCGGGGCGAAGCGCAGGGTGGGGAAGCGGGTGCAGAGGCCGTGGGCGATCAGGGAGGTGACGCTGTCCACCACCGGGCGGGAGAAGTGGGTCATGACCTGGGCGAAGGCCGAGCGGCCCTTGAAGGGCAGCATCTCGCCGGTCCGGACGCCTTCCCACTCGTTGATCCAGCGCTGGTAGCCGCTGTCGGAGGCGTGCATGCCGGTCAGGATTCCGGCTTCGGCCACCTTGGCCCAGAACGGGTCGAACTCCGGCAGGGCGAACGACCGGCGGCCGTGGAGGCCCGGTACCGGGGCCGGGCGTACCAGGATGACCCGGGCGTCGCGTTCGAGGACCCAGTCGAGCTCCCGCATGGCCTCGTCGGCGATGCCGAGGTTGATGACCGGCGTGGCGAAGATGCGGTTCTGGTAGTTGAAGGTCCACTCCTCGTGCATCCACTGGTTGAGCGAGTGGACCACGACGTGCGTGGCCACCGGGTCGTCGCTCAGGCGCTCCTCCAGCAGGCTGGCCAGGGTGGGCCACATGAGAGCCCCGTCGAGGCCCATCTCGTCCATCAGCTCGATGCGGGCCGCCGGTTCCCGGAAGGCCGGGATGGACCGGATGGGCCGGCCCAGGATCTCGCGGCGGCTCTTGCCCTCCTTGTTGCCCTGCTTGTAGTACTCCTCCTGGGCGCCGGGTGCGGCCACCACCTCGAAGGTGGGATTGGGGATGTAATCGGAGATGACATTGCGCACGGCGATCTTGGTGCGCCCCTCCACTTCCACGTACTTGATCAGCCCCTCGTAGTCGGGGGGGAGGTGGCGGGTGAACGCCTCCTTGGTCTCGTACATGTGGTTGTCGGCATCGAAGACCGGATAATCCAGGTTCCTGCTCGGCATCAGACCTCCCCACGATCGGGCCCGTCGTTCGTACCCGTTTGACTTCGACGTCGACAATAGCTAGGAAAGGGGTCGTCCGTCCAGGGAAACGAGGGGTCCATGAGCGATACCACGGTCCAGATGGCGTTCGGTGTGCACCTGGGTTCGGTCAACCCCCGGCTGTGGGCCGATGTGGCCGAAGCGGCCGACCGGTACGGTTTCGAATCGGTATGGGTGCCCGAGCATCTGGTCATCCCGTTGGCCGCCAGCGGCAGCCCCCACCACGGGTCCGAGCACCCGCCCATCCCGGCCACAGTGCCGGTGTACGACGCCTTCGGCGTGCTGTGCTTCCTCGCCGCTCGCACCGAACGGATCCGGCTCGGGATCAACGTGTACAACATCGGCCTGCGCCATCCCTTCGTCACCGCCCGGGCCGCTACCACCGTCGACGTGCTGTCGGGGGGTCGGCTGGAGCTGGGCATCGGGGCCAGTTGGCTGCGGGCCGAATGGGAGGCGGTCGGTCTGGACTTCGACCGCCGGGGTCCCCGGGTGGACGAAGCCATCGAGGTGTGCCGGCGCTTGTGGAGCGAGCCCGAGGTGGAACACCACGGCGAGTTCTTCGACTTCGCCCCAGTCGCCTTCGAGCCCAAGCCGGTGCAATCCGGCGGTCCGGCCCTGCAGATAGGCGGTGACGGTGAGGCCGCCCTGCGCCGGGCCGCGACCGTCGGGACCGGTTGGATGCCGATGAACCACAGCCTCGAGCAGATCCCCGCCGCGCTGGACCGCATCCGGGCCCGGGCCGCCCAGGTGGGCCGGACGGCGCCCGTCGAGGTCACCATCCATGGAGATGTGGGCCGCCCCGAGGACGTGGAGGCCTACGCGGCGGCGGGGGTGACGCGCGTGCTGGTCCGGCCCTGGTCCCGCTCGAGCGAGGCGATCGATGGTATGGCCCGGTTCGCGGCCGAGGTGATCGAGCCGCTCCGGGGGGGCTGAACGCTACAGCAAGGCGCCCGGCCCCGATAGTGTGCAAAAGGAGGTGATATACACCTCCTTTTGCACACAAATGGGTGGGCTAGGCCGGGAGCGGGGTGCCGCAGACCGGATCGGCGTGGGCGACGGTCTTGAACTTTCCGCCCTCCAGCTTGGTCATGTACAGGCAGCCGTCGACACCGGTGGCGGTTCCGGCCCGGTCGCTCATGTTGAACGAGTGGGTGCCGAGCAGGCCCCAGGCGTTGAAATTGGTGATCCCGTTCAGGGCCGAGATGAGTTGGGCGTGGGTCGCGTTGGTGCCGGCCGTCTTGAGCGCGGCATCGATGGCGGCCATGGCCGTATAGCCCCCGTACTCGGCATAGGTGGGATCGCCGTTGACGCCGATCTGCTTCAGGGCCGCCGCGAACTGCCGGGTGGCCGGGGTGTTCATCTCTATCGGCTCGAACGACAGGGAGAAGTACACGCCCTGCCCCGTCTGGATGGCTCCGGGACCGGCCTGCTGGAGATCACCGCCATAGCCGGTGGGCAGCGACGCGATCTTCAGGTTGACCCCGTTCTGGCGAAGGGCCTGGATCATGGCGAAGCTGGTGTTCGGGTCGACCGAACCGTAGTAGGTGTCGACCCCGGCGTTCTTCATGGCGATGGCCTCCGGAGCCACGTTGGTGCTCCCGAAGGGGAAGTTGGCGTTGAGATAGCCCACCTTGAGCCCGGCCGCCTTGGCCGACGCCGCGATCCCCTTGGCCGAGTCGGCCGACGACGGCGAGATGCTGTAGCCGAGGGAGCCGATCGTGGTGCCGCCCTCGAGCTTCATGAAGGTTCCGAACGTGGTGTCGGCCTGCGACGGGTCGAGGAAGCCGAAGGTGGAGAACATGTTGCTGTCGGTGATCCACTCGGTGCTGTCCTCGGCCAACCCGACGACCGGGATGCCCTGCTGCTTCAGGTAGGGGGCGGCGCCGAAGCCCACCGCCGACACCATGATCACAGCGTCGACGTGGTCGACCTGGACCAGTTTCTGCGCCGCCGACAGGACCGACGAAGGCGAGGTCTGGGAGTCGGCGTCGACGAATTTGAACTTGAAGCCGTCCTTGCCGGCCACGACCGCGCCCGCCTGGGCGCCGAGAGGGGTGGTCTTGTTGCCCGATGCCGCCTCCCCGGTCATGTCGGTGAGGACTCCTATGGTGAGCGTCTTGCCGCCGCCCGCACCGCCGGTGCCTGCCCCGGTGGAGCTGGCGGTGGTCCCGCCGTTGGCCGTGCCACCGTGCGAGCTGGAGCCGCACGCTGCGGCCAGCACGCCGAGTGCGATCGCACCGATGGCCACCTTGCTGTTCCTGAACATCCTCCCCCTTTGGGTCGATTCACACGTGGTGAACGGGAAATTTCACCACCGGGAGAACTTAATCGACGTCGAAATCAGAAAGAAAGTCGGGCCGGCCGGTATTCTCGCCGCCGGGGACCGCGGCCGGTCGTCACAGCCGGCCCAGCCCTCAGCAGAGTGAACGGTTACTGACTACGCTGACGAGGTACACCGACGGCCGAACGTTGGGAGGAGCGGTGGACAAGGAAGCCCTCGACCGCAGCATCGCCCGCCGGCTGGTCGACCACATCGAGCACCGCTCGACCGATATGGCCCCCGCGGTCCTCGAGTTGCCGGCCGAGATCTACACCTCGCAAGCACGCTTCGCCCGCGAGGCCGAGGTCCTGTTCCGCAACCACCCCCTGGTCCTGTGCCTGTCCGGGGCGTTGCCCGGGCCCGGCTCCTATCTCACCGTAGAGGTGATGGATACGCCGTTGCTGCTGACCCGGGACGGGGCGGGCCGGGTCCACGCCCTGGCCAACATCTGCCGGCACCGGGGGGTCCGGGTGGCGGACGGGTCCGGGGCGGCGCGCCGCTTCACCTGCCCGTTCCACGCCTGGGTCTACGACCTGGAGGGCCGCTTGGTGGGGGTTCCGGAAAGTGACGCCTTCGAAGGGATGTGCCGGGAGGACAAGGGGCTGGTCGAGTTGCCGGTCGCCGAGGGCTACGGGCTGATCGTGGGGCGCATCCGGCCCGGGCCAGCCGTCGATGTGGAGGCCTATCTGGGACCGGAGCTGACCGAGGAGCTGGCCCTGCTGGACTTCGCCGCATGGCCGCTGGCCGGCGAGGCGCACGTCCATCCTGTGGGCGCCAACTGGAAGGTCACCCTCGACACCTACCGGGAGAACTATCACTTCAACTACCTGCATCGCCGCACCCTGGCCGAGTACGCGTACGGCGGCGTGCTCACCTTCGACGCCTTCGGCCCCCACGTGCGCAACGCGTCGGCCATCCGCACCATCGACGAGCTGAGGGGTCGGCCCGAGGAGGAGTGGGAGGACCCCGACCACCACTTCAGCTACCAGTACTCCCTCTTTCCCAACGTGTGCTTGACCTTCGACTTCCGCCACATCGAGTTCTGGGCCATTCTGCCCGTCGACGCCCATTCGTCGAAGGTGCTGCACATGGCCCACCTGAAGCCGGGCCTGGCGCCCGAAGAGGCGTCCCGCTACGCCGAGATGGCGCCATGGATCTGTGAGTCGGTGGTCGACGGCGAGGACTTCTGGGTGGCCGCCCGCACCGAGCCCCATCTACGGTCCGGCCTGCTCGACCGGGTGGTGTTCGGGCGCAACGAGCCGGCCCCCCAGCACCTGCACCGCAACTTCGCGTCCGCGCTGGCCGCAGCTGCCCCTTCGGGCTCGGCCCCTTCGGACTCGGCCGCCGGTCCCGCGGTCGGTTGACCGTGGTCGCAGGCAGTGGACGGGCCGCCCCGGCCCCCATCCGGTACCGGGCCCAGGTGCGCTGCGGGGACCGACTGCTGGCCGACTCGCTTTCTGCGGTGGCGGTCGAGCGGCCGGAGGATCCTCCGGAGCTGCTGTTCCCTGCCGCCGATGTCGACACCGCGGCTCTGGTGGCGCTGACCGGCCGGGTGGAGCGGCCCGGGTTGGGGCCGGCGCGCCCCTGGGGCCTGGCCGGCCGCATCGGGGCGGTCGCCTGGACCATCGACGGCCCGGCCCCGGCGGCCCCGTGGGCGGTGGGGATGACGGCCTTTGCCGCAGGCGCTCCGGCCGACGGCGAGAAAGGCCCCCACGTGCGCATCGAGCTGCTCGATGGCGCGGTGGGGGCCGATCCGAGGGACGTGACGGTCAAGCGCTACCCGGTGTGGGGCGATGTGGACGACCTGCTCGACATACTGGACCTACGCCCGGTGGGCCCGGACCGCTTCCGCAGCGTGACCCGGCCGAGCCCCCGCCGGCCGGTGGTGGAGGGCAGCCAGATGCTGGGCCAGGCCATCGTGGCGGCTGGACGGCTGGTGCCGGGCCGCCGCCTGGTGTCAGGTCACATGGTGTTCCACCGGGCCGCCGACACCGGCCGCTCCCTCGACTTCGTCCTGGAACCGACCAACCAGGGCCGCACCTTCGCCACCCTCGGCGTGGGCGTGATCCAGGGCGACCGATCCTGCGCCACGGGCAGCCTGCTGCTCGACGTCACCGCCGACGACGTCATCGGCCACCAGCACCCGCCGCCGCCGGTGGTCGGCCCCTACGACGCGGTCCCCCACGACATGTCGGTCATGGGCCGCGACGTCAGGGTGGTCGACGGGGCCTACACGAACGATCCGGCCGCACCCGCCGGCCCTCCGGTCATCGACGCCTGGGTCCGCTTCCGCGACCTGCCCGACGACGGGTACCTCCACGCCGCCCTGCTGGCCCAGTTCACCGGGCACATGTCCATCGCCGCCGCCCTGCGACCCCACGCCGGGGTGAGCCAGAGCCAGGCCCACCAGACCCTCTCGACCGCCATCAACGCCATCACCTTGTCGTTGCACGGTCCGGTCCAGGCCGATCGGTGGATGCTCTACCACCACGAGTCCACCTTCGCCGGGGCCGGGATGACACATTCGACCTGCCGGGTCCACGATGGGGAGGGCCGGTTGCTGGCCTCGTTCTCGGTGGACGCCATGGTTCGGCGCTTCGCCGGCGGCGGGCAGGGCGACGCCCGGACTTCGCTGTGAGGGCCCGGACTTCGCTGTGAGGGCCCGGACTTCGCTGTGAGGGCCCGGACTTCGAGTTCGATGTCGACTTTGATGGGCCGGCCGACGGGTCGCTACCATCGGCGGATGGCCGGTCCGGGCACCACGCCCGGCCGGATGCCGCCAAACGGGGGGTCATGACCAGATGAACGAGTTGGACGCCATCCTGGCGTCGTTGCAGCTCGAGCAGATCGACGAGCACCACTTCCGGGCCGGCAACGTGCCGGTGGCCCACGGCGTCATCTTCGGTGGCCAGCTCATGGGCCAGGCGATAGTCGCGGCGGCCCGGGGCCAGGAAGCCAAGTTGGTCAAGACGCTGCACATCGTCTTCGCCCGCGGCGGGTCGACCGATCAGCCGGTCGACATCGAGGTGGATCCGATCGCGGTCGGCCGGTCGGTGGGCAGCTGCACCGTGTCGTTCCGCCAGGGGGGCCGGCTCTTCACCCGGGCCGTGCTGCTCCTCACGGCCGACGAGCCCGACCTGATCCGCTTCACCGAGGGCGGGCCGGGGCCGTCCCTGTCGCCCCCTCGGGAGGAGGAGGGTACCGGCTGGCAGGTGCACATCGAGGGCGACGTGGACATCAACGACCCGGATGCGGTGGGCCCGGCCGAGCTCGACGTCTGGACCCGTTTCGTCGGGGCCCCCGACGACCCTCTCATCAGCCAGGCCCTGCTCAGCTACGCCACCGACGGGTTCCTGATCGCCACCGCCATGCGCCCGCACAAGGGGATCGGTCAGGCCCAGTCGCACCAGACGCTGTCCACCGCGGTGCTGGGCCACACCATCACCTTCCACGAGCCGTTCTCCGCCTCCGAGTGGATGTTGCTGGCCCACCGCAGCCCCTATGCCGGGCGGGGCCGGACCTACGGGCGGGCCGACGTGTTTCGCGCCGACGGCACGTTCGTGGCCTCGTTCACCCAGGACAACATGATCCGTTCCCGCCCCGAGAGCGCGACCGGCGTGCTCTGATCAGGTTCTGATCAGCCGGCGGCTGCCGTCCGGCGGCGGGCCGCGGCCGGCGCGTCGGCCCGGAACCCCAGGGCATTGATGAACACCCGGGTCATCTGCTCCACCCCGTCGTCGAAGTCGCAGTCCAGGTTGCCCTCCACGAACCACGATTCTGGGAACCGGGTGGTCATCGAGCCGAGGGCTGCGGACGCGATGGTCGGGTCCAGTTCGGGGTCGATCAGACCGTGGCGCTGCATGCGCCGGATGGACTCCTCGACCTGGCGGCCGTAGTGGTCGAGCCGGGCCCGCCGGGCCAGCCGCACCTGCTCGTCGTAGCGGGAGACCTGCTCGATCACCCCCATGATGCGGGCCTGGTCGCGGTAGCTCTGCATGTGCAGCTTGATGGCGGTCCGGATGCGCTCCTGGGGGGTGGCGTCGGACGTCGGGTCCAAGATGACGCTCCCGACCGGGGCGCTCAGCTGTTCCTCCACCGCCTCGGCCACCTCCCGGAAGATCTCCTCCTTGGACTCGAAGTAGTGGTAGAAGGAGCCGTGGGACAGGCCGGCCCGCTCCGCGATGTCGGAGATACGGGCGTCGAGGAAGCCGCTCTCCTCGAAGATCTCCTTGGCCGCGGCCAGCAGGCGGGCCCGGGTCTCCGCACCCTTGCGGGAGCGCGGCCCGCCGGGCTTGTCGGTCCCGACCTCTTCGGGTGCT
>JAKBAX010000098.1 GCA_021808785.1 Actinomycetes bacterium | reverse complement strand
CGGCGGCTTCGGCGTCGGCGTCGGCGTCTTCGGCGTCGGCGTCGGCTCCGGCTTCGTCGGCGGCTTCGGCCCGATGGTAGGCGCCGAGCGGCACCGAACCATGGTGACGGCCCAGCAGCTCCCGCTCCTTGGCTTCCATCACCTCGGCCTCCTCGGGGTCCTCGTGGTCCAGACCGAGCAGGTGGAGCAGGCCGTGCACGAGCAGCAGCGCCAACTCGTCATCGAAGCTCCCGGCGTGAGCCGGGGCGTTGCGGTGGGCCACCGACGGACAGATCACCACGTCGCCGAGCAGGGTGGGGGCGTCGTCGGGGGTGGGGTTGAAGCCCGGCCCGGTGCCACCCGAGTCAGGGCTGCGACCCCCTTCCACCGGCTCCTCGTCGATCGGGAAGGCGAGCACGTCGGTAGGTCCCGGCTTACCGAGGAACCGGCTGTTGAGGTCGGCGATGGTGGCCTCGTCGACATAGAGGATGGACACCTCGGTCTCGCCCCGGATCCCCTCGTCGGCCAGGACCGCGTCGGCCAGGCGGATCCAGCGCATCGTGTCGATCCGATGCGCCGATTGCTCGTCGGCGGCGAATACAGACGGTGGCACGATCGCTCCGTCGCCCGATCAGGCCCCGGGCCCGAGGGGGGCCGGGACAGCGTCGCCGTCCACGTCGGGGGCGTCGACGTAGACGCCGGCCTGGGCGTCGATGTCGGCGCCGGCGCCGGCACGGTGCGGCGGCCGGCCGGTGCGAGCCGCTTCGGCCGCCTCATAGGCGCCCACGATGTCGGAGACGATCCGGTGCCGGACCACGTCGCGCCGGCCCAACTCCACCCACGCCAGCCCGTCGATGCCGGCCAGGGTCCGATCCAGCCCGGCCAGCCCCGAGCGTCCCCCCGGCAGGTCGATCTGAGTCACGTCGCCGGTCACCACTACTTTGGATCCGAACCCGATGCGGGTGAGGAACATCTTCATCTGTTCGGGCGTGGTGTTCTGGGCCTCGTCGAGGATGATGAAACTGTTGTTGAGGGTGCGGCCGCGCATGTACGCCAGTGGAGCCACCTCGATCGTCCCCGCCTCGAGGAGGCGGCGGGCGGCCTCGGTCCCGAGCATGTCGTAGAGGGCATCGTAGAGAGGCCGCAGGTAAGGGTCGACCTTGGCCATAAGGTCACCGGGCAGGAAGCCCAGCCGCTCACCGGCCTCCACCGCGGGCCGGGTCAGGATGATCCGATCCACCTGCTTGGCCTGCAGGGTCTGCACCGCCAGGGCCACGGCCAGATAGCTCTTGCCCGTCCCCGCGGGGCCGATGCCGAAGGTCACGATGTGGTCCCGGATGGCCTCGGCGTAGCGTTTCTGACCGCTCGTCTTGGGCCGGACCGACCGGCCCCGGGCCGAGCGCAGAACCTCGGCGGTCAGCACCTCCGAGGGCCTCTCGTCGGCCCTGACCATGTCGATGGTGCGGTGCACGACCTGAGGGTCGATCGGGGTGCCCTGCTCGAGGAGCAGCCGCAACTCGTCGACCAGCCGGGCCGCCACCACCGCGTCGTCACCGGCGATGGTGAACTCATTGCCCCGGGCATGGATGGACGTCCCCTCGAACGCATCCTCGACCGTCCGCAGGTTCTCGTTGAGGGGCCCAACGAGGCGGGGCATCAGATGATTGGGGACGGTGACGGTGACGGTCGTGGACACGGTTGGATTCACCACCAAGGTACCTCTCGGGCCGCTCCCCGAGTGCGGACCGTCGTTCGGAACAGCCGTTCAGGCAATCGGATCGATCCCCGGGGGCCACCCCATCTGCTGGCCTCCGAGCACGTGCATGTGCAGGTGGGGCACGCTGTTGAGCGCGTGGTCGCCCACGTTGAAGACCAAGCGGTACCCCCCATCGGCGATCCCCAGGGCGACCGCCCCGGCCTGGGCGGCGGTGAACATCTCGGCCAGCACGACGCCGTCGGACCCCCTGACGTGGGATGCGTTGGTGATGTGGCGCCGGGGCACCACCAAGAAGTGGATCGGCGCGGCGGGGCTGATATCGAAAAAAGCGAAGGTGTGCTCGGTCGAGACCACCTCCTCGGAGGGGATTTCCCCGGCCACGATCTTGCAGAACAGGCAGTCGGCCATCGCCACGAAGGTACCCTCGTGGGAGTGACGGGACACGGGTGGGGCGAACCGGGGCCCGATGACCTCCTGGCCGAACTGTCCCGGTGGGCGGCGGCCGAGAGGGTCGGGCGGGCGGCAGGCGAGCGGTCCCGATTGCGGGCCCTGGTCGACCAGTCCGCGGCCGAGGCCACCTGGTCCGGGATACTGGTCGATCTGGCCGAGGTCGGCGCCGAGGTGACGCTGAGCCTGCGAGGGGCCCGGCGGGTGGTCGGTCGCCTGGTGGGGACCGGTCGGGACCTGGTCGTCATCGAACGGGCGCGGCGCGGCCCGGTCCTCGTGCCCGTCGGCGCGATCTCGTCGGTGATCCCGTCAGCAGGGCACCCACCGCCAGAGATCCCGGGCCGGTTCGGTGCGGGCCGGGCCGGTGAGCCGCGCCCGGGCGGCCAGCGCCCACCGGCGCTGGACCTGGGGCTGGCCGACGCGCTCGATGCCCTCGGGGCCGACGGCGCGCCGGTCACGGTACACACCGCCGACGAGTCCTTCCACGGGGTGGTGTCGGCCTGCGGCCAGGATCTGGTGACGGTGCGAGCAGAAGGAGCGGAGCGCCGGCCCGTCCACATCGCGCTGGGCGCTATTACCTGCGTGGAACTGAGGTGACAGGTCCCGGCCGTCAGTGCAACTGCTCCGAAGCTGAGCTCAAAGGGCTTCGCCTGGTAAACCGTCCTCGGCGAACGCTCTCGGCCCACGGGGCTTCGGCTCAGGATAGAGGTGCTCGAGGGTGCCGGGCTCGATTCGCATGCGGGTGATGAAGTCGTCCACGTCCGACGCCTGGACGCGGATGACCCGGCCCATCTTGTAGGCCGGGAGCTGCCCCTCATCGATGAATCGGTAGAGGGTGCGCAGCGTCACCCCCAAGCGCTCACAAGCCTCGCGCGTGCCCATCCATTGGATCGGTTCGCTCATATCGCCATAATAACCTTCCGATAGACAAGCCAGTAGGATCTCGTTAGATTTCATGTGTGGCGTGGCGGAAGGCGGCGGGGCCTCGATCGTTGGTGGGCCACCCCCGCCGTCCGGTGCAGCTGTCGCGCTCGGCTGACCAGGGGGTCGGCCCCGGCTCGGCGCCGGCCGGCACGATCATAGGACGTCGCCCGGGCGCCCTCGGCGGCCGGGCGGTAGTGGGCGGCCTGCTGGTAGCGGCCGCCGCGGTGGTGGTCTTCGCGGCCGCCTTGTCGGCGAGCGGAGGACACAGTGCCGCTTACGCCGTGGCGGCGCGCCCGCTACCGGCCGGAACGGTGATCGGGCCCGGGGACGTAGGCCTGTCCCAGATGACACTGAGCGGCGCGACCCGGGCTGACGCCTTCCGTAGTCCCGACGTTCTAGTGGGGCGGCGGGTCAGCGTCGCGGTCGGGCCGGGCGAGCTGATCCAGTCCGCGGTACTCGGGTCAGGCGGTCCCTCAGATCGTCGACCGGTCAGCATCCCGGTCGATCCCGATTCGCTGGCCTCGGTGGCCGCCGGTGACCCGGTCGACGTGCTGGAAACAGCCGGTGCCGGCTCCACCGCGTCCGCAGGGACCACCGGCGCCTCGGGTGCCAGCGGGGGCGGGTTGGGAGCGTCGGGACCAGCCGGGGCCGGGTCCGGGTCCGGGTCCGGGTCCGGGTCGGGGTTGACGGGGCCGATCGTCGTCTTGAGGGGGGCCACCCTGAGCGGCGTAAGCCGGCCGGACAGCGGGCTCCTCTCCGGGGCGAGCAATGGCTCGGTCATCGTCACGCTGGACGTGTCCAACCTTGGCCAGGCGGAAGCCGTCGTGCAGGCCGCCCATTCCGGCACCATCGAGCTGATCCGAGCCGAACCGTCCGACGGGACCGGGACGGGGCCGTGAGCGGAGATCGGTTCGTCATCCTGGGACTAGCCCCGGCCCGGGCCGCCTGGTTCGAATCGGTGGCCCGCTGGACCACCTCCGCAGCCATCGCGGCCGAGTTCATCAAGTGCGTCTCGGCCGAGGAGGTCCGGGCCCGCCTGTCGTCGGGGCGGCGGCACTCGGTGCTGCTGGTCGACGGATCCGCTCCGGCGCTGGACCGGGATCTGATCGATGACTGCCTGGTGCGTTCGACCCCGGTCGTGGTGGTGCGGGACCGGCGGACCGGTCGGATCCGCTCGCCCACATCCGAGTTGGGGGCGGCCGCCGAACTGCCGCCGCAGTTCGGACCCGACGACCTGCTCGACGTCCTGACCGCCCACTGCGTCCCCATCGCCGAGGGCACGTCGCTGCCCCCGGTACTCGAGGACTGCCAGGCCGACGCGTTCTGGCAGGCACCACTGTTCGTGGTGTGCGGGCCGGGCGGGACCGGTGCATCCTGCATCGCCATCGCCTTGGCGTCCGGCCTCGGCCTCGATCCGCGCTTCGGAGGACGGGTGGTTCTGGCCGATCTGGCCCGGCGGGCCGATCAGGCCATGCTGCACGACAGTGCCGATCTCGGTCCCGGCCTGCAGGAACTGGTGGATGCCCACCGCCTGGCCCGGCCGGAGGCCGGCGAGGTGGCCCAGATGACCTTCGCGGTACCCCGCCGGGGGTACCGGCTGCTGCTCGGGCTGCGCCAGCCAGAGGCTTGGTCGGCCCTTCGCCCCCGCTCCGTGGACGCCACCGTCACCGGCCTGCGGCGGGCCTTCCAGGCCGTCGTAGCCGACCTGACGGGCGACTTCGAGGGCGAGGGGGAAGGCGGATCCATCGAGGTCGAGGAGCGCAATCACCTGGCTCGCACCGCCGCTCGACAGGCCACGTTGTGCCTGGTCGTCGGCCAGCCCGGGCTCAAGGGGGTCCACTCCCTGGCCCTCACGATGCGCCAGATGGTGAGCGCCGGGGTGGCGCCGGAACGGATTGTCCCGGTGCTCAACCGTTCACCCCGCCATCCCCGGTCGAGAGCCGAGTCGGCCCGCGCCCTGGCCGCCCTCCTCGACGCCGGCCGGCTGACGCCGGCCCTGGCCAGCCCCGTGCACGTCCCGGAGCGCAAGCTGGAGGACACGCTGCGCGAAGGTGGACCGTTCCCGTCCGCCGTGGTCGACCCGGTCACGAGAGCGGCCCGACTGGTGGCCGACCGGCTGGCCGATGCCGCACCATCTGCCCGCGGCCCAGAACGGGTGGCGCCAGGCTCGCTCGGGACCTGGGCCGACGAGCATCAATGACCGGCGGCCGCCCCCCGGCCCCTCGAGGAGCGGTGGGTGGGGCCCCCGAGCGACGGGTCAGAAGAGCGTGAGGCGGTCGTCCGCCGCGCCGCGCAACTCGTCGTAGTCCACCTCGACGCAGTCGATACCGCGGGCCGCGGCCAGCACCTGGGCCTGCGGTTTGATCTGCTGGGCCACGAAGATGCCCCGCACCGGGCGTAGCCGCCCGTCCAGGTCGAGGCGCTCGAGGTAGCGCGTCAGCTGCTCCACCCCGTCGATCTCACCCCGGCGCTTGATCTCGATGGCCACCGCCCGTCCCTCTGCGTCCCGGCATAGAAGGTCGACCGGGCCGATGTCGGTCGGGTATTCCCGACGGATCAGGCTCAGGCCGGCTGCCACCGCCTCAGGGCGGGCGGCCAGCAGTTCTTGGAGATCGGCTTCCACGCCGTCCTTGCGCAACCCGGGGTCTGCGCCCAGCTCGTGCTCCACCTCCCAGAGGATCTCCTCCATCTGGATGGTGATGGTCTCCCCCTTGCTGTTGGCCACCACCCAGCAGTCCGGTGACATCCGCAGCTGGCAGGGTGGTGTCATCCAGTTGAGCGGCTTGTAGGCCCCGCCGTCGCTGTGGACCGAGACCGAGCCATCCGCCTTGACCATGATCAGCCGGGTGGCGAGCGGCAGGTGGGCGGACAAGCGGCCCGCATAGTCAACGGTGCATTGGGCGATGACCAGGCGCATGGCGGGTCCATTGTGGCTCAGCCGCCGGGCTGCCTCCGCGACCCAGCCCGGCACGCGGCCTACCCTGGTGCCCTGGCCCGCACCTCCGACCGCGACTTTCGCCCGGCGCCGGCCGGCATCCCCGGGAGGACGCGACGCGACCGGGGGGATCACGGCGATGCCGACGACGGCACGGGAGGCTGGGGCCGCCCGGCCCGTATCCGGCCCCGGGTCCGGCCGGGAGGCGTCGATCGGCGCGACCGGCCCGACCACCCCGACCACCCCGACCACCCCGACCACCCCGACCACCCCGACCACCCCGACCGGCCCGACCGGCCGGTCGATGGGCCGGTAGAGAAGCCGGCGGCCCGGTTCCGTCCCACCGCTCCTCCCCCCCCACCGCCCAGACCGCAACGGCACCGCCCGGCACCGGCCGGGAAGGCGCCGTGGTGGGGCCGCCTGACCCTGGCGTCTCGGCCGGCGCTGACACACGCGCCGGCCCCGCCCCCGTGGCCGGCCCCGCCCCCGCGCCTCGTGCGTAGACCTCCTCCAAGAGGGGCTGCCGCCGACGCGCCCCGGACGTGGCCGCGGCGCCGGGTCGCGGTAGAGCTCCTCGTGGTTGCGGCGGTGATCACTGCCATCGCCGTGTCGGGCGTGGGGAGGAGCGGTTCGCCGGCCGGCTCCGAGTCGACCTGGCTACAGAGGTCCACGCCTGCGCTCGACCACCTGGCGGCCGACTCGGCTGTACCCTCGGGGACCGCCTGGACGCCGCGTCAGATAGATCGTCTGCGGGCCGACCTGGCTGTGCTGCGGAGCATCGGGCACCCTCCCGCAGCGGCGCCGTCCCGGGCGTGGGCCGAGCTACTGGCCGATGTTTCTACCGCGATATCCGATGCTGTGCACGCGCCCGCTCAGGCCCGCGCCGCACTCGGCGGGGCCGAGCTGGAACTGACCGAACTGACCGAACTGATCGGCCGATGATCGATCGTGCCGAGCCGAGCCGAGGCGAGGCGAGGAATCGGCGGCTCAACGAGGGCGGGAGAACCATACGGAGCCCGATTTGATCGGCCCGACTGACGGTGACGCACGCCGGCCCGGGTGCAGTGTGGGTCTACGGGCCGCAGTTCAGGGGAACGGGAGCGCCGTAGGAGGCGCTCGGAGCGGCTGTCCCGGACGCCAGGCCGGCCAAGGGTTGCCCCGAGGCCTGCGTATCAGGACCGGAGGCCAGGGTGGCCTCGGCGGACGAGCGCACCGATCGGGCACCCAACCCGGGTAAGGCCCGACCGAACACCGGATCGAACGATGCCGACCCGGTCAGGCGCAGGGAGTCTCCCGAGATGGCTAGCGCGACCCTCACGTCACGAAGGGAGGACCCGGCGCCCTGGGCGTTGATCGCCTGACACACGACGAGTCCGGTGGTGGAGGGATCGAGCCCCACTCCCTGACCCGAGTAGAAGCGGGACTCGTCCAGTCCAGCAGCCACCGCGTCGTTGGCCGCCGCAGTGAGAGAATCGTGCAACTGCTGTTGGGCCTGGTAGGCGACCGCACTGTCCACCGCGAGAGACGCCAGAAGCAGCAGCACCAAGAAGGCGGCCGGGACGAGCACCAGCACGCTGCCGGCCTCGCACGCGATCCGCCGCCGGCCGGCGCTGCTCTCGCGATTCGCCCGGCGCCGTACCACCCCGGCCCACCACGCGGCCGCGGACCGAGCGACGCTCCTCGCACCCGGTGCCGGTCCGCTCGGATCACGCCGACGTTCGCTTCGGGGCGGCCGTCGGTACATGCGGAGGTCGGTACAGCAGCCTTCCAATGATTCTGTGCAAAAGGGCGTGTATATCACCTCCTTTTGCACACAATCGGTGAGCTCAAAGCTCGAGATCAGCGCACCGGGGCCCTCCGAGCGGGTCCCCGCGCCCACCGGGGGGCGTTTTGTCCCGCCGTGGCGGGGTGGATGGCCGCCCCGGTCGAGCTCGGCACCGAGCTTGGCATCCATCTCGGCACCGAGCTCGAGCTCGGCGTCCAGCTCGGCACCGAGCTCGGCGTCCAGCTCGGCGGTACGGCGATGTCCACGAGGTCGCCGGGTCCACCGATCACCCCCCGGGACCGGTGCGGCAGGGACTGGCCCGGTCATGGGCAGGCCGCCGTGCCGGCCAGGCCGGTCCGGAAGGGGTCTACCAGCTCCGAGTGCTCGCTGCGGACCGACACGCCGGAGCCGAGAGGGCCGATGAAAGGCAGCTGGAACAGGGGGGCCGGGTAGGTCACCGAAATCGTGATCCGGGCGCACCTGGCGAACTGCCCGGACACGAGGCGCACCCGGGCCCGCGCCGGATCGCGACCGTAGCCGGTCAGGGCCGTGTCGGCCGCCTGTTGGGCCTGTCGTGCCGCAGCAGCCGCATCGGCCGCCTCGACGTAGGTACGGGCCGCCTGACGGGCCGCCTCCCCGGTCGCCGTCTTGGTGTCGACCACCGCCCAGGCGTAGGCCACGAGGAGCACCCCGACCACGAAGATCAACATCCCGAACAGCAACCCTTCGAACCCGCCGACAAAGCCGTCATCCCCGCGTACGCCGGCCCGACCCTCGAACCGAGGGTCGGGCCGATCCTCGGACCGAGGGACCTGGTAGCTCACCGGAACCGCTCAGTCCGCACGGTGACGGTCCGCTGGATCCGGCTCCATCCCGGGATGCCGGGCAGGAACTCAGGGCTCTGGGCCCGGACCTCCAGCACGATCTGCTGGCCGTCTACCTCTTTCCAGTCGAAGCTCACGTGACGGGAGCCGAAAGAACCGAGTTGGCTCCGGGCCGCCGCCTCCGCCGCCGCCACGTCCTGCGACGGCTGGAGCGAGGTGGCTACCGACTCGGCGGCCCGGGTGGCAGCCGATGTCAGCGCCGATTCGGCGTACAGGCGCACGATTACCTGGGTGGCGAACAGCAGCAACAACATCACGATGAGGAACCCGACGATGGTCCCGACGATGGCCGTTCCGCCCTCGCCGCCCTCCGTCGCCATGGATCAGCAGGTGGGAGCCGACTGGCCTATGCAGTTGACCTGCTGATTGACGCGCGACGATGCGTGCTGGAAGGTGGCGTTGAAGGCCACCCACATACCGACGCCGAGGAAGGCCATCACCAGTACCGCGATGGCAGCCGATATGACACCTTCCCCCCGGTCGTCGCGGCTTACGCGCCGCCCCCCGTCAGACGTGACCGTCAATGACATCTCGTGCTCCACCAGACCTCCTCCGCAGTTGTCACCGAAATCTATCGAAACTACATCGATGTGGTCTAGAGCAATTTTGCTCCGGTCCTTTGTCCGTGTCTGCTCGCTCCACCCTCGTCAGGCATTGGCGAAGGTGTGCAGGGCGGCAAGGAACGGCACGGCCAGCAGGATGGCACCAGGTACCAGGGTGGCCACTGTCACGGGCACCCACACCTGCTGGGCCCGGCGCTCGATCTGTTCCACGGTGCGGCGCTGCAGATCGCGCCGGGCGGCTCTGGCCTCGGCCGACACCAGGCGCCCGAGATCGGCCGACTCGGCGTGCAAGGTGAGCACCGCCACCAGGCGGTGTACCGGGTCGACCCCCACCCGCTCCGCCCACTCCCCGAGGGCGGCTCCCTCCGACAAGCCCTGTTGCACCCGATTGGCCACGTCTTGCATGTCACGAGCCACGCAGCCCCGTCCGCGCTCCGCCAACCGGGTTAGACCGGCACCGACCGAGTACCCGGCATTCAACAACATGGCCAACTGCTCGGCGATGACCGGAAGCTCCTCGGCTGTGACTCTCTGCCACGCCTCCGAGCGGTGGGCCAGTCGTTGCTCCACCATCAAGAACACCAGAGCGGGGCCGCCAGCCACCAGCAGGATGGCGATCGGCGCGGCGGCTGCGGTCGAGACGGCGACCAGGCCCCCGATCACGGCTGCCCCCGCTGCCAGAGCGGTCTGACGCAACCGGAACGCGTTGGCCGACGTCGACGCGTGGACCCGGGACAACCGCCGGGCCGCACCCTCCGACACGCCGAAGGCCCGGGCCATCCGGTCCCCGGCCTCCCTCACCATCGGGCCGAGGAGGTCGGCGAGCGACGCCGGCGACCCGGCTCGGGCCGGGTGTCGGTGGGCGGCCGCCCCCGGGTGGAAAGGGCGCAGACGCTCGGCCAGGGTGGGTCGGCTCAGGCGCGACCACTGCGACAGAAGCAGTGCTGACCCCGCCCACACCAAAAGGCCGGCGGCCACCAGCACCCGGATCATCGGAACACCCTCGGACTTCCAGGCAGCCGCATCAGGCGACCGGACCACCACCAACAGGCGGCCACGGCCGCCAGAGCGATGACCACTGCCATCTGACCTCCCGCCGTCTCATAGGCTTGACGACCGGTTCCGATCGTCAGGCCGGAGACGGCCATCCCGAGCGGCACCACCACGACGAAGCGGCGGGCGAAGCGCACACCGGCCAGACGGCTGTTGGCGTCGCGGCGGCTCTGGAGGTCGATGGTCCGGTCCTCGATCAGATCGGCCAGCTTCGTATCGAGATCCGTACCGCCGATCTCGTGCGCCATGAGGAGCGTCTCGAACACGGCGTCCGCGGTCGGATCCGACAGGCCGCTCTTGAGGATGGCCACCGTCCGGGCGAAATCGACGGTGAGGAGCCACTCCCGCTCGGCTGCGTCGAACACCGGCCTCCAGCCCTCAGGGCCGTTGCGGCCCCCCTCGAACAGCGCCTGGGGTACCGACCGGCCGAGTGAGCCCGTCCGCAGGCGGATTTCCTCGAGCATCCGGGGCCACTCCTCGACGGCCGAGTCGAGACGGGCCTGGATGCGTCGGCGTTCGGCCGCCACCGGGAAAGTCGCCGAGAACGCGGCCACGAACAAAGCGGGCACGACACCGCCGAAGAGCAGCCAGGCCCCACCACCTCCGACCAAGGCCATCACGACCACGGCCGCACCCACCTCGCGTGACCTGACAGCAACTGCTCGGATCGTCAGGTCGGCCCCGGCGGGGTCCGACACCCGCTCCCGCCATTCGAGGCCCGCAAGACGCCGGCGGGCCAGCTCCCGGTAGCGGGAAATCGAGCTTGGGCCTGGGCCTCGTCCGGCCGCCGGTGCAACGGCCGCGGTGTAGATCAACCATCCCCCCACCGCGGCCATGGCCGTCCCTGTCACGGCCGCGACGGCGACCACCATGGTGCTCACGCCTGGCCCACCAGGGCGCGTAGGTCGTAGCCGTGCAATTCGAGGGCCCGGGCCGCCCGCACCGGCAGGCTCCCCGACCAACGCAACGGGTCGGTGAATCGGGTCCGAGCGAACACCGTGGTTGTGGTGAACGCCACGGTGCCGGCGGCCACCTGCAGGTCCTCCACCGCCAGGACCTCGGTGACCCTTAGTTCGGCCTCGCTCCGGGCGCAGTGCACGACCACGTCCACCGCCTCGCTCACCAACGCCGACAGGGCCGCCACGGTGAGCTCCGAACCGGTCTCGGCCAACTGGCAGATGAAGCGAAGCCGGGAAAGGGCCTGGCGGGCCGACCCGGCATGGATCGTGGTGAAACCCTGCACCCCCGACGACAGGGTGAGCAGCAGGGGCAGCGCCTCCCGGTCCCGAACCTCCCCGACGATGGCGACATCGGGCGCCATTCGCAAGAAGCCGGCCACCAGACGGCGCAGGTCGACCTCCTTGCGGTCGGCCCGGGCCGGGCGGGTCTGCATGTGGGCCACGTTCGGGAGAGGGATGTCCGACTCGAAGACCTCTTCGGCCACCACCACCCGCAGGGCAGGGTCCAGCTCGGCGGCCAGGCAACCGAGCATCGTCGTCTTGCCCGACCCCGGCGCACCGGCGATCAGCACGGAGAGCCCGCTGCGCACACACGCGGTCAGAAAACGGGCCGTGGCGCCGTCGAGCATGCTCCGCCCCACCAGTTCGTGGAGATTCCGGTGGGCCACCCCGGAGAATTTCCGGATGTTTACCAGCAGGTGACCGTCGCGGCCCACGTCGGAGTGAACTATGTGGAGACGGGACCCGTTGTCGAGTTGGGCGTCCTGAAGTCCCTCGGACGGATCCAGCTTTCGATGGGAACGACTGGCGTCGTCCAGGATCTTGGTGAGGACCCGCACCACGTGCTCGTCGTCGTGGAATACCTCGTGGTGGTAGCCGCCTTGGCCCGAGTGTCGCTTGGAGAAGATGGAGTCCGGGCCGTTGACCATGATCTCCCACACGTCGGGATCGTCGAGAAGCGGCTGCAGCGGGCCGTAGCCGGCCAGATTCCGCAGGGCCCGCTCGACCGCCCCCTCGGGATCGGCGACGTCCTGGAGGCGCTGGCCGCGGCGGAACTGGGCCCGCCAGTCGCTCACCTCGTCGACCAATAGAGCCCGCAGTTTCTCGATCGCGTCGGGCTCGGCCATGTCCAGACCGGCTGACTTGGCCCGCTCCTGGACCGCCCGTTCGATCTCGCGCAGGGGCGAAACCCATCGCTGCGTCGCTCCGCCGAGCACGGTCCCGCCCACCAACCGGAATGTACTCAAATCACATCGGGGTTCGAAAGGGGCTTCTCCCGAAGTTTCGGCGGTCCTCTGGCGGCGGGAGGGGCCCCCGTATACTCAGCCGCCGTGTTACGCAGGTACTGGCGGGCCGGATTGGCCGTCCTGGTGTACCTGCTCGTCGCCCTGTTCGCCTTTTCGCACCTGTGGGGCGCCTCGGCGCCGGCCACGCAGGCCAACTCCGGTCCCGATCCGGGACAGAGCATCTGGTTCCTCAGCTACTGGGCGTGGTCGCTGGTACACGGCCACCCGACCCTGTCCACAGCTCTGGTCAATGAGCCACACGGGTTCAACCTCATCGACAACCCGAGCATCGCCTTCCCGGCCCTGCTCGTCCTACCGGTCACCCTGCTGGCCGGGCCGATGAACGCCTACTACACCGCCGTCACCATCGCTCTCGCCGGTTCGGGCGTGGCCTGCTACGCGCTCATCAGGAGGCTGACCAGATGGTGGGGGGCCGCCCTGATCGGAGGCCTCGCGTTCGAGATCTCCCCGTACATGGTCGGTCAGGCGTCGCAGCACATCCACTTGGCCTTCGTCGCGATCCCGCCTCTCATCGCCCTGGTCCTCTACGAGTTGTGCGCCCCCCGCACGTCGCTGCGGCCGGAGATTCTCGGCCTGATCCTCGCCGGCCTCACCATCGCCCAGTTCTTCACCTCCAGCGAGGTGCTCGACTCCACCGCGGTCATGGCCGTGGTCACCTTGGTCGTGGCGGCGCTTGTCCATCTGGCCGCCCGACGCCCCTTTGGCGCCATAGCGGAGCGGGTCGGCCGAGCCGGCGCCGTATGCGTCGTAGTCGCCGGCGGGGTGCTGGCCTACCCGGTGTGGTACGCCATCTCCGGGCCGCAGCATGTCCACGGCCTGGCCTCGCCTCCGGTGCCGTTCCGAGCCGACCTGGCCGGCATCGTCGTTCCCACGTCGTTGCAGGCCCTCGCACCGGCGGCCGCGGTGCACATGTCCAGCCACTTCGTGGAGGGAAATCTCCAGGAGAACGGCTCCTACCTGGGAGTGCCCCTGGTCCTCGTCTGCATCATCGGGGCCATCTGGCTCCGGCGCCGCCCTGTGGCGAAGGTGACCGCGGTGACGATGGCGGTGGCCTTCGTGCTGTCGTTGGGATCGAGCCTCACTGTCACCGGTTCCACGGTGCCGCCGGGCCACGGATGGCTTCCCGGACGGCTCCTCTATCACCTACCGCTCGGCTCGGATGTGATCGCGGTCCGCTTCTCCATGTACACCGCTCTCGGCGCGGTGGTGCTCCTCGCCCTCGTCCTCGATCAGCTCAGGGTGTGGGTAGCCGAACGCACGCGGATCCCGGTGGTACGGGACCTGTCGACGCTCGCGGTAGCGGCGGTCTGCCTCATCCCGCTCGTTCCGGAGTGGCCATATCGAACCCAGCCGGTGCCGGTACCGGCCTTCTTCACGTCCTCGGCGGTACGCAGCATCGCGCCCGGAACCAACGTGCTGCTCTACCCGTACCCGGCCCTGGCGGTGGACGTCGGTGCGCCCATGGTGTGGCAAGCGGAGTCGTTCATGCGCTTCCGAATCGTGGGCGGCTATTACGAGAGCGGCGACAACAACCCCTTCTACACCCGCTACACCCGGACCTACTTGACCCTCCAGAGCGTCTACGTCGGGCTCCCACCGACGCTCACCCACGCCCTGCGGGCCGAGATCTTCGCCGAGATGCAGCAGGCCCGGGTCACCATGATCCTGGCTGACCCGTCCGGGCCCGCCGGCCCGCGGGGGGTGGCCTTCCTCACCGCCCTGGTCGGTCGGGCGCCGGCGAGGGTGGGCGGAGTGGCCATCTGGAGGGACGTCAGCTGGCGATAGGACCGGCCGCCAGGTCCGGGAGGGCCTTGTAATCGCTTTATATCTCATGTATTCATGATGCATGTGGATGACAAAGGGTCCCGGCGTAGTGGTGAAGGGAGCGGAGACGGACTCGGACCGGCGGCGCCTGCAGAACGAGGCGGAGGTGCTGCGGGCCGTC
>JAKBAX010000528.1 GCA_021808785.1 Actinomycetes bacterium | reverse complement strand
GATGAGCTGGTAGGTCATGGTGCGGCCGATGCCGAGCGCGGCGGCGGCTTGGGGGACGGTGAGCAGCAGCCGTTGCGGGCCGCCGTCGCCGACGGGTGCGACGCCTGCCGGGACGGGGGCGGCGGCTCGCGGGGGCCCGGACGCCCAGACTCTGAGGTCGGCCAGGGCGATGAGGGGAATCATGCCGGCCAACTCCAGGGCGGCGTCGAGGTCGGGGTTGGCCGGGCCGTGGACGATGGCGACCTGGTGGGTGGCGGTGTGGGTGTTCATGCGTGCTCCTGCGTGTCGGCGGTTTCGGTGTCGGTGCTGTCGGGTTCACCGTCGGCGTAGGGGACGTCGAGGCTGGACGTGGGCTTCTGGCGGTTGATGACGTGGGCCTGCCACAGGGCGGCTATGGCCCCGATGGGCAGGACGATGAAGTGGAGGTTGTAGATCCACCACACCGCTACGGCGATCCAAGCCACTTTGGACAGGTAGCCCTGGTTCCAGCGCTCGGCGGGGATGATCACGACGCGGGCGATGGCGGCGAAGATCACCGCCACGGCGATGGTGTCGAGCAGCAAGATGGTGAGTAGGGCGGTCATGGTGGGGCCTCCAGGGGTAGGGGTTGTGTGGTCACCTGCTACCGGGCCACCAGAGCGCCGTTTCGCAGCAACAAAGTTCCGCCCGCAGGTCGGAACAGGTTCCGGGTCCGCCCGTCGCTGGCTGCGGCCGCCGGTCGCTGTCTGGGCTTGTCGCTCGCCCGGAGCAGGTCGGCGGCCGGTCTACACTCCGGGCACTGTGATCGGATCGGGCGGCGGTGATGACAGAAACGGGCCGTGGTCGAGGTGGCGCCTCGGCGGCTCCGTCTTCGTCCTCGCGGTCTTGGTGGCGGCCCTGCCCGGCCCGGCCCGGGCGGCCACGGCCCGGACCGCGGGCGCCGACTCGGTGGTGGCGGTCTCGGATCCGGGCACCGCCTTGGCCGTACCGGTGGATGGCCGGCTGCGGGGGTGGCGGTTCGCGGCCCGGGTCACCGGGGTGGCCACTGGCGAGAGTTCGGGCGGCGCTAACGCGGTTGACGCCGCGGCGGGCCAGCGGCTGTGGGTGTTCGGGCTGGATGTGGCCGCCGATGTGGACTCGAATGACGATCTGCCGCCCGTCACGGCCGCGGTGGTGGTCGACGGCAGTCGCATCGGTTTGCCGCTGATCGCCGGCAGCCCCAACCGGGCCAGTGGGGCCAGCCCCGATACGACCTGGGACAGCGGCACCTCGTACTGGATGGCGTCGGTACCGGCGGCCGCTTCGGATGTGGCCGTCGAGTTGGCGTCGGGCGGTTACGCCCAGAGGTTCTCGCTGTCGAAGATGGCCCGCGAGGGCGACCAGCCGGCGGTGCTCTACCACGACCCGGTTTCGTGGCAGCTGACGCAGCCGCTGTCGGACGAGACCGATCTGGCCACCCCCGACCCGACCGGCGACACCCCCGACGCGGCCCTGCCGGTACGGCTATCGGGGGTCACGCTGTCGTGGTTCGGACCCGACCACCCCAGCGACCAGCCTTCGGGCCCATCCCAGCAGTGGCTGGTCGCCGACCTGTCCAGCCTGACCTACGCCGACTCCGGCAACGGCATGTGCTACCCACCGCTGTCGGGATCGCAGGTCACCCTCACCGTCGCCGGCCAAGCGGCCCAGGACGCCACCGTGTTCCCTGGTCTGGGCCCGGACCGGACCGGGTTCGGGGCGTTCACCGGCATCTACGCGTTCGAGGTGCCGGCCGGGCTGACCACCGCCACGCTCACCGTAAACCCGGGTCAGATGGCCGCCCAGACCGACAACTGCGCCGTCCCGGTCACCGTCACCGCCCAGGGCCAGGCCACCTTCGCCATCACCATCCCGGCCGCCACCTACACCGCGCCGGCCGGGGCCGCCACCGTCCCGGCCACCATCCGCACGCTGAGTGCCGCCGCCCCCGGCCGGGCCGCGGCCGCCGACCCCGCCCGTGGCGCTACCGGCAGCGGGTTCCCTTGGCTGGCCGTGGTCCTGCCCGCCCTGGCCCTGGCCGGACTCAGCGGGAGCGGCGTGGTGATCCGCCGGAGGAACCGGACCCAGCCGCCGCCGGGACCGGTCGCCGACGACCCGTCCCCCGACAGCCCGCCCGAGCGACCGCCGGGGCCCACACCCGCGCCGGCGGCGCCCGGCCCCGAACCGCCACCGCAGCAGCCTCCGCCGGTCCTCCTGGTCCCTCCGGCCGGCCCGCCGCCGCTCGATGACGACGCCCGGGAGGTGCAGGTCCTGGGGCGGCCCCGGATCATGAGCGGACAAAACGAGGGGCCGGCGGTGAAAGACCCGGCGCTCGAGGTGCTGGTCTGGATGGCGTTTCACTCCGACCGTCTCTGCAGCGGCGAGCAGATCAGCACCGCGCTGGGCCGCGGCCGAGAAAAAGACCGTGACCCCGCCACCATCCGCCGCTACATCAACGACCTACGCCGAGCCCTCGGGGACGACGCCCTGCCCGAGGCCCGCTCCAGCGGAGGGTTCCAACTGGTTGGCATCGGCACCGACGTCGACCGGCTCGACGCCGCACTGCACGCCGCGGACTCCGCTTACAGCGTCGAAGATCGGGC
>JAKBAX010000527.1 GCA_021808785.1 Actinomycetes bacterium | reverse complement strand
GGGCGGCCGGGGCCGGCCGGTGCAGGGCGGTGTTGAACGCCTGGGCCACCGATGGCGGGCACGTGGAGGTGTTGGAGCCGATGACGGTGGGGACGGCGAACGAGTTGCTGACAGTGACCGCCTGGCCCTCCTCGGTGGGACCGGTGACCGGCTGGCCGGACAGGACGCCGTCGCTCAGCGTGGTGAAACTGGCGTCGAGGCTCAGGCTGCAGGTCATGCCCAGCGTGCTGAGCGAAGCGGTGGTGGTGCCGTTGACCGAGATGTCGAGGCCGCCGTTGTGGGCCGGGGTCATGACGATGTCGGCCTTCAGGCCCCCGAAGCCGATGTCGGTGGGGAGGGCCTCCAGCCCGGCGATGTACACGTTGGGCGTGGCCACCACTATCTCCGAGGAGGTGATGGTGCCGGTCAGCTGGGGCAGCTGGACGTCACCGCAGGCGGTGGCGAAGGTGGGGGATGACGATGTTGGGCGCGATGGTGATGCTGCCGTCGAAGATGATGGCCTTGAACGGCACCTCGTAGGGGGCGAAAGCGGCGTTCAGGGCCGCCCCCTTGGCCGGGTTGGCGGCCACCTGGTGCAGGCAGGCGGTCGGGTACGGCGGCGTCTGCATCGGGTCGGCCGCGGCCCGCCCGGGCCGGGTCAGGGAGGCGAACCCGATGGTCGCGAGCGTCAGGGCCGCGGCCCCGCCGGTCCGGCCCACCGTGGTGCGGGCCGCGCGTCCGATCACAAGTTGGCCTGCACGTTGTCGATGACCCACTGTCCGCCTCGACGCAGCATCGTCATGGTGACGAGGAACTGCTGGGTCTGGGGGCCGTTGTTCTGGGTCGAGTTGGTGATGGTCTGGCTGAGCTGCATCAGCACGACTGATCTCGATCCGCTGATCGAAGAGACGGCGGCGACCGGGACCGATGCCTTGGCCGTGGCCTTGTAGGCGACGATGGTCTGCTCCAGCTGGCTGCTGGTCTTCTGGTAGTCGCTCTTGAAGCCGGCCGTCGCGTGGTCCTCTATCTGCGTCCAGGGCGCGCCGGCCCCGTGCAGGTTGCGGTAGTCGTAGCTGCCGAAGTCCACTCCGTACTGTCTGGCCGCGGCGGTGGCGCTGGTGCGCAGGGCGTCGGTGCTGCGAAGGCGGCCGGCCGAGCCTCGGGCAGTGATCCAGCCGGCGACGGACAGGGCGAGGGCGGCGACTAGCACCACCAGCAGCGCCGTGCCGGCCACCCGCCGCCGGCGACCGGTCCGGCGCCCCGGGGCCGCTTCGGTCATCTGGGTGTCCTCGAAGAGGTCGTCGTCGTACATGGTTTCCATGGCGGTGGCGGCTTTCTATGAGTGCGGAGGGGGGGCCTTGTCAGCCCCCCGTTGGAGCAGGTTCGGGGCGACTGTGGAGCAGGTGCCGTCGAGCTCGGCGGTGGAGGTGTCGGGCTGGGTCGGCTCGGCCAGGGGGACGAGGGGGGTGTAGCTGCAGATCGGGCTGCCGACGTTGAAGTCGATGCTGAAATGCACCTGACCGCCGCGGCTCATCCCTTCTGGGTGATCCAGGAGGATTGCGGCTAGGCGGGGGGAACATTCCCCCAGTGGCCCCAACTCACCCACCCCCGGCGGGGCCGGATCCTCCCGCCCCCGGCCGCGACGCGGTCATCGCTTTGCGCCACGTGACCAAGCGCTTCGGCAGCCACACTGTGCTGAAGGACCTGACCTTCGACGTGCCGCGGGGCAAGATATCCGCCGTTCTGGGCCCTTCGGGTACCGGCAAGTCGGTGCTGCTCGAGAACATCATCGGCCTGCTGCGGCCGGAGGAGGGCCAGATCTACGTCGATGGAGAGCCGGTGGTCGGCATCCGGCACAAGGACATGCTGCGCATCCGCCGCAAGTTCGGGGTGCTGTTCCAGGACGGCGCGCTCTTCGGGTCCATGGACATCTTCGACAACATCGCCTTCCCGCTTCGCGAGCACACCAAGCGAACTGAGCGTGAGATCAAGGCCATCGTCTTGGAGAAGGCCGAGATGGTCGGCGTGGTCGCCCACCTGAAGAAGCTGCCCGGGGAGATATCGGGAGGAATGCGCAAGCGGGCCGGCTTGGCCCGGGCCCTGGTCCTCGACCCCGAAATCGTGTTCTTCGACGAGCCCGACTCCGGCCTCGAGCCGGTGCGGGTGGCGTACCTGGACGAACTGGTCAAGTCGGTGCAGCGTGAAACCGGCTGCACCTTCTTCATCATCACCCACAACATCGATTCCGTGAAGCGGACGGCCGATTACGTCGGGATGCTCTACCGTTCCAGCCTGGTGCGATTCGGCCCCGCCGAGGACATGTCCACGAGTGACCGGGCGTTGGTCAAGCAGTTCCTGGCCGGCAGCAACGTGGGCCCCATCGGTATGGACGAGATGGTGGACGCGGCCCGCGGCGAGGCCGACGTGGCCGCCCTGCTGGCCGATGAGCAGGCCGAGCCGATGGCGGGCGGGCCGCTCAGCTGCTCAGGGCGTCGGTCTCCCGCACCTTGACCGACAGGCCCCTCAGCAGCGCGTGGACGAACTCGGGTGAGTGGTGGACCAGCTGGCGGAAGTCGTCCGCGGCCAGCTCCAGCACATGGACCGGGCTGGTCGCCACCACGCT
>JAKBAX010000526.1 GCA_021808785.1 Actinomycetes bacterium | reverse complement strand
TGAGCCACTGCGTCCAGGACGCGGTCGCGATCGGGGGACCCGAAGCGGACGAGAAGATCGTCGAGGCCCGCGCCGCGATCGAGCGGCTGGTACGGTCATGATCGGCCGCCGGCCCCCGCTCGGGGTGTGCCGGACCACCTCGGCCGGCGAGCCTACCTGCGGGACGGGTCCATGGGGCCGGCTGACCTGGACCCTCCGGGAGCTGGGCCGGCTGTTGCGGCTACCTGGCAGGAGACCGTAGTGCACCCTGATTTGCTGGCCCTCACCTTCGGTGGGTTCTGGACCGACATCGGCCGCAGCCTGCGTGAGGCGTTCTACATGTTCTGGGACACCCTCTGGGCGTTGGTACTTGGTTTCTCCCTGTCCGGCGCGGTCCAGGCGTTCGTATCACGAGAGGCCATGCAACGCCGCCTCGGTGACCACCGCCCCTCGGCGGTAGCCCGCGCGTCAGCGTATGGGATGGTGTCCTCGAGCTGCTCCTACGCCGCCTCCGCCATGGCCCGCTCCCTGTTCGTGCGCGGCGCGGACTTCCTGGCGTCGATGGTCTTCATGTTTGCCTCTACCAACTTGGTGGTCGAGCTCGGCATAGTGCTGCTCGTGCTCCTGGGATGGGAATTCCTGGTGGCCGAGTTCATCGGTGGGGCCATCATGATCGTGTTGCTGGTCGCCTTCGGCAGCCTGTGGCTCAGAGGCCGAGCCCTCGCCGGGGCCAGAGCACACCTCGAGTCTTCGAGTGACCCTGCGCACCAGCACGGCTCCGAAGCAGCGCTGCAACGGGAGGGATGGCGCCACCGGATCCGCACCCGAGCCGGTTGGTCCGATGCGGCCGGGTACACCATGAGCGACCTCACCATGCTCCGCAAGGAACTGGTCGTCGGGTTCGGGATCGCCGGATTCCTCTCAGTGCTGGTCCCAACGTGGGTCTGGTCAGACGTCTTCGTCCACGGCCACGGCTTTTGGACCAGCTTGGAGAACGCAGTCGTCGGCCCGTTCGTAGCCCTCATCAGTTTCGTCTGCTCGATCGGCAACGTCCCCCTCGCGGCCGCCCTTTGGCAAGGCGGTATCACCTTCGGCGGAGTGGTCGCCTTCATCTTCGCCGACCTCATCGCCCTACCCCTGTTGCTCATCTACCGCAAGCAGTACGGCGGGGCCATGGCGCTACGCATGCTGGCGGTGTTCTGGGCGGTCATGTCCGCCGCCGGGCTGGTCACGGAGTACCTGTTCAAGGCCCTCGGCTGGATCCCCACCGCGAAGACCGGCCGGATCGTCGGCGACACCCTGCATTGGAACTACACCACCGTGCTCGACATGATCGCCCTCCTCGCTTTCGCTGGTGTGTACTGGTTGTACCGCCAGCGGGAGCGCTTCGGTGGTGGTGCCGGCTATGCCAAAGACCCGGTGTGCGGTATGCAGGTCGAGATCGCCCACGCTCCGGCGGCGCTGATCCTGGATGGGCGCCGCATCTACTTCTGCTCTGATCACTGCAAGCACCGCCTCGAAGCCGATCCAGACCGCTATACATCCGCCGATTCGGGTTCCGAAAGCGACGGCGGGAAGGGTCACGGCGACCACGCCGGTGGCCAGGTGGACCTCGAGACTCTCGATCCGGTCTGCGGGATGGCGGTAGTGCCGGCCGCTGCCCCGGCCCAGGTGGAGCACCGCAGCCGAATCATCAGCTTCTGTAATCCCGGCTGTGCCGACGCTTTCCGGGCCGACCCGGACCGATACCTCCCGGAGCGGGCTACCGACCCGATCTGCGGCATGACCATCCCGCCGGCTGATGCTGCCGCCTACCGACCGGGGGGAGAGGCCGGCATCTGGTTCTGCTCCCCGGGCTGTGCCGAGCAGTGGGATGCCAATCGTAGGGCCCGTCTGCCAAGCGACTGAGAGGTTCGCTCGCCTGGGCGAAGAGACCTTCGACTCTGGCCGCCGGCGGAGAGACGGGAGCAAGATGGGTTCGAGAGGCGATGAAGATGGTCGACACCGATCTAGCTGCTACCCCTCCACCGGTATCCCCGGACCCGTCAGCGCCCCCGTTCCGCCCTTTGCGGGCCCGGTACATCCTGGTCGGCTTGCTCCCCCTGGTAGCTCTCGTCGCAGCATCCTTCTGGCTCTACGCCGTGGGCACGACGGTGAGCGCAAAGTTCGACACGTTCACCACAGCGGACATTCCCGGCCGGGCCACGGTGTCGGTGAGGCCTGGTACCTGGTACATCTACGCGACGACCGGGAGCACCATCAACAGTATTCAGGTGACCGATCCCAGCGGCCGGTCGCTGCCCGTGAAGGCGTCGTCGGCCGGAACCATCACTGGGGCGAGGGGAGGTATGGACTTCCACGCCGTCGGCCAGTTCACCGTCGAGGTCGGCCAAGTAGGCGATGCCCTGGTTACCGTCGATGGCACCGACCCCTTCCGCAATGGTTCCTTTGCCACCGGTGCCTTCAGCATCAATGGCTTCCAGGGACCCCAGTTCGGTGTCGTGGTCGCACTGGTGGTGGTCAACATCGGTGCTGCAGTTGCCATCGTCGTGGTACCTATCGTGCGTGCCCGGCGCCCTCGCCGGGCGCACACATAACGGCAGGTTGTCGATCCGTGGCGAGCCC
>JAKBAX010000097.1 GCA_021808785.1 Actinomycetes bacterium | reverse complement strand
CGGCGAGGCGCTCCAGGCTCGTTCGGGACGCGGTCGAGAAGAGGTCCAGCCGTTCCAGAATGGCAATGCGGGGAGCGAGCATCGCAGCCCGACTCGCCGCGACGCGATCGAGCGATACCAGCCGCGGAAGACAAAGGAGGCACAGTGCCGGGACGCCGAATCCGTACACGAGAAGCGTGCGGTGCAAGCCCAGTCCCAGCATGGTGGGGGTGATGATCGCACCGAGGCTGATCGCGCTGAGGACGATGGCGAAGAACACGCCGAAGACACGGGCCACCATTTCCTTGGGCACCGATCGCTGCAAGGCCGTGATGGCCAACGTGTCCACCACGAGCGTCCCCGCGCCGCGGACCACCTCGATCGCGAAGCCGGCCGCCGGCTGGTGGACCACCACCAGCAGGGTCGCGGGCAGGGTGTAGGCCGCCATCCCGCCGACGATGGCCGAAGCGAGGTGGGGGCGGGCCGCCAGCCGGTTGACCACGGAGGCTCCGAGGAGGCCCCCTACACCGAGACCGGCCAGCAGGTATCCGTAACCGGACGATCCCGAGTGGAGCTGGATGGCCGCCACCGGTGCGAACAACACCGTGTCGGTTCCGTACACGAAACTGGCCAGGGCGCTGAATGCGACGAACACTGCGACAGTGGCCGAGGAACCCACAGCCCGGAAGCCCTCCGCCATCTGCCGCAGTAGACCCGCGCTTCCTCCGTCGGTAACGTCGCTCGGGCGGCTCCTGACGGCCATCCTGGCGACGACTACCGCGGCTACCCCGAAGGTGGCGGCGTTGGCCAGGAAGGCCAGAGCCGGCCCGCCCGCCACCACCAGCCCGGCGCCTACGGCCGGCCCGAGAATGATCACCAGGTTGTCCACGGTGCCGCTCAGCGCGTTCGCCGCCGCCAGGTCCTCCTCGGGCGTCACCTCCGGGATGACGGCGGCAACGGCCGGCAGGTAGGGCGTCATCAGCACCGAGGTCAGCGCGGCGAAGACCACCGGCACAGCCGCAGGCGCATGGCGCCACGCCGCAAGAGCCAGAACGGCCTGGACCGCGAACGCCGCGACGTTGATCATCACCATCAGATGGATCCGCTCGAACTTCTCCGCTAGCACGCCGGCGTACGCGCTGAAGAGAAGGGCGGGTACGAACCGTCCGACCACTCCCATAGCGACCCAGGTAGTCGAACGGGTCTGGTCGAACAGCAGTACAGCCAACGCGACGTTATAGGCCCATGAACCGGTGGCCGAAATGACCTGGCTGCCCAGAAGACGCCGGAGATCTCGCGAGCCCAGGGCGGACAGGTAGCCACCCGCATGGCCACTCTGTGCTGCCATTCCTCGCCCCTCCTCAACTGCCGCCGGCAACCGTACATCCGCGTCTCACCCGCCGCAACCAAGTGCTGCCAGCGTGGACGGTAAGGTGGGAATCGGGTCGGGATCCGCGCCCTTCTCACCGTGCAATCATCGACGTTCCGCCCTAGCGATATATGCTGTAATGGGCGATTTCAGGGGGTAGGCCGGTGCGGCTCGTTTTCTGTGGGGTGAGGGGTTCCACACCGGCGCCCGGCCAGGAGTTCCTCCGCTACGGTGGCCATACATCCTGTATCGCGGTGGCGCCTGGCGGCGGGGCGCCGTCGCTGCTGATCGACGGCGGCACAGGCCTCCGGCGCGTCTCGGCTCTCTGCGCCGACCAGCCCTTCCGGGGCACGATCCTGCTCTCCCATCTGCACTGGGACCACACCCAGGGGCTACCCTTCTTCGAAGCGGGAGCACGGCCCGACCACAGGGTCGACGTGCTGTTGCCGGCGCCCGACGGGGACGCGCTCGCCGTCCTGGCCAGGGGATTCTCGCCCCCGCATTTCCCGATCGGCCCGGAGGCCCTCGGTGAGGGTTGGACCTTCGGCCAACTGGTCGAGGGCCGCACCGAGCGCGAGGGATTCCGCATCTTGGTGCGAGAGATCCCCCACAAGGGAGGCCAGACATTCGGCTTTCGCGTCGAGCACTCCGGGAAGACCTTCGCCTACCTGTCCGACCACGCACCGCTCAATCTGGGGCCCGGAGCCGACGGGCAGGGCGCACTGCACGAAGCCGCGCTCGAGCTGGCCGACGGCGCCGATGTGCTCATCCACGACGCGCAGTTCCTCGGGCGCGAGTTCCCGGGGGTGGCGTTTCTCGGTCACGCCAGCATCGAATACGCCTGCGGGTTGGCCGACGCCGCTGCGGTTCGCCGTCTTGCCCTTTTCCATCACGCTCCTTCCCGCACCGACGACGCGATCGCCGCCATCGTCGAGGCCCTGCCGCCGACGAAGGCGGAGGTGGTCGCCGCCTGCGATGGGCTCGAGATGCGGTTGTGAACTCCGAGGCGGAGGCCCTTCTCTCGCCGTATGTCGCTCGTTTGGCGAGGGACTGGCTGGAAACGGTGCCCGACGAGGTGGTCCGGGTATTCGACGGCACGCTCGCGTTCGTGGACATCTCCGGCTTCACCCGCCTGACCGAGATCCTCGCCGGAAGGGGCAAGGCGGGAGCGGAGGAGATGACCGGTTATCTGGACTCCACGTTCGCCGAGTTGCTCGACATCGCCTATGCCAATGGAGGGGAGCTCATCAAGTGGGGCGGGGACGCGGTGCTCCTGTGGTACTCCGACGAGTCGCACGCGGCCAGGGCCGTCGGGGCGGCGTCGAGGATGCAAAGGACGATGTCGCGCATAGGGCGCCTCAAGACCTCGGCGGGGCGGGCGACACTCCGGATGTCTGTCGGCATCCACAGTGGGGCCTTTCACTTCATTCTGGTGGGATCGCATCACCGGGAGCTGATCGTCACCGGCCCCTCGGCGACGCGGACGGCGCACCTCGAGGGTGTGGCCGAGGCCGGCGAGATAGTCATCAGCCCAGAGACAGCGGCCTTCCTGGAACCGGGTGTCGTGGGCGCGGCCAAAGCCGACGGACTGCTCGTGGCCGCCGCACCGCACGTGACCACCCGGTCAGTGCCGACTCCGACCGGTCCCGGCGGGCGACCCAGCACGAGCCTTCCGGCCGCCCTCAAGGATTTCCTCGTGGCCGCTCCTATCGAGAGCGAACACCGGCAGGTCGGGGTGGCGTTCATCGAGTTCTCCGGCGTGGATCGACTTCTCGCCGAGGACGGGGGTGATGCGCTGGCCATGGCCTTGGAGGGATTCCTGACCGCCGTCCAGGAGGCCTGCATCCGGCACAAGGTGACCTTCTGGGAGACCGACATCGCCGAGGACGGGGGCAAGGTGATGCTGGTGGCGGGAGCCCCGAGTGCCACAGAGGACGACGCAGGGGCGATCCTCGTCACCGCGCTCGACATCATCGATGGAGCGGGTCGCTTGCGGGTGCGGGCGGGGGTCAACTGTGGACGGGTCTTCACCGGGGGTTTCGGTCCCACTTACCGGCGGACCTACTCGGCCAAGGGCGACGCCATCAACCTGGCGGCGCGCCTGATGGGCCGGGCCGGGCCGGGAGAGGTATTCGCCTCCGATGCGGTGGTACAGCGCAGCCGGCTCGGGTTCGTCACCGAGAAGCTCGAGCCCTTCCTGGTCAAGGGCAAGGTGCATCCCGTCCACGCCCACCGCGTCTTGGCGGCCGGACCGGCCCGGAAGTCGATTTCGCGGGCCGCGCCGCCACTGGTCGGTCGGGAGAAGGAGATCCGCCTGATCGCCGATCGCTTGGACGTGGCGCCGTCGGGCCGAGGATCGTCTGTGGAGGTGTCCGGCCCGCCTGGCATCGGGAAATCCCGCGTTGTCCAAGAGGTGGCGGCCCGGGCCGGCGCGTGCCGAGTCCTATCGGTCGTCTGCGACGAGTACGGGTCGGTCGCGCCGTACTCGTCGATGCGTGTGCTCTTGCGCGACGTCCTCGGGATCGACGCCCACGGCGGTCCTGCCGTGAGCGGCGCTCGCCTCTCCCTCGAGATGGAGCGCATGGCGCCCCATCTGGCCCCATGGTTGCCCCTCCTGGCACCGGTGGTGGGAGCCGATGTGGAGCCCACTCCCGAGTCCTCCGCGCTCGACGAGCGGTTCCGCCAGGGTCGGCTGGCCGACACCGTCGTGGAACTTCTATCGGCCGAGCTCGCCGGCCCCACCCTCGTCATCGTGGAGGACGCCCAGTGGATGGACGACGCCAGTGCAGCCCTGTTCCGCCACCTCTCGGGCGCGGCGTCGAGTCGCCCGTGGGTGCTGCTCGTCGCCCACCGATCCTCCGGGACGGGGCTGTACATCCATGACCTCCCCAATGTGGAACGTATAGAGCTGGAGCCGCTCCCACCAGAAGCGGTCGTCCAGCTTCTTCGGTTGATCACCGCGGAGCATCCCCTGGTTCCGCACCAGCGCGACGCAGTCGCCGGCCGGAGCGGTGGTAACCCGCTGTTTCTACTCGAGTTGCTCGATGCCGGTCTCCAGTCCGATTTCGACGACGCCATGCCCGAAACTGTCGAAGGCGTCTTCGCCGCCCAGATCGACCGGCTCGCACCCCGAGACCGTCGGCTCCTACGGGTAGCGTCGGTGCTCGGGATACACGTACCGGTCGACGTTCTGGAGGAGATCTCGGGCATCGACGGCTGCGATCTCGGTCCCTTGATCGGAGACTTCCTCACCAGGGATGGACCAGCCGACCTCCGCTTCCGCCACAGTATGCTGCGCGACGCGGCCTACGAGGGGCTTTCCTACGCCCGCCGGCGGGAGCTCCACGCCCGGGCCGGAGAGGCGCTGGAACATCGTGAGGAAGGCGATAGGGCAGAGATCGCAGGACTGCTCGCCGTGCATTTCCACCATGCCGGTGACCACCGCGCCGCCTGGCGCTACGCCCGTCTGGCTGCTGAGCGGGCCCAGGCTTTGCACGCGTCGGTCGAGGCGGCGACGTTCTTCAACCGGGCACTCCAGGCAGGGCGGGCGGTCGGCGATGTTCCGGTCGGTGATCTGCTCTCCGTAGCAGAGGCGCTCGGGGACGCGCGGACCCACCTTGGTGAGTTTGCCGGTGCGGAGCAGTCCTATCGCGATGCCCGTCGCTGGACGGGCGGCGCGCTCGACCGGGCCCGGTTGCAGTACAAGGCGGCTCTCGCCACCGACCGCTCCGGCAACTACCGCAAGACACTTCAGCTCCTGACCCGAGCCGAACACAGCGTGGGCGACCAGGTCACGCCGCCTGCGACAAGGCAGCGAGCCGAGATCCGGGCCCAGTACGGGCTGGTGAGGCACCGGCAGGGTCGCGGGCACGACGCGGTTCGGCTTTTGCAGGAAGCGGTCAAATTGGCAGCCGATGCGGCTGCGCCCGATGTGCTGGCCAATGCCCTTCTCTACCTGGACATAGCCGAGCTGACAGCAGGCATGTCAGGAGATGGTGATCACGCCCGGCGGGCGCTGGAAATCCAAGCGGAGATCGGTGACAACCCGTGGCTGGAGGCCCGCGCCCTCAATCAGCTCGGCATACGGGCCTACTTCGCCGGCCGCTGGTCTGAGGCGGTGGCCTTCTACTCCGATTCACGCGACGCCTGCGAGCGGGCGGGCGATCGGTGGACGGCTGCGGTGGAGTCGGCCAACATCGCCGAGGTTCTGGCCGACCAGGGCTACTTGTCCGACGCCGAGCCGGTCCTCCAGGAGGCCTTGGAGACCTACCGTGCGGCGGGCACGCAGGCCTTCGTCGCTGACGGCACCCGACTGCTCGGCCGACTGGCGGCACGGCGGGGAGACCCCGAGCTCAGCCGGCAACTGCTGGCGGTAGCCCGGGGCATCTATGAGTCCGATGGCGAGGCGCTGCAGGTCAACCTCACCGACGCGACCCTGGCCGAGTCTCTGCTTCGCGCCGGTGAGCCCGAAGCCGCCGCCGAGCTGGCCCGGCGGGTCCTCTCCAACGTCAACGCTCTGCCCGGCCGACACCTCGTCGTACCGCTGGCCCGGCGCGTCCTCGGGGTGGCACTGCGGTCGCTCGGCACCGACCCAGCGGAGGCCCGCCGGGCACTGGACGAGAGCATCGAGCTCGCCCGCCGGCACGACGCGCGCTTCGAGCTGGCCCTATCCCTCCAGGCGGTCAGCGACCTGTGGCCGACCGATGTGACCGACTCCGAGCTGGCGGAGCGGGAAAC
The DNA here is from genome assembly GCA_021808785.1 of Actinomycetes bacterium. Taxonomy (GTDB): domain Bacteria; phylum Actinomycetota; class Acidimicrobiia; order Acidimicrobiales; family Palsa-688; genus JAKCDU01. The sequence goes on along the minus strand of JAKBAX010000097.1, from coordinate 8,452 downwards.
GCTGTTCCGCGAGCTCGGCGTCCTCGACGGGGCCCGCCGGATCGTGCCGGCACTACCAGAAGCTCGGGTCTGACAGGTCGCTGACGTAGATCTCAATGGTCTCGGAGGCGCCTGCGCTCTTGTACCGGGATAGGACGCATATCTCCGGCACAACGGTGGTGTAATCGGAGGGGCAGTCCGGTACCAGACCCTGATAGGGAAAGTACTGGTAGCCGGCCGGATAATTCGCCTGCGAGTAGGCCGTCTGGTTGGTCCACGAATACGCCTTGGTCACACCGGCACACACCTGCATGAGCGGTGTCCCATTGTTGACCAGCGAGTTGACGACCGCCTTGGGGAAGGTCATGGTCACGAGCCCGGAGGCCGTCGCGCCCGAACCGACAGGAGACGTCTGCGCGAAGATCGGATCGGCGGTTCCAGAGCTGACCTGGCTGTCGCAGAGCAGGCCACCTTGCCCGAAGGAAGCTTCGAACTGGTAGCTGCCCGTGTTCCCGGAGGAGGCATCGATGGTCGCAGTGGTCTTCGTGGGGCTGCTCAGCTGAACGGTGCAGGTACTGGTGCACTGCTGGTCGTACTGCACCACGGAGAAGGCCGTCGAGGTGGCCGGTTGGGACGCCCCTTCGGAAGTCGCGCTGAGCGTGTAGCCGGAGCCGAGTACGGTGCCCTCCACTCCCGTGGCGACCTGGCAGTTCCCTGAGCTCACGGTTCCGAAGGTCGCCACTCCGTTTGCGTCGCTGGAGACAGTGACGCCCGCCGTGGGCATCGGCTGCCCGGCGAAATACAGGCCCGGGTCGGCATTGCCGTTCAAGGTGACCGGCACACCGGCGACCGGCAACCCGTTGGAAGCGTCGGTCACCTTCACCGCCGGGCACATGTCGTAGAAGGTCCCGGACTTCGGCGCGCTCTGCACGATGGCGTTGGGCAGAGACTGGAACGTCAGATCGACGTTCAGTTGATCCACAGAGATCGTCGGGTCGGAACCGGTGTTCTTGAAGTTGTTGCCCTGTCCCGAGAAGTCGTTCGATTGCTTGACGACGGTGCCGATGGTCATAGGCGACGGGGTGTTCGAGGGGGGCGTGATGACGAACGAGACGCTTACAGTGCCGCCCGGGGGCACCTGTGCACCTGTTCCGCTCGTCACGAGAATGACCGCCGGGTTGGAACCGAGCAGGACTTGCGCGGACCAGCCGGTCAGGCTCGCGACCGGATCGGTCACCTCGCTTGCCGTCAGGGTCCCAATGGTCAACTCGGCCGAGCCGAAGGCCTGGTTGCTGCTGAGTTCGTTCGTAAGGGTCACGCCCAACTCCGTCGAGATGAGGGTGTAGACCGACGTTGGCGAGTTGGGACTGAGGGCGGCGGAGTAGTTCTTGTACTGCGGGGTGGCACCCACAATCTCCTGGCCTACGCCCAGTTGCACGAGGGTCAGGGCGATGACGGCAGTCACCATGAGGGCGAGCCTGCCACCTCGTTTGCCATGCTTTGCGGTGATCCTCACAGTTTCGTCCCCTTCCTGAAATCCCCTAAACCATATCGGCCGAGATGCCGATAACGCACCCCCGGCCTGGGCACGAACCACCTCAATCCGCCTGGATCAGAAAGACTGTGGCCAAACCTCAACCCGTGGTCCCGCCGCCTGCTGGTGAATTGTCCGGGTTACTGTCCGATCCGGGATAGGCGGAGCGGCGGCAGTGTCGGGCGCCCACGGGGGGCCGCCCTGATCGGGCCGGGCTGGATCACGCCGCGCCGGGCTGGTTCCTCCTCACCCGCTCTGCCTTCGGGCATCGGGCGCCGCTGTGCCCGGCTCCGGTGCGGCACCGGCTGCATACCCACTCGCCGCTCGGAGGGCGCCACAACATCGAGCCACACGACGGGCACCGCTCGAGCCCCTGACTGCACTCCCAACCGCTGTAGCGGGAGGAGCCCAGCGGGCATCCCCGGCCGAAGCAGACCGCCCACTCGGGGTCCGCGACGATGACCTCGACCGGGCAGACCCTTACGCAGTCGGCGCAGTCATTGCACAGCAGGGGGTCAACGACGTACATGACCGCGAACGACTCGCACTGGCTTATGGCCCGCCGCCCGCAAGCCGACTCGCAGGCGCCACAACCGATGCACCCATCCAGGATCCGAACGGCCACGATCCCCTCCCTCAGATCGCTATCGGTGCCCTCGCCAGCGAGTCGAAGAGGGTCTGCAGGGTCTCGGCGTACCGGAAGAACTTGTCCCGGCCGAGCGGGTTGGGCGACGACACCCTCAGGGGGGCCTCGGCGATGCTCAGGGCGTTCAGGGTGTGAGCCAGATCCGCCTCCCCGTGGGCCACGATGTTGGCGGCCATCTCGTCCCAGGTCTGGCGCGTTCCCGTGATGGTCGCGTCGGGACCGAAGCGGTCGACATCGTCGAGCTCGCCGGCCGAGACAGCGTCGTAGCCGTCCAGGATCAACCCGAACCGGCGAGTGGTGGAACCATCGATCTCCTCGACGACCAGGCGCAGATCACCGAACCCCAGCCGTCGGTACACGTCGGGGCGGTTGCGAGCGTCGTCGGCCATGGTCTGGAACCACGAAGCATCCATCACTCTGCCTCCGATCCTGCGCCGGCTACGCCGACCAGCAGCTCCTGGGGCATGTTGAGACGCCCCCGCCGGGGAAGACCGGCGTGGTCGCAGCGCTGCAGGTACTCCTCGATGACCCTGCTCCTCAGCATGTCGGCCCCGGCCAGGCCGATCTCCTCGGCCTTGGCCACGCTGCCGGCGACGAGGAGAGTGGTGGGCTCGACCACCTCGGGGGTGGTGAACAGCATGGAGATGATCTCCTCGCCCTGGTCAAGATAGGCGTGGAAATCCTCGGCCATGGACGGGTCACGCTCCAGCCGGTAGCGCAGGTGCATGGTCCCGTAGGCGACGTGGCGGGCCTCGTCCTGCATACACAGCCGGAAGATCTTCTTCTCCACCGGCGAGGGGGCTATCAGCTCGCCGGCCCGAAACAGCGACAGCACTATCCCCTCGCCAAGCAGGTGCATGAGCGCCGACCCCTCGTCGTAGCTCTGAGCGTCGAGGATCAACTTCAAGAACCGCTCCACCACCGACTTGGCCTTGCCCATGCCACCGCCGTTGGCCAGCGCCCGCTTGCGGAAAACCTCGGTGTGACGGGCCTCGTCCATCACCTGCGTGCACAGAAACATCTTGGCCTCGACGAAGTCATGGTTGATCCGCCACAGCCACTTGGCCGGGAAGTCGGAGGCGATCATCTCCACCTCGGACAGCACAGTGCACAGCTGGCACATGGCATGCTCTATGTCAGGGTCCAGTTCCGGCAGTTCGGTCCAGGGGATGTCGCGGGTCGCGCTCCATTGCCGGCTCACGGCCTCCTCGTACAGGTCGAGCAGGTTCTCCGACCAGACCTCGGCCTTGGAGTTGATGGTGTAACCCATGTCCGGGACGTCCGCATCGATGTCCGAACCCCGCGGCGCCATGGTCCTCCGGGGTGGCAGATCCGGGACCGTGCCGTACGAGCCGATGGTGATGTCCCTCAGCGTCAATCCGACCTTGCCGGGCCTGGCGCGCACCCCCCATTCAGAAGTGGTGTCGCGCAACCACCCCCAGTCGAACTCACCCGCTCTGGCGCGGGCAAGGTAGTCCAGGTCCGCTGACATGAGTGACATGGCGTCCCCTCCCATTTCGAGGTGTGGAGGGATTATGCGTGCCCCAGGTCCGTTGGGATAGGGCCGAAGGCCCCTAACTTAACATCGTTAGCCGAATCCGCCGGACCGTCGAGATGGATCAAGCGGGCATGAGGGGAGCGAGCGAATGGCCGCCGTCTCCTCTCCAAGCTCCACTTTTCACGACCGCGCCTCAGGTAGTGGAATCACCCGCCGAGGTCTCGAATGCTGCCCGGATCGTGCTCCCGTGCCCAGGTGAGGAACGTATTTCGAGTCTCCCTCGTTGGAGATTGGCCCGCTCCGCCATCACTGCCAACCCAAAGTGCTCGGATCTGCGGCACCCGGTTCCTGCCTGGTGGCCGGGCGTCGGGCCAGGGTCGAAGCCCTTTCCGTCGTCGTCGACATGCAGCCGTAGCTCTCGGTCTGCGAAGTCGACAGTGACTGTCAGATGCGATGCGTCGGCGTGCTTGACGACGTTGCTTACCGCCTCCTGAGCGACCCTGAATGCTGCCAGCTCTAATTGCGCTTCGAGCCGGCGGGCCTCTCCCGATACCCGCAGATCCGTGACGAGGCTGGGCCGTGCCTCTTCCGCCTCACGGAGCAGGCCCGACAGGGCGGGGGCCAAGCCCAGCTGGTCGAGGGCGGGGGGGCGCAGGTCCTTGACCAGCGCTCGTAGCCGACCGGCGCCTTCGATCGCTTGGGTGCGGGCGCGGGCGAGCCCGGCGGTGACGTTCGGTGGGACCCCGTCTGCCTCGCTCAGGTTCTCCAGGGTCCGGGCCAGGTGCAGGAACAGTTGCAGCGGTTCGTCGTGGAGTTCTCTGGACAGGCGGCGCCTCTGGTCTTCGTCGGCCTGGACCACGAGAGATGCGTAGTGGGTCGCGCTCTCCTCCTTTCTCCGCTCCTCGGTCACGTCCTCGAAGACGACCTGTGTGGATGCTTCGCCAGTACTGGATGGTAGGGGCGCGGAGGTGAGACGGAATTCCCGCCCGCCGTCGAGGCGCGCCAAAGTCCCCCCGCCGGACCAGGGTTGGGCCGGGCAGGGGACGGCTACCCGCTTGGGCCGGCCGACTATCCCTTCGCCCAGGAGGTGCAGAGCGGCCCGGTTGGCATCACGAACCACGTCGCTGCTGTCGATGATCAGGATCGGTACGTGGGAGCCCTCGAACAGCTGCCGGTATCGCGCTTCGAAGGCCAGGCGGTCGACGATGGCGGTCTCGGTGACCCGGTGCGCCAGCCGTTCGGCCTGTATCCGGTGGCCCACGATGAAGGCAACCGCATCCACGAGGGCCAGATCGACCAGGTCGGCGCCTACATGACCCTGATCGTTCGGAAGGAGAAGATCGGGGAGCCACAGCAGGGTGGCCCACACCCCGGTCGCCGCCGAGCCGGCGAGGCCGTAGTGGAGAGCCGCGTAGGTGACCGGAATGATCAGCAGGGCGACGGGGACCCCGGCGGGGAATGCGCCGGCCGGCACGATCACCTTCAGGTCGGCCAGGAGGTGGGTAGCGGCGACTACCAGGACGAACGCCTGCGTCATCCAGAAGCGCAGTTCACCGACCGGGGGCGAGAGGCCCTCGTGCAGCGCGCTCCGGAACTCAAGTCGCGCCGGAACGTCCAGCATGGTCCCGTGGCGCCAGGATGTGCTGCTCCAGCGTCATGAGCGCAGCCTCCGTGCGCGATGCCACCCCGAGCTTCCCGAGGACTGTCGACACGTACCCCTCGACGGTTCTCACGCCCAGACCGAGCTCGGCTGCGATCCGCTTGTTGGGCATCCCCGCGCCGAGCAGTCTCAGCACGTCCGCCTCGCGTCCGGTGAGCGTTGCCACCGGGCTGGTCGCCGCCGACGGGCCTGACCGCGCCAGCCGGCGCGAAAGCGAGCGGTCGAGGACGAATATCCCTTCGGCGGCCGCTCGCACCGCCTCGATCAACTCGGCGGTGGAGACGGTCTTCATCATATATCCGCTCACGCCGGCGTCGATCGCCCCCTCGACGAACTCGTTGTCGTCGTGAGCGCTGAGGATCACGACACGGGTGCGGGGCTGGTGGCGGGCGACCCACCGGGCCAGTTCCAGGCCGCTCCGGCCGGGGAGGTTGACATCGACCAGCGCCACGTCGGGTTCGTGGGTGATGAGGACGCTCATCGCCTCCTCGGCACTGCTGGCCTGGCCGACGACCGTCAGCTCGGGGGCCCGATCGAGGAGCTGCGCCGTACCTTCACGCACGAGCGCGTGGTCGTCCACAACCACCACTCGTACGGGTCTCGCCGCCGGCTCAGCCGCCACCGTGGTCATACCGGATCACCTCCCCAGATCCCCGGGCGAGGAATTCGAGCGGAGCGGTCCGCACTTTCCCGCTGACGAAGCTGTCGGCCGAGGTCCACGATGTATATGTGACACAGACACTCGCCTCGGTCGCGGCGGTCATGGTGGCCGCCGCTCTGGTGGCCATCGCCTGCTACGGGTGCATCACGATCGCGTTGACAGTGCTCACCGCGGCCCGGCCGCGCCGGGTGGACCCGCTCGCCGAGGAAGTAGATGCGTTCCTCGCCGACCTGCTGGGTCCCAGGGACCAGCCATCCGGCCGGGGCCACTGCGACCCGGCGGATCCCGGCCGGTCGGGGCCCGGCACGACGCCGGGACGCCGAGGCGGGCCCATCGGCTAGCCCGCAACAACTCGCAGCCAGCGGTGGACGCTCGGGCTCGGCGACCATCGGGCGCGAGGTGTGGCCGGGGGCCGCAGCGCGCCGCTGATCCGACCCCCGGATACCACGGGTGCCCGGCCGGACGAAGGCGGCCCTCGACTGGGCCGTACGATCCCCACGGAACGATGACCAAGGTTGCACTTCACGTAGAGTAATTCACTTGACATGAAAAAGCTATAGTCATATGGTCTACGTATATTCACTGAGTAGTTCTACACGGGAGGGTCCCTCGATGACGGTGGTGGAAGAGCAGGGAACGATCGACCGGCAGGACCCGATATCGGCCGCAGTGCGGCTACGCCCGGTGCAACGGACGGGCGTGAAGGAGCGGTTCGAGGCCAGCGACCCGCCGCGGGGCATGGATGTGCTGGCCCGCTCGCCTCGTCTCGCCCGCCTGGTCAAGAGCCGGCGGTTCCAATTCCTGCTCATCCTCCCGAACCAGATCGTGTTCTGGACGGTGATCTTCGTCGGGTTGGTCGGAACCGCCGACCCCGGCCTCAACTTCGCCACCGCCATCACCTGGTACGTGTGGTTCTGCCTTGTCTTCGTCATGATGGTCGTGGTCGGCCGGGCGTGGTGCGCGATGTGCCCCTTCGGTGGATTCGCTGAATGGGTTCAGCGCCGCACCTTCTGGAAGCGAACCCAGAAGTCCCTCGGCCTCGGCCTCGAGTTCCCGCCCCAGCTCGCCCGCCTCGGGTTCATGATCCCGGTCGTGTCGTTCCTCGTCCTCACTTACGTGGAGGAGTACTTCAACATCGCAGGCCCCGGCGCACCTGCGGACACATCCTGGATGGTGGTCGGGATCGTTGCCAGCGCGCTCATATTCTTCCTGGTCTTCGAGCGCAGGACCTTCTGCCGCTACATCTGCCCTCTCACCACCCTGACCGGATCGGTGGGGTCAATGGGCGCAGTGGCCGGCTTCCGCACCAGGGATCGCGAAGTCTGCCTCAGCTGCACCACGAAGGACTGCATGCGCGGCGGCGACAACGGTTACGGCTGCCCCTGGTACACCTGGCCGGGCAGCGCCGACACCAACCTCAGCTGCGGTCTATGTTCCGAGTGCTACAAGTCCTGCCCGTCTGGGAACGTCGGGCTCTACATCCAAAAGCCCCTCACCTCGGTGATCGCACCCCGCCGGCGCCGCTTCGACGTGGCGCTCGGGGTGGCGTTCCTGTGGGGCCTCGTGCTCTATCAGCAGTTCAACGCCACGAACCTATACGGTTCGCTCGACGATTGGCTCAACCGCAACCTGGGCTTCCCCCATTACCCGGACCCGGTCGCCTACCTGGGACTGATAGCCCTCGGTGCCGCCGTGATGGTGGTGGTCGCCTGGGCCGTCAGCTCCGCGCTCGGCCGGCGCGACCTCGACCTCGCCCGTGGTGGCAGCTTCATCGACCGAAAGTCCCGGTTCCGGGCGTACTTCACGCCGATGCTCTACGGGCTCATCCCGGTGGTCGGCGCCGACTACTTCGCCCGCCAGCTGCCGAAATTTTTCCAGTACTCACCGCGAGTCATCTCGTCGGTGCAGCACCTCGCCGGCTACTCCTCGACCCGGTCCGCGATCTACAACTTCTCGTTGCTGAACAACGGGTGGATCGTAGCCGCACAGGTCGCAGTGATCTCGCTTGGCACTCTCGCTGCGGCATGGAGCACGTGGAAGATCGCCGGCCGGGAGCTGGTCCCCGTCAGCCGCAACGCCGTGGCGGCCCGGGCAACCAGCCTCGCCGTCGTACTGGCTACCGGCGCCGCAGCCGGCTTCCTGTACCTGATCATGCACGCCGCAGACTAGGGAGCCCGAGATGACACTGACCGAATCCCGCCCGTCGGACGAGCTCACCGGAGGCTGCCGGGTGACCGTGCTCAGCGACCGCTGCGCCGGCTGCCAGGAGTGCCTCGTACGCTGCCCGACCGGCGCCATCGGCATCGACCCGGAGCGCTGGGTGGTGGTCGCCGACGACAGAGCCTGCGTCGGATGCCGCCAGTGCGAGCGCACCTGCCCGTTCAGCGCCATCAAGGTGCACGGCGCGGCAATAACGACCGAACGCCGCCCCGTCCGCTTGTCCCACCCGGCGGACCTCTTCGGCGACACGAGCG
>JAKBAX010000096.1 GCA_021808785.1 Actinomycetes bacterium | reverse complement strand
GAGCATGACCCTCCTCGACGACTGGGTGGGCGAACGGCTCGCATCGACGCCCGATGGGGTGGATCCCGTCACAGCGGTCCTGGACGAGGGGGGCGGCTTCTATGCCCGCCAACGCCCTGACGGCTATCTAGAACGGTTGCGCCGTACCGGCCGCCCCGATCGGGCCGACGCCATCGCGGGCCGGACCGAGCTCACGTGGGAGGTCTAGCCGCGAAGGAGATCGGCGACCTGGAAGGCCAGGTCCAGGGACTGGCGGCCGTTGAGGCGGGGATCGCAGGTGGTGGTGTAGCGCAGATCCAGGTCATTTTCCAGGATCTCGTCGGTCCCGCCCAGGCATTCGGTCACCTGGTCACCCGTCAACTCCACATGGACACCGCCCGGCCACACCCCCTCGTCGCGGCAGGCACCGAAGAACTGCCCGATCTCGGCCAGCACATGGTCGAAGTGGCGGGTCTTGCGCCCCCCGGCGCCGACAAAGGTGTTGCCGTGCATCGGATCGCAGGTCCAAACGACGAGGTGGCCGGCGTCGCGCACGGCCCGAAGGAGAGCGGGTAGCCGCGCCGCCACCTGGCCGGCCCCCAACCGGGTGATCAGGGTCAGCCGGCCCGGGTCGCGGTCGGGGTCCAGGCGGTCGCACAGCTCCACCACGTCCGACGGCGAGGCGGCGGGGCCGATCTTGGCGCCGATCGGGTTCGAGACCCCGGACAGGAACGCCACGTGGGCGCCGTCGAGGCGGCGGGTGCGCTCGCCCACCCACAGCAGGTGGGCGGAGGTGTCGTACCAGTCCCCGGTTAGGGAGTCCCGGCGGGTCATGGCCTCCTCGTAGCCGAGTATGAGGGCCTCGTGGCTGGTCCAGAAGTCGACCTGGTGGAGCGCCGCGCCGGCGAGGTCCACCCCGCACGCCTGCATGAAGCGCAGGGCCCGTTCGATCTCGGCGGCGAGGGCCTCGTAGTTACGGCCGCCCGGGCTGTCGGCCACGAATTGCTGGTTCCAAACGTGGACCTGGGACAGGTCGGCAAAGCCTCCCTTGGTGAAGGCCCGCAGCAGGTTCAGGGTGGAAGCCGACTGGTGATAGGCGGTGAGCAGACGGCTGGGGTCGGGGACCCGGGCCTCCGCGGTGGGGGTGTCGTCATTGACCACGTGGCCCCGGAACGACGGCAGCTCCACGCCCTCGACCGTCTCGAAGGGGGAGCTGCGGGGCTTGGCGAACTGCCCGGCGATGCGGCCCAGCTTCACCACCGGCACGCCGGCGCCGTAGGTCAGCACCACGGCCATCTGCAGGATGACCCGTAGCTTGTCCCGGATGCTGTCGGCGCTGAAGTCGTGGAACGACTCGGCGCAGTCACCGGCCTGCAGCAGGAACGCCTCTCCCCGTGCAACCGAGGCCAGGGCGGAGCGGAGGCTGCGGGCCTCGCCGGCAAAGACCAGCGGAGGCAGGTTGGTCAGCGTCTTGAGCGACTGCTCGAGCGCGCTCGGGTCTGGCCAGTCCGGCTGCTGGTCGGCGGGATGGTCCCTCCAGCTACCCGGCGTCCACGACTCTGTCACCACACCAGCGTGGCCGAAACCCGGCCATATTTCCAAGCGATTGGCTGAAGCCGTATCGTCGGGCCCGACATGGGCCAACGGATCGGGATCCTGGGGGGTACTTTCGATCCCATCCATGTCGGTCACCTGGTGGCCGCCGTCAACGCCCGCCACGCTCTCGGTCTGGACCGGGTGATCATGATGGTGGCCAACATCCCGTGGCAGAAGGCCGACAGCCGGACGGTGAGCTCGGCGGCCGACCGGCTGGCCCTGGTCGAGGCCGCGGTGGGCGGGGTGGAGGGGGTGGAGGCCGGGTCGATGGAGATCGAGCGGGGGGGCGAGTCCTACACGGCCGACACGCTGGCCGAGCTGCACAGCAACCAGCCCGACGACGAGCTGTTCCTCATCATCGGGTGGGACGTGGCTCCGGCGTTGGCCACCTGGGACCGTTACGAGGAGGTCCAGAAGCTGGCGACTCTGGTGGTGGTCAACCGGCCCGGTTCCCTCCCACCCAGCCAGCTCGCGCAGCTGGGCTGGCGGGTCCTGGAGGTGACCGTCCCGAACCTGGAGATATCCAGCTCCGACTTGAGGGCCCGGGCCGCTCAGGGTAGGCCCCTCGACTACCTCGTCCCGGCCGCGGGTGTCCGCTGCATCCGGGCCCGCGGTATGTACGCTGGTGGCGGATGATGACGGAAGGTCCGCTCACCCCCCTCACCAAGGTGCCCGGCCCGGCAGGGGTGGTCGGCGGCCCGGGGGAGAGACTCCGCCGCCTGCAACGTCGGCGCCGTCTGGCCCGGGAGGAGATGCTGGTGGTGCTGGTCCTGCTCCTGTTCCTGGCCGCCACCGTCGCCGTCCTGGCCACCCAGTGGCTGGCCAGCGGGCCCGCAACCAGCGCCCTCGGGCCACCACCCGCAGCAATCGACGTCCCAATCGGAGGCATTACATGATCCAAATGGCAGGCACGCCCCGGTGATGAGCACCGCACCGGAGCCGATCACCCTCGACCAGGTCCGGGCCTGGTGCACTACCGCCGCTCGGGCGTGCTGGGAGAAGGGGGGTGAGGACACCGTGATCCTGTCGGTCGGCAGAACACTGGCGATCACCGATGCGTTCGTGATCACGAGCGGCACCAACCCTCGCCAGATCCGCACCATGGCGGAGGAGGTGGAGGCGAAGATCAAACAGGAGGGCGGACCCGCCCCCCTCCGAATGGAGGGCCTCGACGACGCTCGCTGGGTCCTCATGGATTACGGCGACTTCGTCGTGCACGTGCTGATCGATGAGGCCCGGGACTTCTACCAGCTGGACTCGCTGTGGTCAGATGCCGAACGGTGGGACTGGGATCAGCCGGAGGCGCGCGCTTCGGGAGAGTAGCCAACCACGGCGGCCGGGGCCGGCGGTGCAACAATGCTCGCCGTGCACATCCCGGCCAAGGTGGACTACGGAATGCGGGCCTTGCTCGAACTGGCCAGTTCGGACACCCCGATCACCGGCGACAACCTGGCCCGGGCCCAGGCGCTGCCGTCGAAGTTCCTCGCCGCCATCATGAACGACCTGCGCCGGGCCGGGCTGGTGCAGAGCCAGCGGGGGTTGGAGGGCGGTTACCGCCTGGGCCGGCCGGCCGACGCGATCACCGCCGCCGACGTGATGCGGGCCCTCGACGGACCGCTGGCCGAGGTGCGGGGCCTCCGGCCCGAGATGACCGCCTACGAGGGCGCGGCGGCCCGCCTGCAGGACGTGTGGGTCGCCACCCGGGCCAGCCTGCGCTCGGTCCTCGAGGGGGTCACGCTGGAGGACATGGTCCAAGGGAGGCTTCCGGCTCACATCGTCCGCCTGGTCGACGACCCCGACGCGTGGGAGCCGCGGCTGCGCTGATCACGCAGTTTCCGGTGTTTTCAGGGACGGGCCAGGCGATAGCCGGCTCCCCGGATGGTCTGGATCAGCGGCTCGAGCCCGTCGAAGTTGAGCTTTCGCCGTAGGTAGCCGACGTAGACGTCGACGACGTTGCTCCCCGGATCGAACGAGAAATCCCAGACATGGCTCAATATCACGGTGCGGCTCAGGATCTGGGTGGGGTTGCGCATGAACAGCTCCAGCAGGGCCCACTCCCGGGGGGCCAGCTCGATGCGCCGGCCCGCCCGCCAAGCGAGCTTGGTGTGAAGATCCAGCCTCAGGTCTCCTACCACGATCTCGTGGCCGGCCGGCTGACCGGTGCTGCGGACGGCGGCGCGGATCCGGGCCAGCAGCTCCTCGAAGGAGAACGGCTTGGTGACATAGTCGTTGGCGCCCATGTCGAGACCCTTCACTTTGTCCTCGACCCGACCACGAGCGGTGAGGATGATGACCGGTCTCGACGGGGCCCGCTGGCGCAGCGCGGCCAGGACTTCCTCCCCACTGCCATCAGGAAGGCTCAGATCCAGCAGTACCACGTCGAAGCTGTCGGGTTCGTGATGGACGTGGGTCAGCGCGGCGGAGATGTCCTTTGCCACGATGGCGCCGTAGCCCTCGGCCGCCAGCCCCTTGGAGAGGAACGAGGCGATCCCGGCGTCGTCCTCCACGACCAGCACCCTCACGGAGATGGCTCGGAGCTGTCGGGGGCGGGGGTCTGGGATCGGATGCGCATTATCACCGAGGCGCCCCCGAGCGGCGAGTCGGAGATGGTCACAGACCCGCCGTGGGCATCACAGACGGCACTGACGATGGCGAGGCCCAGTCCCGAGCCCTTGGTCGTCGCCCGACGGGCGAATCGGTCCAGCACCCGGGAGCGCTGGTCGGCCGGAATTCCGGGACCGGAGTCCTCCACCACCAGGCTCACGAAACCGCCATCGTAGGCGGCGGAGACCCGGATCGTGTCGGCCGTCCCGGTGGCATGGACCGAGTTCTCCACCAGGTTGAGCAGCGCCCCCCGCACCTCTGTCTCGTCGACGTGGACCACCCGGTCGGGCACCGGCCCCAGCACCCAGTGACGGTCGGCCAGTACGGCGCCGGCGCGCACCAGGTCGCCGAGAAAGGCCCGCAGGTCGACGTCGCGCACATCCGCCCGCACCGGCTCGCGGGCGCGGCCCAGGATGAGCAGCCGGTCGATCAATAGGGCCATGCGGTCCAGTTCCCCCACCGCGGTGCCCACCGTCTCTGTGACGTCGGGATCGTGGCCCCCCGCTCGGCCCAGCAGCTCGATGTGGCCACGTGCCACGGTCAAGGGAGTGCGCAGCTGGTGGGACACGTCGGAGAGCAGCTCGTGCTGGGCCTGCACGGCGCTCTCGATGCGATCCAACATGGCGTCGAAGCTGCGGGCCAGGTGACCGACCTCGTCGGTCGTCCCCTGGTCACCCAACCGGTCGCGGTTCTGGTCCCGGCCGATCCGGTCGGCGGCGTCGGCGATGCGGCCGATCCGCCGCAAGAGCCGGCGCAGCACCAGATAGGCGCTGGCCACCCCGGCGATCAGGGCCACCGCCCCGACCAGGACCGCGACGCGCTCGGCAGTGTCGCCGGCCGGCCCGAGGGCGGTGGTGTCGACCGCAGCCAGAAACAGTCCCTCCGTCCTCCCGGCGCTGGTGATGGGCGCGGTCAGGACCTCCAGCTGGCGCCCGCCGATCCGGCGGGAGCGCAGGGTGGTACGAGAGGGGACCGACCGGGCGACGGCCTCGATGCCCGGGTCGTTGGCGACCGTCGAGCCACCTGCGTTGGCCACCGCCCACGAACCGGGCTGGGCGATCTCGACGAGATCGCCGTCGGCGACGGCGTGGGAGTGGAGGTACGACGTGGCGAATTGTTGCAGCGACTCACCGGGCGAACGGCCGCCGGCGGCCTGCTCGAACGATGCCAGCTCGGCGTCCAGCTGGCGCACGACGATCTGCTCCACCCCGGCGTTGGTGGTGTGGAGCAGGGCGATCAGCGAACCGGCCAGCACCGCCGCCAACACCACCGCGAACAGGGCGGCCAGGCGAGTGGCGGTACCCACCCGGCGGGCCATCCCGGCATGGGGATCGGGCCCGGCGACCGGGGCGACCGGAATGCCCGACGCCCGTTGGGTGCGACCGGTCTCGGCCGCCGTCACGGGCGCGGTCATCTGCCGGCCACAGGGCGGGTCAATGGTCGGCGGTGGTAGGCGACGTGGACGCGGGCACGGTGGTGGTCGTGGTCGTGCCCGACGGCGTGGTCACGACGGGATAGTAGGGGGGCACGGTCTGGGTGGCGTCGTCAGTCGAGTCCGTGACGTAGGTGGTCGACGACTGCGACGACGAGATGGGCCGGACGGGGGCCATGGTCGTCGATCGGGACGGGTCCGTCGGGGTCGCCGACTCTTGGGCCTGGCCCGAGCCGGGGCCGATCGGGTATTCGGGGGTCACCACCCCGGGGGTGACGGGCACCCCTTGGCCCGGCCCGGTGTTGGCCCGGCCGGCCGGGCCGGTGGCGGAGCCGGCGAGCGACACGCTGGTCGTGGGGCCGTCCGCCGCGGCCTCGGCCCGGGGCGCTTCGACGCTGGTCCTTTTCACCGGGCCCGGATCGACCCCGCGCCGCGAGGGCGCCAGGGCCGCCACGGAGGGGAGGTTCACGGACCCGGGGAGGGACGTGTGAACCCCCACGGTCGACAGCTCGGTGGCCAAGGCAATCAGCACCACCGCGGCCACCACCAGCAGGATCGGTGCGCTCGGTCGGGCGGGAAAGCCCCCCCGGGGTGAGCCCTCGGAGCGGGACGGCTCGGGCCGGCGCATGAGCTTCATTCTCGCTCGCCGGGCGCTCCGGTGGGGGGCGGTGGCGTGGTGACGACGGTGATGGCGCGGCGCGGGCAGCAGGCCGCCGCCCGGCGTGCCCGGCGCTGGAGCTTCGGTTCGGAGACGGGTTCGGGGGTCACGTGGGCGAAGCCCCACGGGTCGAGCGAGATCCCCTCCGGGAACACGAAGGTGCACATCCCCCACCCGTCGCAGCGGGCCGCATCGAAGGTGAGCTTCAGCGGGGTCGGGTCGGTCATCGGTGGTCCGGGTGCTGAGGGAGCGGCAGCGCACCGGGCGATGCCGCGGCGCGGCAGCGGCGGCGCCGGTGCAGGCGGCCCTCCTCGGCGAACACCTCGAGAGCCGATTCCGCCATCGCCACCGCGCCGTCGGGGAGCGAGCACAGCCCTCTCCCAGCCATGTGGTCGGCCAGCGACGCGATGCGCCGGTTGCTGCGCCGCCAGGCGGCGCGTCCAGCGGCGAGGGCCTCCATCTGGGCGGCCAGAAGGGGCATTCCGTAGGAGCAGGCCCCGCACTGCCCGGCCCGTTCGCCACTCAACCAGCTGAGGAGGCGGGCCGCCTCGGCCAGTCCGCAGCGGTCCTCGTCGATCACGGCCATCAGGCCGCACCCGATGCCGGCCGAGCCGTCGCTCGGTCGTCCGGCCTGCAAGCGCGTGCTCCCGGCCCGACCGCGGCTCAACCACGTGCCGGCGTACCCCCCGAGCAGGACCGCCTGCCACCTCCGGTCCGGACCGGCGGCCCAGTCGGCCAGCTCGGCCGCGGTCACCGGGCCGACCACCTCCACCACCGCGCCGGGGGCCTGCACGTCGCCGGCCAGGGTGACCAGGCAGGACCCCGGCGCGGCCGGGCTGCCGGCGGAGCGGAACCACTCGGCTCCATAGCGGACGACGAGGCCCACGTGGGCCAGTGTCTCGGCGTTGCTCACCACGGTGGGACGGCCGTCGATGCCGGTCTCGGCCGTCGATCGTCGCCTCGATGGCGGCCGGGGCGGGCCCCCGCCGAGGAACGAGGCCAGAGCGCCGGACTCCCCGGCGATGTAGCGATCGGGGACCTCGACGATCCGCAGCGGAGGTGCATTCCGAGAGCCTGGCCCTGTGAGGACCGCCGGCCCGCCGGCCGGCTCCCACCACCCCGCTGCGGCCCGCTCGGCCTGCGCCAACTCCAGCGAGGCCCGGGCTGCAGCGCCTCGATGCAACGCGACGACCACTGAATCGGCCCCGCATGCGGCGGCTACGGCCACTGCGCCATCGAGCACGAGGTGGGGCCGGAGCGTCACGAGGACCCGGTCCTTGGCGCTGGCCGGTTCCCCCTCCGCGGCGTTGACGACGACGATCGGCACCCCACCGGCCTGCCGGGCGGCGGCCACCTTCGCCCACAACGGGAAATGCCCTCCGCCCCGGCCGGTCAGCCCGGACCCCTCGAACCGGGCCAGTATGGCCTCCGGGGACGAGTCGAGCGACAGCGGTCCGAGTCGCCCGAGATGCTCGGCCAGAGATTCGGGTGCGGCCGGTCCGGCCAGTAGGCGGGCGCTCCCGTCGCCGGTGCGGGCCACCCCGGCGGGGGCCGGGTGGGGAGAGGTGGCGAAGGTTGCTGTGGGACCGGGACCCGTCACCGGGTTACCCCCGCGGTTCCCGTCAGCGGGTGGCGGAGCGCGGCCCAGACCGCGGCTGCGATGACTGCGACACCGCTCACGACGTAGAGCCACGCCAGGCGCGCGGTGTCGGAGCCGGCCAGGACCCCGTGCACCCAGACCAGGGCGAAGGCCGGGTAGGCCAGCTTGTGGAACGGGACCCAATGCCGCCCCAGGGGTCTTCGCCCGGCCAGAGCGGCGCTGCCTACCAGCACCAGCATGAGATAGGCGGCGATCACCCCATAGGTGACCGCTCCGGGACGGTAGGTCGCGCCGTTCGGTACCACCAGGGCTCTGATGGGTACACCGGCCCACTGGTCCGCCAGGAGGGCCGAGACGTGGGCCACCAGTAGGGCCATCAGGGCCGGTGCCAGGTAGACGTGGAAACGGAAGAACGTCTCGGGCCGCACCATCGAGGCGGGCCGGACCGGCCGTCGGAAGAGCAGGCCGGTCACCGCGATGGCGGCCAGCACGAGATAGGCACCGATACCGGTGGCACGGGCCACGATCCACGGGAACATGCGGCTCGAGGTGGCGGGCGCCACCCCCCGACCCAGGAGGTAGCCGGCGGAGGAGCAGACGGCCACCAGCCCGACGATGGCCAAGGCGGAACCGGAGGTGCGGGCCAGGGTCCTCACGGCAGTGCCCAGATGACCAGGGCCGCCATAGCCGGGGTCATACCGACAGACCCCGTCCGGTCGATCCACAGGGCGGCCAGGCCTTGCTCCGTGGCCCGTCCGCCGACGCCGTCGCGACCGGTCAGGAACAGCGACTTGGCCCACACCTCGGCCTGGACCGGGTCGGTGTGGGCCACCGTCACGGCCTCCAGGCCTCCCCGCCCGGGCTGGCCCGTGCGGGGATCGACGAGGTGGTGCACCAATCGTCGGTCGGACATCCACTTGCGGACCCTGATGGAGGAGGTGGCTACCGCCATATCGCTGATCTCGAGGACGGCCACGGGGGTCTCGAGGCCCGACGGCGACTCGACGGCGACCCGCCAACGGGCTCCGGGGGCCGGCCGCCCGGCTGCGAACAGGTCGCCCCCGGCATCGATCAGGAAATCGGCGGTCGATTCCCGCAGAGCGGCCGCGGCCTGCCGCAGGGCCAGGCTCTTGCCGATACCCCCCAGGTCGACCGGAACCCCTCCGAGATGGACCAGTTGTAGCCTCGGTATCAGGCGGGGTTGCCATGGTCCGACCCTGTCGGCCGGCCCCAGCTCCGGTAGCGGGGCGCCTTCCGCCTCAGTTCGATCCGGCGGGGCGATCAGGTGGAACGAGCGGTCGTAGCCGAGGGCGATGAGCCGGTCGAGCACCCGTGGGTCGAAAAGCCCTGACGTCTGGCGATGCGCTCGCGCCGCCTGGTCGAGGGCTCGATGAAGGACGCGGGGAACCCGGTGCCAGCTCCCGGGGTGCCGATTGACGTGGGAGAGGGCGCTGTCGCGGTCGAAGCGGGAGCAGTGCTTCTCGACGAGGTGGAACTCACGAAGAGCTCGGTCGACGGCGCCGCCGTCGACTGGATCGGGACCGCCTCGGCGGCGGAGCCGCTCCCGGACCTGGACGGTGATGATCGAGGCCATGGCCCGGTCGGTGCGGATGGCCAGGCGCGACCCATTCCGGCTCGGGGACGGGCCTGGAGCCCGTTTCGGAGATACATCAAGGGAGGGCATGGGAGGCACCTGTCGTGGCATTGACCGGTGGTGGTGCAGCCACCGGGGCCGGCGCCGGGATTGTGATGGTCGGTATGGTGGGCAGCGGGCTGAGCGCGGGCAGCGGCGTCATCGCCCCTCCCGACCCCGTATTACCGCCCCCCGAGGTTGCGGTCGAGCGCACAGTGGCCCGGTCCGGTGCCCCGTCGGTCGAGCCCTGGTCGGTAGATGCCATGCTCTTCGAACGGGCCTGTGCGGCGAGGGCTGCGACCCGGCCCTGCAGCGCCTGCAAGGTGGCCTCCTCGGCGCTCAGCTGCCTCTGCAGCGCGGACAGAGCCCGGGTGTCCCTGGTCGAGGCGTCCGACTTCGACGCTGTGGCGGGGAGGGTGGTACCGACCGGATGGGTGCTGACCGTGGTGGCGGCGGTCTTCATGCCCGATTGGTCCGAAACCCAGGCGATCAGGCCCCCGGTGCCGGCCACCGTCGTGGTGCCGACCACGAGCGGGGGAATCAGGCGCCGGAGCCGAACTCCCGCTGTGCGCCTCCGGGCCGCGGCCAGCCGATGGGTCGACCGCTCCGGGGCCGGTCGGCCGCCCATCAGTTGTCGCCGCCACCGTCGTAGTGGGGGGCGGTCGCGGGCGTCGTGGCCGGGGACTGTCGAGCGGCCGCTTCCTCTGCGGCAAACTGCTGTTCCTCGGCGGTCAGCTGCTGGGCCGCGGACTCGAGGTTGGCCTGCTCGGCGGCAAGCTGGTCGTGTTCGGAGGTCAGGCCGGACTGCTCCTCGGCCAACGCGGAGGCCTCCGCGTCAAGTTGCTGCTTCTCCCCGGACAGGCCGGCATCACCTGGGCTCTGGGGCGTCGACGAGTTGGAGGGCGGTGGGTTGCCGGCGGACGACGGGCTGACCGCACCCGCTCCGGACCCCTTCGAGGCGATGGCCCTGGAGTCGTCCGCGACCTGGATCTCCAGCGCTCCGATGGTCTTCTGCAGTTGGGTCGCCTCGCCGATCAGGGCATTCACCGGGCCGGCGTTGGGATCGGTCGACGGGATCTCGTACTGGGCCGCCAATCCGGCGGTGGTGAGACCCTGGGCGTGCGGAGCCGACGGGACCGAGGCGAGGGCGGCGGTTCCCCCCGCGGCGGTGCCGGCGACCGCCACTCCGACCATCCATTTCTTTAGTCCGGTCATGAGCAGGTCCTCTCCTTCTCCGGCCGGATTGGCCGGTCACTGCACTATCGGCAGTGAGATTGACCAGACAATGAGGCGGGCATGAGAGTCCTTTCACACAGGAAGAATCAGGGTCCCCCTGGGCAAAAGCGGACGTACGCGCCGGTTGACGAAACTAACGCGGTTGCATCTCGACCCAGAGATGCCAGCCCATCAGTCGGCTACCCGGAAGGGCGTGCACGGGCAGAGGAGGGGCGTGCATGTAGTGCTTGTGAGCACGGATCACTTCGAACGACGGAAAGTCCCTCCGAACATCTCGCAGGCTGTAGACACGGGCGTGAGGATTCTCGGGGCCGTCGGTGTTGGCGTGGAGGAACCGCTCCATCCGGAGGTAGTTGCGAAGTCCTTCGCGCTCGGCGTTGTCGAGGTGGCCCCGCAGGATCCCTTCCGGGACCTTCCTCCTGAAGGGCCAAGCGGCGAGGAGAGCGGCCCGGCGCACGATGCGGATGGCGACCTGGTAGTTGAGCGAGCGTCGGGCGTAGAGCATCACGACGAGCCGGCCTCCGCGGCGGAGGACGCGATGGATCTCCTGCTGAGCCGCGGTGATGTCCGGCACGTGATGGAGCACGCCGTGGGAGAAGATGATGTCGAATGCCCCGTCCTCCACCGGGATGTCGGTGACCGACGATCGGTACAGGCCGGCGAAGGCGAGTTTGCGTACGGCCAACCGGGCGCCGACGCGCTCGACGGCCTCGTCGGTCACGTCGAGCCCGGTCCACACGGCCCCTCGGCGGATCAGTTGCTCCGAATCGGCACCCTGGCCCAATCCGATCTCCAGGACCTTGCACCCGGCGACGTCCATGGCGTCGAGACAGGCCGGTATGTGGGATTCACGCTGGTAGCGGACGCGGTCGTAGGCGGAGAAGAACAACTCGTAGTTGCCATGGAACATGTCGGTCAGGCCCCCGACGGCCAGATCCCCACACGGATGGGATTCCCAGAACTCGGCTACCTCTGCTTCTTGCATCGAGACTTTCGCTCCTGACCGGGCGCCGGCTCCACCGTCTACGACATCTGCCGTGAACCGGGAGTACCACGATGAGCACGGGGCCGGATCCTGTGATACGCAGGCTGGCGGATCGCCACTGTGTCAGGCCTGGCGAGGCGGCCCGATGGCCGCGTGTGTAATCCGACAAAAGCGTCTTCCGGCGAATCGGGCGCACTCCGCTCATCGGTGCATAAGCACCGCGTACCGGTCCGGACCAGGACTTTTACGGCGTTGATCGCCTGTTGCGATCGGCTAGTGGTCCGGTTGACCCCGGGGCGGGAGCCTGCGGGCAGTCAGCCGACCCAGAGGAGCCGCTCATGACGCAGATACCCGAGACGATCGACCTCCGCGATGACGTGCTCAGCCCGGCATCCGCCTTTCAGATGCTTCGGGACATCGCCTACAAGGAGCTGGCGCCCCACCGCGTCGAATACCTCATCTCAGCGGCCGCTTCGCAGGTCGATGCCGTCACCGCCTGAGGCGCCCCTGCGCGGCTTCCGGCGGGGGGCGCCGGTCCTCCGATGCCCCCGCTACCCGGTCGCCTCAGAGGAACTACAGCTGGCGTCGGACGCCATCGCCGGAGCCGTGACCTACCCGGTCGGCGTCATCCACGCAGTCGACAACTCGACCGGCCAGACCGTCTGCGGCTTGCCGCTCGAGGGACTGTTCGAGTTCCCCGACGTCGACTTCGCGGGAATCCGCGCCCCGGGCCGGTGCCGCCTCTGCGTACTCTGAACTGCACCGGCTGAGACGTCCTTGCGGTCCTGGCGACGAGATATTTTCTGCGAAACCTGGGTGTCCGACGTCCAGTTGAGGCAGCATGGCATGGACCAGGTAGTCCGATGCGGCGGGCTCACGCGTCCCTGCGTAGGAGGCTGAATCCGGACGCGACGAGCCCGGCGGCCACCCAGGCACAGAAGACCGCGAACCCGGTCCACGGCGGGAGGGTCTTGTGGTCGCTCACGAGGCTCCACAGGGATCCGCCGGCATTGGAGGGGAGGTAGGGGCCGACGGCGTTGTTCCAGCTGGCCGGAAGGGCGGCGAAAATACCGGGAAGGACGAGAAGCACCCCGACGAGTGTCCCGATGCCGCCGGCGGTGGACCGCACCAGGAACCCGAAGACCAGGCCGAACAGGCCGACGAGGGTGAGGTAGAGGGCGGCGCCGATGACGGCCCGCACCGCTCCCGCCGCCCCCCATCCGACGCCGTGGGGGCCGAGCAGCGCCTGGCCAGCGGTGAAGGCGATGACGGTGGCTACCGCGGTGGAGCAGAAGGTTGCTATCGCGAACACGACCGATTTGGCGGCGATTACCGGGATGCGGGTCGGGACGGCTGAGAGGGTGGAGCGGATCATTCCGGTGCCGTACTCGCCTGATACGTAGAGCACGCCCATCACTCCGATTATCAGCTGGGCCAGGTTGACTCCGACCAGCGACCGGTCGACCGCGTTGAAGCGGGCCCGCTCGCCCGGGCCCATCGAGGACCAGTGGGTCTTGGTGAAATACGAGACCAGCAGCCCGATCCCGATGATCGCCACTACGGCGGCCGCCATGGAGATCCACGAGGAGCGCAGGCTGCGGAACTTGATCCACTCGGAGCGGATCACTGATGGCATCGTGACGGGGTGGACGGCGGCGTTTCGGTCTGCTCGTCCCGTGGGACCGACGGTGGTGGCGGTAGCGGTCATACTGCGATCCTTTGCAGGTCGGCGGCGCGGTATTCGACGGAGTCGGAGGTCATGGACATGAAGACGTCTTCGAGGGAGGCCTGCTCGACTCTCAGTTCGTAGATGGCCAGGTTGTGGGCGCGGGCGGTCTCTCCGATCTGCTCGGTGCTGGCACCGCGCACTTGGAGAACGCCCGGTGAGGCGGCGTTGACCGTGACGTCTGTTCCGGCGAGAACGTGGCGCAGCTGTTCGGCCTCGGGGGAGCGGACGACCACGGTGGCCGACGCGCCGGCGACCAGTTCGTCTATGGACATGTCGGCGATCAGGCGTCCCCGGCCGACCACGATGACATGCTCCGCGGTCTGGGCCATCTCGGCCATCAGGTGACTGGAGAGGAACACCGTGCGGCCCTCGCCAGCCAGCTTCTTGAGTAGGTGGCGTACCCAGCGCACCCCTTCGGGATCCAGCCCGTTGATCGGCTCGTCCAGGATCACCGTGCTCGGATCTCCGAGCAGGGCCGACGCGATCCCGAGGCGCTGGCCCATCCCGAGCGAGAAGCTGCCGACCCGCTTGTGGGCCACCTCGGTCAGCCCGACCAGGTCGAGCACCTCGTCCACCCGCCCGGTCGCGATGCGGTGGGTGGCGGCCAGAGCGAGGAGGTGGTTACGGGCGGAGCGGCCCGTGTGGATGGAGCGGGCCTCGAGCAGGGCGCCGACCTCGCCGAGCGGGGCGGGGTGGCCGGCGTAGGCGCGACCATTAACCGTGACTGTTCCGCCGGTGGGGTGATCGAGTCCGAGGATGAGGCGCATGGTGGTGGACTTACCTGACCCGTTCGGGCCGAGGAACCCGGTCACCGTGCCCGGTTTCACGGTGAAGTCCAGGTCGTCGACGGCGGTTTTGGGTCCGTAACGCTTGGTCAGTCGATGTGCCTGTATCACGCCAGGAGGGCCTCTCTCGGGAACATGGTGGTAGAGGCTAGGGAGCCGGCGCTCTCGTGGGGCATCGCCAACCCCCGGCGGCAGAGCAGCGACCCCATTAGGGCTGCTGGGAGAAGACGAACGGAGCACCCCGGGCCCCTCGTCGGCGCGGTGGACCCGGGGTGCGGTGCCGCCCGGCTACCCGTGGTTGCCCTGGGGG
>JAKBAX010000095.1 GCA_021808785.1 Actinomycetes bacterium | reverse complement strand
CCAGACCTTCGGCCGCGGCCTGCTCGACGTGATGGACGGCGGCCTGCCGCTGCTCGGGACCTGCCACCACCCCGTCACGGTCGACCGCACACTGGACCTCGAGCACGCTCCGAACTGGCGCCGCCGCCAGCAGCTGCGCCGGTGGTACGGCTTTCTCAAGATGCAGATGAAGGTGGCCCGAGCGATCCCCCGCATCATCACCGTCTCCTCGTCGTCCAAGCGCGACATCGTGGAGCAGTACGGGATCGGCCCCGGCCAGCTGGAGGTGGTCCCGATCGGGGTGGACCAGAACCATTTCCGGCCCCGCCCCGAGACGGCCCGGGTGCCCGGCCGCATCATGACCACGGCCAGCGCCGACGTCCCGTTCAAGGGCCTGTTGCCACTGGTGGAGGCGGTGGCCAAGGTGCGCACGGAGCGGCCGGAGGCCCATCTGGTGGTGGTGGGCAAGCTGCGGGGCGACAGCCCGGTCGCCAAGGCCATCGACCGCCTCGGGGTAGCCGGCGCGGTGACCTTCGAGTCGGGCATCAGCAACGAGCGGATGATCGAGCTGTACGCCGAGGCCGAGGTGGCTGTGGTGCCATCTCTCTACGAAGGGTTCTCGCTTCCTGCGGTGGAGTCGATGGCCTGCGGCGTCCCCCTGGTTGCCACTAGGGGCGGGGCGCTACCGGAGGTGGTGGGCGAGGACGGGGTCACCGGCATGCTCGTCAGCCCTGGCGACCCGGGGGAGTTGGCCGGCGCCATCGAGCGGGTCCTCTCCGACCACGGGCTGGCCGCTCGGCTGGCGGGCAACGCCCGCCGTCGGGTCCTCGACCGTTTCACCTGGCAGGCCTGTGCGGCGGCCACCGCCGACCAGTACCGCTGGGTGATCGAGGAGAAGCGCCGGAGCACCGCTAGGTGCTGACGGTCCGCTACGACAAGCTGGAGGTACGGCCCGGCGACCGCCTGCTCGACCTCGGGGCGGGGGCCGGCCGCCACGCCTTCGAGGCCATGCGCCGGGGCGCATCGGTCACCGCCGTCGACGCCGACGCGGCTGAGGTCAAAGACGTCGGCTGGATGATGAAGGGACTGCTCGACGACGACCCGGTGGTGGCCGCCACCGGAGGGCGCGGGGAGGCCATGGTCGGTGACGCCCTGGCCCTGCCCTTCCCAGACGCGACCTTCGACCGGGTCATCGCGGCCGAGGTACTCGAGCACATCCCTGACGATCGCGGTGCCATCGCCGAGCTGTCGCGGGTGCTGCGGCCGGGCGGGACCATGGCCGTGACGGTGCCCCGGTGGTGGCCCGAACTGGTGACCTGGGCCATCTCCGACGACTACCACAACAAACCGGGCGGCCACATCCGCATATACCGGGGGTCGGTGCTGGTGGCACGGGTCGAGGCCGCCGGGCTTCAACGCTATGGCGGCCACCACGCCCACTCGCTGCACAGCCCGTACTGGTGGCTGCGCGCCGCGGTGGGCGTCGAGCGCGACGACCACCGCCTGGTGCAGGCCTACCACCGGATGCTCGTCTGGGACATCACCGCCCACACCCCCTTCACCCGCTGGCCCGAGGCCGCCCTCAACCCGATCATGGGTAAGAGCCTGGTCCACTACTTCCGGAAGCCGCGTTGAGCGGGCGCGCCCTCACTACTGCGGAGGTGGCCGCGACGGGGGAGTGGATCGCATCGGTCCAGCTCCCCAGCGGGATGATCCCGTGGTTCCCGGGCGGCCATTGCGATCCCTGGAACCACACCGAGGCGGCCATGGCACTGCTGCTGGCCGGCCACCGGCGCCAGGCGGAGCGGGCCTTCGAATGGTTGGAGGCGGCGCAGCTCCCCGACGGGTCCTGGTGCCGGTACTACCTGGCCGAAGGCGTCGAGGATCCCCGGCGGGACCCGAACGTTGGTGCTTACGTGGCCACCGGGGCCTGGTGGCACTACCTGAGTACCGGCGACCCGGGCTTCCTCGACTCGTTCTGGCCGGTCGTGGAGGGCGCCATCGAGTTCGTGCTGCGGCTCCAGCAGCCGGGTGGCGAGATCCTGTGGTCGATGGACCCCGACGGCCACCTCGGCCGCTACGCCTTGCTGACTTCCACCGCGTCGATCCACCACAGCTTGCGCTGCGCGGTCGCCATCGCCGAGACGCTCGGCCGCGAGCGGCCCGAGTGGGAGCTGGCCTCTGACCGGGTGGTGGAGGCCATAGTGCACCGCCCATCGGCGTTTGCCGCCAAGGACCGGTGGGCCATGGACTGGTACTACCCGGTGCTGTCGGGGGCCCTGCAGGGCGAGGTGGCGGAGCAGAGGATCACGTCGCGGTGGTCGGAGTTCGTGATGGACGGCGTCGGCGTGCGCTGCGTATCCGACGAGCCGTGGGTGACGGCGGCAGAAACGGCGGAGTGCGCCATGGCGCTCGACGCCATCGGTATGACCGACCGGGCCGCCGATCTCGTCGCCGCGACCCGCCACATGCGCGACGACGACGGGTCCTACTGGACCGGATGCGTGCATCCGCAGTGCGTGCGTTACCCGGGCGGTGAGCGCACGACCTACACGGCCGCGGCGGTCGTCATGGCCGACCACGCCCTGTGGGGCCGGGGGTCCACGGCCGGCCTGTTCCGGGGCGAGACCCTCCCTGAGGTGGTCGACGTCACCGCCGTCTCGGAGCACCTGAGCGAGGGATGACCGGGCGCGCCGCGTCCCCTTTTTTCCCCTTGGTGGTCAGGTTTCGTTGCTGATCACGCGGTGAGCAGCTGGCGGGCGGCGGCCCGACCCGACCGTATGCAGGCCGGGATCCCGGCTCCCCCGTAGCTGGCGCCGGCCAGGACCAGGCGACTGGAGCAGGCGGCCAGCTCTTGCCCGATGCGCTCGACCAGGGCCCCGTGGCCCGGCCGGTACAGGGGAAAGGCCGCCGGCCAGCGACTCAGGCGGGTCTCGACCGGTGCCACCTGCTGGCCGATGGCCTGTTGCAGCTCGCCCAACAACCGGGCCGTCAGCTCCTCGTCGGAAAGGGTGTCCACCCGCCGGTCCTGCGAATGGCCCGCCGACAGGCGCACGATCGGACGGCCGGGACCGGCGATGGCCGGCCACTTGCTGCTGAAGAACGAGCAGGCGGTCACCAGCCGGTGCTCGTCATGGGGGACCAGGAAACCGTTGAACCCGGCCGGCGGGGTCCAGCTCCCGTCGGGTAGCGCCACGGTGAGCACGGCCACAGACGTGAAAGGGATCCGACCCAGGTCATCGGGCCCGTCCGGGCCGAGCAGCCGGCCTGCGACCGGTGCGGGCACGGCCACGACGGCGGCGCCGAAGCGGTGGCGACCGGACGCGGTGGTGACCTCGACCGGCTCGCCCCCCTCGCCTGGGGGGCCGGCGCGGACCGCCGTGACCTCCTCCGGTGAGAAACCCACCCCGGCCCGGCGCAGCGCCTTCTCCAGCCTCTCGACGAGCCTCCCGGTGCCCCCTGCGGGGGCCAGGAATATCGGCCCGGCGGGCGGCCCGGCGGCCGCGGCCTGGGCCCGCAGGCCGAGGAGGAGGCTGCGGTGGCGCCGCGCCGCCGCCAGGAGCTGCGGTGCGGTCAGCTCCGCGCTGAGCTCTTCTAGTGCGGCGGCATGGATGCCGCCGAGCAACGGCTCGACCAGACGGGTGGCCACCTGCCGGCCGAAGCGGCCGGCCACCAGCTGACCCACGCTGACATCCCCATCCGGCGGGGTGGCCGGCAGCACCAGGTCGAGCGCCGCCCGAGCCAGGCCGAGCGGGCCGAGCAGCCCGGAGCGGACCACCGGCGCGAGCCGGCCGGGTGCCCCGAGGACCAGTCCGTCGGGCAGGCGCCGGAGCCGGCCGCCGGTCCAGAGCAGGGTACGCCCGGCGGAGGGCGCGACCAGGTCGTCGAGACCGATCTCCGCGCACAGGTCCGTGGCCTCCGGGGTGCGGACGAGGAACGCGTCGGGCCCCTCGTCCACCGGGCGATCCGAGAAGGTCGAGGTCCGTATCTTCCCCCCGATGCGGCCCGGCTCGAACACGGTGACGGCACCCCGCCCGGCGCAGGCCAGCTCCCACGCCGCAGCCAGGCCGGCGATGCCGCCGCCGACCACTGCACAGCTCACGCGACGGCGCCGCCCGAGTGGACGTGGTCGACCAGGGCGGTCAGCACACCCGGATCGGAATCGGGCAGCACCCCGTGGCCCAGGTTGAAGATGTGGCCCCGCCCACCGCCCTGCTCCACGATCTCGTCGGCGCGGACCCGGACCACTTCCCAGCCGGCCAGCACCGAAACCGGGTCCAGATTGCCCTGGACGGCCACTCCGTCGCCCAGCCGGGCCCGGGCCCGGTCGAGCGGAACCCGCCAGTCGACGCCGACCACGTCGGCCCCCGCCTCGGCCATCAGCTCGAGTAGCTCGCCCGTGCCCACCCCGAAATGGATGCGGGGCACCCCCAGGTCGGCGACGCCTTCGAGCACCCGGGCCGACGCCGGCAGGACATGGCGGCGGTAGTCGGCCGGCGACAGGGCGCCCACCCAGCTGTCGAAGAGCTGGACGGCCTGGGCCCCGGCCTCGACCTGGGCCCGCAGGGTGGCGACGGCGACATCGGCCAGCCGCTCGAGCAGCGTCGCCCACAGATCCGGGCGCCCCCACATCAAGGCCTTGGTCCGGGCGTGGTCCCTCGACGGGCCTCCCTCGACCAGGTAGCTCGCCACCGTGAACGGAGCGCCGGCGAAGCCGATGAGGGGCACCGCCGTCAGCTCGTGGCGGAGGATGCGGATGGTCTCGAGCACGTAGGGGATGTCGGCTTCCGGCTCCAGTGGGCGCAGCCGGGCCAGGTCCGACTCCGACGCGAAGGGTCGCTCGACCACCGGTCCCACCCCGGGTCGGATGTCCACGCCGAAGCCGAGGGCCTCCACCGGCACCACGATGTCGGAGAACAGGATGGCTGCGTCCACGCCGTAGCGGCGGACCGGCTGCAGGGTGATCTCGGCGGCCAGAGCCGGGTCGCGGATGGAGTCCAGGATGCTCCCGTGCCGGCGGGCCTCCCGGTATTCGGGCAGAGCCCGACCGGCCTGGCGCATGAACCACACCGGCAGGTGGTCGACCGGTAGACGCCGGCAGGCCCCGAGGAAAGGCGGAAGGTTCAACCCGGGCGGCGGGGTGTCGGGGCGGGCATGGCGGGCACGGCAGATGGTAACCCGGGGCGGGCGGCTTGCGATCGACGGCGGTACCACGCAAAGTAGATGTTTCCCCGTATGGCCCACTCCGACGTCCCGGCCGAACAAGCTCACGTCGATCTGGCGTATCAGAGGCTCGCCGCGATGAGGGCGGCCGCTCGATCCATGCTCGAGGACGCCTTCGGCGAGCGGGGCGGGACGTTCCAGGCGGTCACCGAGCGCGACATACGGGTACGCAACAGCCTGGGCCGGCTGGAGCACCTGCAGCTCGGGCGCGAGTCCCTCGTGTTCGGGCGCATCGACCGGGCCGGGGCCCACCCCGAGGACGCACCCGAGGAGTTCCACATCGGGCGGCTGGCCGTCTCCGACACCAACCAGGAGCCCCTCGTGGTCGACTGGAGGGCACCGGTGGCGGAGCCTTTCTACCGGGCGACCGGTGCCCACCCCATGGGCCTGGTGCGCCGGCGCCATCTGCTCACCGAGGGTCCCAAGGTGGTGGACCTCGAGGACGAGCTGTTCGACCCCGAGGGCGACCATTCGGGCCGGGGCCTCGGGCTGTCGGGCCCTCAGGTGCTGCTGAGCACGCTGGAGCGCTCCCGCACCGGCCGCATGCGCGACATCGTCGCGACCGTTCAGCGCGAGCAGGACGAGATCATCCGGGCCCCCCTGCCCGGCATCTTGGTGGTGCAGGGGGGCCCGGGTACCGGCAAGACGGCGGTGGCTCTGCACCGGGCCGCCTATCTGCTCTACACCCATCGTTTCCCGCTCGAGAGCCAGGGTGTGCTGGTCCTCGGCCCGAACCCCACCTTCCTGCGCTACATCGAGCACGTCCTGCCGTCGCTGGACGAGACCGGGGTGGAGTTGTCGACGGTCAACGGGCTCTACGGCGGCACCCGCCCCGACGGTCCCGAGGACGAGGCGGTGGCCCTGATCAAAGGCGATGCCCGCATGGCGACGGTGGTGGCCCGGGCCATCGCCGATCGGCAGCGGCCGCTGCGGCGGACCACAGAGGTCCCCTACGGCCGGCGGGTGCTGCGCATCACCCCCGCCCTGTCGGCCCAGCTGGTCGGGGCGGTCAAGCGCCGACCCGGCACCCACAACGCCCGGAGGCGCACCCTCGAACAGGTGCTGTGGCGCCACCTGGCCGAACAGATCTCGGCCGAGGCGCGCCGCGCCGCCGGCGGCGATCCGGGGGCGGAGACGGTCTCGGCCGAGGACCTGGGCCGCGAAATCCGCCGCCTGCCGCAGATGGCCGAGGCCCTCGACCGGATGTGGCCGGTGCTCACCCCCGAACAGCTCCTGCACGACCTCTTCGGCGCTCCGCCCCTGATCGAGCTGGCGGCCCGGAACGTCCTGCCTACAGCCGACCTGAGGCACCTGTACCGCCCCCGGGGGGAGTCGGACGAGCCGGTGCGCTGGACCGACGCCGACATCCCCCTCCTGGACGAGGCTCTCGCCCTGCTCGGGGCTCGACGCCGGCCCGGTCACGAGCGCCCGGAAGGGATCCGCACCTATGGGCACGTAGTGGTGGACGAGACACAGGACCTGTCGCCCATGCAGCTGCGCATGGTGGCCCGACGGTCCCTGACGGGCTCCATGACCATCGTCGGCGACGTGGCGCAGGCCACCGGTCCCTGGGCTCCGGCCTCGTGGGCCAAGGTGGTCGAGCACCTGCCGGCCCGCAAGGGCTGGCGCCTGGTCGAGTTGACGGTCAACTACCGGACCCCGTCGGAGATCATGGATCTGGCCGCCCGGGTGCTGGAGCAGGTGGCGCCGGCCATGCGCTCGTCGGAGTCCGTGCGCAGCTCGGGCCGCCACCCCCGGGTGGTCCGGGTCGACCCGCCCAGCGGGTTCAACCCGGCCGAGCGCATCGCCGGGACGGTCGCGGCGGCGGTGGGCGACCAGCTGCGGCAGTCGACCGAGGGCAACGCGGCCGTGATCGCCCCTCCCGGTCTCGTGGCCGCCGTCGCCGACGCCCTGCGTCAAGGCGGCCTGGCCTTCGGCACCGCGGGGCGTGAGGCGCTCGACCAACGGCTGTCCCTGCTCACCATCGACGACGCCAAGGGGCTCGAGTTCGACCTGGTCACCGTGGTGGAGCCGTCCCGGGTGGCCCACGAGTCCCCTCAGGGGCTGCGGGCCCTTTATGTGGCCTTCACCCGGGCCACCCAGGCGCTCACGATCGTCCACGCCGACGCCCTGCCGGCCGCCTTGGCCGGGGTGGCGCAGCACTCGGCGTAATCTGATCGGCACCATGCCGCTCGACACCGCGACTCGCAACTCGCTCGCCGAACTGGTCCGGACCGCCGGTTACGAGAGGAGGGCCGAACCGTTCCAGCTCAGCTCGGGCGGTTGGAGCCACGACTACGTGGACGGCAAGTTTGCGGTGGCGACCGGCCCCGCGCTGCGACAGGCCAGCGAGGCGTTGGTGGCGTTGCTCGGCGACCGCTTCGACTCGGTCGGCGGACCGACCATGGGGGCCGACGCCCTGGCCCACGGGGTCGCCATCGTGGCTGGCTGTTCGTGGTTCTCGGTGCGCAAGGAGCCCAAGGGTCACGGCCGGCAGGCCTGGGTGGAGGGGGCCCGGCTGGGCCCTGGTGACCGGGTGGTGATGGTGGAGGACGTGGTCTCGACCGGTGCCTCGCTGCTACGCGCGGCCGAGAAGGTCACCGACCTGGGCGCGACCGTCGTGGCCGCCTCCGCCTTGTTGGATCGCAGCCCGCGGGTGGTCGAGCGCTTCCGGGCCGCCGGCGTGGCGTGGGCCCCCCTCCTGACCTGGGAGGACCTGGGGATCGAGCCCCTCTAGCGGCGATGACCGGTCCAGAGCGGACGGGCCGCGGGGCGGTTTCGGGGGAGCGGGATCGGGCCGGCGACGACCTGGTCGACCCGCCGGGTGACGACCCGATGGAGGTGTTCTCCCAGTGGTTCGAGGCGGCCCGGGTGGGCGGTCAGCCCGAGCCGGAGGCGGCCGCCCTCGCCACCAGCACCGCCGGGGGCCGCTCGTCGGTACGGTTCGTCCTGATCCGCGGCGTCGACCGGCGCGGCTTTGTGTTCTACACGAACCGGCACAGCCGCAAGGGCCAGGAGCTGGCCGCCAACCCGCAGGCGTCACTTGCCTTCCGTTGGTCTGTGGTGGACCGTCAGGTGCGGGTGGTGGGACCGGTGTCGCTCCTCGACGACGCGGCGTCCGACGCCTACTTCGCCGGTCGGCCACGGGGCTCGCAGTTCGGGGCGTGGGCGTCGGAGCAGAGCCGACCGGTCGCCTCGAAGGCCGACCTGGAGCAGCAGCTGGCCGCGGTGGCGGCCCGCTTCGGCGACGGCCCGGTGCCCCGCCCTCCGTGGTGGGGTGGCTATCGGGTCGAGCCGGTGGAGATGGAGTTCTGGCAGCAGGGGGTGTTCCGCATGCACGACCGCTTCGCCTACCGGCTCGAGGCCAACGGGGGGTGGTCCTGCCAGCGGCTCAATCCCTGAGCCGACCGACCGCCGGGCGCGCACGACTGCGCTGGGGTTCCGGCACGCGCCACACTGGGGGGGTGACCGACCATCCTCTCGAAGTGGACCTCGACACCTTCGCCGCCGCGTACCGGGCGGGGGTCACCGTCGTCGACGTGCGCAACCCGAACGAGTACCAGGCGGCCCACGTCCCCAATGCGGTGCTCATCCCCCTTCCGGAGCTGGCCGCCCGTCAGGCGGAGATCCCCGAGGCGGACCTGCTCTATGTGATCTGTGCCGTCGGCGGGCGCAGCCTGAGCGCGGCCCAGGCGCTGGTCGACGCCGGCTACCAGGCGGTCTCGGTGGCGGGCGGCACCAACGGGTGGATCGAGCGGGGCGGCCAGGTGGTGTCCGGGGACCAGCCGGCCTGAGCCGGACGGCGCGGCACCCGAGCCGGCTTCAGCCGGCCGGCGCCGGGCCCGGGCAGACCTGGTCGTCCGCTTCGTCGGGGCAGCCGCCGCAGAGGATGCCGCTGGGTTCGCCGAGCGCCCGGTCCACCTCCTCCAAGCCCCACGACAAGCCGTCCAAGCGGTCGGCCAGAGGGTCGAGGAGGTACCGGCGTACCCCCTCCACATGGGTGGGGGCGGCCTCGGCCAGGCGGGCCTGCCCGAGAGGGGTGAGCTGCGCCATGGCCCCGCGGCCGTCAGCTGGGCAGGACCGGCGCTCCACCAGGCCGGCCCGCACCATGCTGTCGACGCGACGGGTCAGGCCGCTGCGCGACAAGAGCAGTCGGGCCGCCAGGTCGGACATGCGCAAACCGCCCGGACCGGACTCCGAGACGTGCACCAGCACCGCGTACTCCCCCAGTGTGAGGCCGTGCCCGGCCCGCAGGTCGCGGTCCAGGCGATCCTGCAGGCGGGCCTCGACGCTCAACAACCGCCTCCAGAGGGCCTGCTCGTCGTCGGACAGCCACTCGGTGACCACCGCCCCAGCGTACGGCCAAGCACCACGGTCGCGGCCCGAGCGGCAGCCTCGGGGCCCACTTCGCGACGTGTTGCCCTTCACGAAAAGGGCTTGATCAGGTAGGATTCATCTCCTGGCCACGCCCGGGTCGATGTGGACCCCGGTACGCTTGGTCTTGAAGATAGCTCCTGTCCGGGTACATCGGGAAAGACGAGGACGAGTGCCCAACAACCACGCCGCTCAGCCCGAGGAGGACCTGGTCCGCCTCTATCTGAACGACATCGGTAAGCATGCTCTGCTCACCAAGGATGACGAGGCCCGTCTGGCCCAGGCCATCGAGGCCGGTCGCGAGGCCCGGACCGAAATGGCGGCGGGCAAGACCATCACCCCGGCTCGCAAGCGAGAGTTGCGCCGGCTGATTCGCGACGGCGACGACGCCGCGGAGACCTTCGTCAAGGCCAATCTGCGGCTCGTCGTGTCGATTGCCAAGAAATACCAGGCGGCCGAGCTGCCCCTTTTGGATCTGGTCCAGGAGGGAAACCTGGGTCTGATGCATGCGGTGGAGAAGTTCGACTGGCGCAAGGGCTTCAAGTTCTCCACGTATGCCACCTGGTGGATCCGCCAGGCCATCACCCGGGGCATAGCCAACACCGGGCGCACCGTGCGCCTACCGGTGCACGCCGGCGACCTGCTCACCCGGGTGACCAAGGCCAGGGGTCGGCTGGAAGGCCAGCTGGGCCGGCGCCCGACGGTGGCCGAGTTGGCCGCCGACCTCGAGCTCGAGGAAGAGAAGGTCACCGAGATCCTGCGTCATGCCGCCGAGCCCCTCTCCCTCTCCGAGCCACTGCGCGAGGACGGTGACGCCGAGTTGGGCGACGTGGTGGAGGATCGTTCCGCGGTGTCGCCGTTCGACGCCGCCGCCGCCGCCCTGCTCTCGGGCGAGGTCAACAAGATGCTGATCGCCCTCGACGAGCGGGAGCGGGAGATCCTGCGCCTGCGCTTCGGGCTGGACCGGGGCGAGCCGCGCACCCTCGATGAGGTGGGCGAGCATTTCTCCCTGACCCGGGAGCGGATCCGCCAGATCGAGGCCCGGGCCATGTCCAAGCTGCGCCACCCCTCCACCGATCGGGGGGCCCGGGAGCTGCTGACCGGCTAGTTCAGGCCGGGGCCGGCCGCGAGGCGGTCCAACGGGGGTATCCCTCGCACATGCGGGCCACGACGGCGGGGGGCCCGGCCACGACGAGGTACTCCACGTTCCGGGTCCGGCCCACCCGGCCCACCCTTTTTCCCTGAGGGTTGTGAATCCCGATCTGGGCGCCGACGTAGCGCTTGGAGTCGAAGGCCAGGATCTCGACCGTCCCCCGGCCGGCAGCCATGTCGGCCACGTCGGACGGTCCCACCCAACCCTCGTCGCTGCCCGACACCATCACGGTTTCGGCCGGCACCTCGGTGATGAGGCGGGCCAGGGCGTCAGGGGCTTCCCGCCGCCGGTTGAAGACGCTGCCACCGCCGCCCTGGCGCAGGTCGGCCCGCTTGCAGGCCACTCCGTAGTGATCCGGGGCGTCCCATGCGATCAGGGTTTCCCATACGTGGTAGTTGCCGGCGTAACGGTGCTGGTTGTAGGGGGGGTCGAGGTAGGCCAGGCCGGCTTCGGGCAGGGCCGAGACCACCTCGGTGACGTCGCCGCGCACGGCCGATCCCGGACCGGGCAGCAGTTCGGGCATGCGTAGCGCCAGGTCCTGGTACGAGCGGGGCGACCAGTCCTTCAGGTAGGCCATCTGCACCCCGGTGGTGGAGTCGACCCGGTCGGCCGCCTCGAGCAGGGCGGCCAGCAGGACCGGCCGCCAAGGATGGTCACCCCATTCGGCGTCGATGGCGTCTCGCATCGCGTCGATGCGGCGGGCGTTGTGCGCCTGGAAGTAGCGGGCCCGGTGGCTGAAGGTCTCGGTTACGTAGCCGACCCGGCCCTCCAGGGCCTGCAACCGTTCGAGCGCGGCGGTCAAACCGGCCATGTCGAGGGCGGCCGCGTCGGTGCCGATGTAGCAGGCCGCGAGCACCTCGGAGTAGCGGGCCGAGTCGACGGCGGTCACCTGGGCGCCCCGCCTCTTCCACTCTCGGGCCACCCGGGTGGTTCCGGTGAAAAGGTCGAGCGCGGTGTTGCTCCCGCACCGCTCCAACAGGTCACCGAGGACGGGTACCAGCCGGCGCTTGGAGCCGATGTACTTGATCAAAGAGGCCTCGGACGCTGAATGGCCGTCGTCTCCTCGACAAGCTCCATTTCACGACCGCTTCTCATACGGTGCGCCCGCCGAAGGCCCGGGGAAGCGTCTGCAGGACCACTGCGGCGATCAGCTTCAGTTGTTTGCTCGACACCAACACCAGGGCGTACCGGCCGGCCGGGCCGGGCGGGGCCAGGTCGACCTCTTCGGGGGTGAAGTGGCCTCGGAAGGCCATGGTGCACACGGTCGTGTCGTCCTCGGCGGCCAGCTCGTCGCGGGCCGCGGTCGGTAGGTGGCTGCGGACCGAGTCGACCGGCACCCGGTGCACCCCGATCAGCTCGGGGTGGCCGCCATGGATGGCTCCTTTGCCCACCGGGATGGCCCGGTAGCAGACCGATACGGACCCGTTGGACACGCCGGGCGTGTGACTGCACGCGCTCAGCGAGAGGACAGCGGCAGCCAGAGCCACGCAGCTGGCGCGCCTTGGCAGGAGGTGGTGCATCGGCCCTAGGCCTCGGACTCTAGCGCCGCGACATCGAGCGACCCCGGATCGTGCGACCGCCGGTCCCGCCGGCCGCCGAACGCGACGGCCCCCCAGGACAGCCAGCCGACCGGCAGGATCAGCCAGAACGAGATCAGCCGGTAGAGGAGCACGGCGGCCACGGTGGACTCGGCGCCTCCGCCGAAGGTCACCAGGGCCACGGTGATGCTGCCTTCCACCGCGCCCAGACCGCCGGGGGTGATGGGCAGGATCGAGGCCAGCTGGCCGGCCCCGTAGGCGAGCAGCAGGCCCCTCCACGGCACCCCCACCCCGACGGCCAGGAAGGAAATGGCCAGGCAGCTGAGGTCACCGATCCAGTTGGACAGGCCCATCACCAACGAGCGGGCCCACACACCGGGCGATGGGCTGACCGCCTGCAAATCGGTGGTCCAGCCGTTCACCACCTCCGCCGCCGGTCGGCCCCGGTCGGGCCGGTGGAGCAGGCGCTGTGACAGGGCGACCATGCGGGTCACGTGGGGGACCAGGCGGCGCCGCTCGACCACCACGATGGCGAGCAGGGCGGCCACCGCGACCGTCCCCATGATCACCTCGACCAGGTCGTATGTGCTCCCGGTGCCGAAGGCCAGGGCCAGTCCGACGGCCGAGATGACCGCCAGGGCGGCGAAGATCACCAGGTTGAAGGCCAGCACGACCCATCCCGACAGCAGGTCGTCGGCCCCCCACCGGCGGAACTGGCGGAACAGGTAGGCCAGATAGATGACTCCGCCTCCGGGGAACGAGTACTGGATGGCCGCCCCGGCCATGGTGATGCCCACCATGGAGCGCATCGGCACCTGTACCCGGCCGGCCTCGAGCAGCCGCCGTTCGAGGGATGAGAGGGCACCGTAGGAGACCATCTCGGCCCCGGCCGCCACGACCAACCACCACCACCGGAGGTGGTCCAGGTAGACGCCGACGCCGGTGAGCTCCTGCGTCTTGCCCGATACCACCCAGGCGGCCACCCCGACCGCGGCCAGCGCCACCACGACCCGGATGTAGGGCCAGACCCGGCGGACGGGGCCCGGTCCGGGTGCCACGAGAGGCGGATCAGGCGGGGTGGTCGACGGATCCAAGGTGGGCGATTCTGGCATCTCGGGCGGTCGAGCCGCGGCGCTGGCAGATGTTGAAGTCGGCGTGACTTCGTCACTGCCCCACCGTCTGGCACCCTGGGGGTCGGTGGAACAGCCCGATTACCCAGCCGGCCCGCCGTCGAGGGCCGGGACTGCCTATGGCGGCCCGGCCGGCGGGAGGCCACGGGAGGGCCGTTGGTATGACGTGTCGGCCGACCCGGTGTTGAGGCCGATCGGTGCCCGACGGGCCTATACCGAGGTGATCCTGGTCTACCTGGCCTTCTTCGCCGTGGGAATCGTCGCCGCCGCCCTCCTTCTCGGCAACCGCACCGCCGACCTGCGCGATACCGGCAGCTGGGGGGTGTACATGCCGGCCGCGGTCACCATCGTCACCCAGATCGGCCTGGCCGTGGCGGTGGTCCTCCTGCTCGGCGCCCGGCGCGGCGTGACCCCGGCCACCCTCGGGCTGCAGGTGGCGCGTCGGGCCGACGGCCGGTTGGCGGTGAGCCAGAGCATCCGGGTCATGGGATGGTGTTTCTTCGCCATCATCGTGGGGGGCATCATCAACGCCTCCTTGCAGACCGGCAGCCTGCCCAAGTTCCAGAGCAACGCGCCGTCGCTGATCTTCGCCATGTTCGACTCGATGCAGGCGGGGGTGATCGAGGAGCTGGTCGTGCTGGCGTTCCTGGTCGTCACCCTGCGCCAGGCGGGCCGGCCCTGGTGGGAGGTCACCGTCGTGGCCCTGGTCCTGCGGGCCGCCTACCACATCTACTACGGCCCGGGGGTCGTCGGGATCCTGGTCTGGGCCGCCCTCTTCTACTGGATCTACCTACGGTTCCGTCAGCTGTGGCCCATGATGATCTGCCACGCCCTCTGGGATGCGGTGGCCTTCCTCTCCCGACCGGCGCCAGCCGTGGCCGGAGTGGGGTTCGGGCTGGTGCTGCTGCTCTGGGTCACCTGTCTGGTGTTGTGGCTCGTGGCCCGAGGTGACCGCGGGCTCCAGCCGGCCTACGGGCCGGCGCTCTGGGGCGGCGCCGGGGGGGCGTGGCCGGGGTGGCAGGTGAGCGGCGGGGGCGGCGATGGGTCGTCGGGGTCGTCTGGGTCGCCGGGGTCGTCTGGGTCGCCGGGTGGGGGTCCACCTCCCGGCTGGCACCCGGACCCGGCCGGAGTCAACCGGTGGCGATGGTGGGACGGCCACCGGTGGACCGATCACG
>JAKBAX010000094.1 GCA_021808785.1 Actinomycetes bacterium | reverse complement strand
CGTCCTCAACGAGTCGCTGAACGTGGTCCTGGCCCGCGCCGGCGAGAAGTCCGGGGACATCGTCACGCTGAAGGAAATGCTCGAGGACGGTCGGGCCGTGATCGTGGGCCGGGCCGACGAGGAGCGGGTGGTGGAGTTGGCGGCGGGGCTGTCGGGTACCCGGTTGCGGGCCGGCGACTCCATACTCATGGACTCCCGCACCGGCCTGCTGCTGGAGAAGCTGCCCCGCCCCGAGGTGGAGGAGCTGATCCTCGAGGAGGTACCGGACATCTCCTACGCCGACGTGGGCGGTCTGGACCACCAGATCGAGGCCATCACCGACGCCGTCGAGCTGCCGTTCCTCTACCGGGACCTGTTCGTGGAGCACAAGCTGCCCGCCCCCAAGGGCATCCTCCTCTACGGGCCACCGGGCTGCGGCAAGACCCTGATCGCCAAAGCCGTGGCCAACTCGCTCGCCAAGAAGGTGGGGGAGGCGACCGGCGACCGGGCGGCGCGCAGCTACTTCCTCAATATCAAGGGTCCCGAGCTGCTCAACAAGTACGTAGGCGAGACGGAGAGGCAGATCCGGCTGGTCTTCCAGAGAGCCCGGGAAAAAAGTGAAGAGGGGGTGCCCGTGATCGTCTTTTTCGACGAGATGGACTCGCTGTTCCGCACCCGGGGGACCGGCATCAGCTCGGACATGGAATCGACCATCGTCCCGCAGTTGCTGGCCGAGATCGACGGTGTCGAGACCCTCCGCAATGTCATTGTCATCGGCGCGTCCAACCGCGAGGACCTGATAGATCCGGCGATCCTGCGACCCGGCCGGCTGGACGTGAAGATCAAGATCGAGCGGCCCGACCGCGAAGCGGCCCAGCAGATTTTCGCCCGGTACCTGACCTCGGATCTGCCGCTCGACGCCTCGGAGGTGGACCAACTCGGGGGGGGCGACCGGGACAAGGCGGTCCGGGGCATGATCGAGAAGACGGTTGCCGAGATGTATCGCGATGACGAGTCCAACCAGTTCCTGGAGGTGACCTACCAGAACGGCGACAAGGAGACCATGTACTACAAGGACTTCTCGTCGGGGGCCATGATCGAGAACATCGTGCGGCGGGCCAAGAAGCTGGCCATCAAGCGGGTCATCGCCGGCGACAGCCCCGGGATCTGCACCCAGGACCTGCTCGACTCGATCCGCCAGGAGTACAAGGAGCACGAGGACCTGCCCAACACCACCAATCCGGACGACTGGGCCAAGATCTCCGGCAAGAAGGGCGAGCGGATCGTCTACATCCGGACGATCATGTCGCAGGGCGACGAGACGACCGGCGGCCGCTCGATCGAGCGGGTAGCCACGGGGCAGTACTTATAGCGTTCCGGTCATCCACTACTCGTCGCACCGGGGATAAGGTCGGCCCGTGGCGATCGTGAAGGTGCTCGGCATGGAGACCGAGTACGGGATCATTATTCGCGGTTCGGCCGACCCGAACCCGATCGCGGCCTCGTCGACGTTGATCAACGCCTACGTGGCCGAGCTCACCCGGCGTGTCGACTGGGATTTCGAGGACGAGACGCCGGGCAAGGACGCCCGCGGTTTCGCCCGGGAGGGCACCATGGCCCCCGAGGTGGAGACGCACCTGGTCAACGCGGTGCTGACCAACGGGGCCCGCTACTACGTGGATCACGCCCATCCCGAGTACTCCACTCCGGAGTGCTCCAACGTGTACGAGGTCATCCGCTACGACAAGGCCGGGGAGCTGATCCTGGCCGATTCGATCGAGGCCGCCTCCCGGGCCCTCCCCGCCGGTCAGAGCGTGATGGTGCTGAAGAACAACTCCGACGGCAAGGGCAACTCGTACGGTACCCACGAGAATTATCTGATGGACCGGTCCGTCCCCTTCTCCCGGATCGTGGCCCATGTCATGCCCCACTTCGTGTCCCGCCAGATCTTCACCGGCGCCGGCAAGGTCGGCAGCGAGGCCCCGGTCCAGGGCCGTGATCCGATCGACTTCCAGCTGACCCAGCGGGCCGACTTCTTCGAGGAGGAGGTCGGCCTGGAGACCACCCTCAAGCGCCCCATCGTCAACACCCGTGACGAGCCTCATTGCGACGCCCACAAGTACCGCCGGCTCCACGTCATCGTGGGCGACGCCAACATGTCGGAAGTGTCCAACTTCCTCAAGCTGGGTACGACGGCGCTGGTCCTCGCCATGATCGAAGACGACTGGTTCGCCCGAGCCAACCGGGACTTCGCCATGCAGGCCCCGGTGGCGGCCATGCGCCGGGTCTCCTACGACCTGGAGCTGTCCGTGCCGCTCGAGATGGCCGATGGCCGGACCATGACCGCGTTGGAGATGCAGTGGGAGCACCTGGACCTGGCCAAGAAGTACGCCGAGGTGGCCGGCCTGGACGCGGTCGGTGGAGACGACATCGGTGGCGACGTGCTGCGCCGTTGGGAGCAGACCCTGACCGCTCTCGAAGCCGATCCCATGACCCTGGCCAACCAGCTCGACTGGGTGGCCAAGTACCGGCTGATCGGGGCCTACCGGAACCGCCACGGTCTGTCGTGGCAGGACCACAAGCTGGTGGCCATGGATCTGCAGTACCACGACGTCAACCCGGCCCGGTCTCTCTACGCCCGGCTCGGCATGGAGAGGATCCTCGATCCCGAAGAGGTGCGACGGTCGGTGACCGAGCCGCCCGAGACGACCAGGGCCTATTTCCGGGGCAAGTGCCTCCAGAGGTGGGCCTCCGCCATCGCCGCGGCCAACTGGGACTCCCTCGTGTTCGATCTCGGCGCAGACCCCCTGCGGCGTGTCCCCATGATGGAACCGCTAAGAGGAACGCGGGCCCATGTCGAAGAATTGCTGGCTAGCGTGTCCAGTCCAGCCGAGCTGCTCGAGCGTCTGGGCTCGTAAGAGAAGAGGCATTACCAATGGCAGAACGAGAACAGATCAAAAAGTCGGCGCCCTCCCGTAGCGACGAGGCCGACGTCGAGGAGGTTCCCACCTCCAACAAGAAAGGCGAGGAGCTCAAGGCCGAGCTCGACGACCTGCTCGACGAGATCGACGAGGTCCTCGAGGAGAACGCGGAGGAGTTCGTCCGCAGCTACGTCCAGAAGGGCGGAGAGTAACCGTTGCGGCGCCCGGTAGGGTGCCCGGTCCTATGAGCCTTCCGATCTTCGACCCGACCGAGGCCCCGGGTCCGAGCTTCACCGACGTCCTGCGCCGGGTCGGCCTCGATCCCTTCGCTCCGGTCCAGCAGGCGGCGGCCACCGCTCCGTTCGAGATCCGCCACGGGACCACCATCGTCGCCCTGCGCTACGCCGACGGGGTGATCATGGCCGGCGACCGGCGGGCCACCGCCGGGTCGTCCATCGCCCATCGCGCCATGGACAAGGTCCATCCGGCCGACCGCCACAGCGGGGTGGCCATTGCCGGAGCGGCCGGGCCGGCCATGGAGATGGTCAAGCTGTTCCAGCTGCAGTTGGAGCATTACGAGAAGGTGGAAGGGGCCGCCCTCAGCCTCGAGGGCAAGGCCAACCAGCTCTCCCAGATGGTCCGTTCCAACCTGGGCATGGCCATGCAGGGCTTCGTGGTGGTCCCGCTCTTCGCCGGCTACGACCTTCGCCGGGGGGTGGGGCGCATCTACTCCTACGACCCGACCGGCGGTCGCTACGAGGAGATCGATTTTCACGCCGACGGCTCCGGCGGGCGTGATGCCCGCACCACGGTCAAGTTGGGCTGGCGGCCCGACCAGAGCCGCGACGAGGCCGTGGAGTTGGCGGTGCGAGCCCTCTGGAACGCGGCCGACGAGGACTCGGCCACGGGCGGCCCGGACACGGCCCGCGGCATCTACCCCTCGGTCGCCACCATCACCGGCACCGGTTTCGACTACCTCGGACGCGACGAGGTGGCCGAACGCTTCGCCGCCGTTCTCACCTCCGGGGAGGCCCTCAACCCGTGAGTATGCCTTTCTACGTAGCGCCCGAGCAGTTCATGAAGGACAAGGCCGATTTCGCGCGCAAGAACATCGCGCGGGGACGGCCCCTGGTGGCCGCGGTGTACGCCGAGGGCATCCTCCTCTGTGCCGAGAACCAGTCGAAGAGCCTGCACAAGGTCAGCGAGATCTACGACCGTATCGCCTTCGCCGGGGTGGGCCGCTACAACGAGTTCGATTCCCTGCGCCGCGCCGGTGTGCAGCACGCCGACGTCAAGGGCTACCAGTTCAGCCGCGAGGATGTCGACGCCCGGTCGCTGGCCAACCTCTATGCCCAGTACATGGGCAACGTGTTCACCCACGAAATGAAGCCGCTCGAGGTGGAGATACTCGTCGCCGAGGTGGGATCGCATCCCGGGACCGATCAGATGTTCCACATCCTCTACGACGGCTCGGTCGTCGACGAGGACCATTTCACCGTGCTGGGGGGCGAGGCCGAAGCCATCTCCGGCCGGCTCCAGGAGGGCTTCCAACCCGACTGGTCCCTCGGGGAGGTCATCCGCCGGGCCGTCCGGGCGCTGACCGGGGACCGCGAGCTCGTGGTCCACGACCTGGAGGTCGCGGTGCTGTCACGGACCAACGGTCGCCGGGCCTTCCGCCGCCTGGAGGATGCCGAGGTGGCCGAGGCGCTCGCGATGGCGCTCCCGACGACCGAGGAAGCTCCTTCGCCGACCGGAGCGGAGGAGTGACCGCCGCCTCCGGCCGCTCCTAGAGCCGACCCACGACGGGCCTCCGCCTGACCCCTTCGGGTAGGTGCAGGGTGAGCATCTTGTCCATGGCGTCGGCCGGCATGTGCGTCGGCGTCAGTTTGGACACCGCGGTCATGGTGGCAAAGGCGAGCGGTACCGTCCAGAGGGCCGGCACCTGGAGCAGGACCGCGGCCCAGCCCTGGCGGCCGGCTCCGGCCAGCGATGCCACGACGGCCGCCGAGGAGGTGCCGCCGCCGACCGCCAGCCCGGCCAGCGCGCCGGGCCACGTCAGTCCGGTCCACCAGATGCCGAGAACCAGTAGGGGGCAGAACGACGACGCCGCGATGGCGAAGGCCCAGCCGACCAGCACGTTGATCGAGGTGCCGGCGACCGCCAGCCCGGCGACGGTGGTGAGCGTCCCGACCACCACCGCGGCCCACCGGAAGGCAGCTACGCCGCGTCCGAGGATGTCATGCGAGACCGCCCCGGCCATGGCGATGAGCAGGCCCGAGGAGGTGGAGAGGAAGGCGGCGAAGGCCCCCCCTGCGGTCAGGGCGGTGAGGATCCGTTCCGGGGCGCCGGCGCTGACCAGGCGGGGCAGCACCAGCACCACGGTGTCGGTCCGTCCGGTGAGGTAGAGAGAGGGTGCCTCCAGCCGGCCGAGCAGGGCGAATATCCCCGGCCATACGTAGAAGAACGACAGCAGCAGGACCACCAGCGCGGTCGTCCGGCGGGCGGTCTGGCCATCGGGGTTGGTGTAGAAGCGGACCAGGATGTGGGGCAGCCCGAGGGCACCGAGGAAGGTGGCCAGGATGACCCCGTAGGTGGCGGCCAGCGGGTGGTCCCCGTGGCCGTCGAGGCGGACCAGGGGTGACGCCCACTGGCGGGCCGATGGCACCGGTGGGGTGGAGACCCCCGGCGCCGGGCTACCGGCCGGGAAGACCACGGTGGTCCCGGCCGCCACGAGGTGGGTCCCGGGGGCCAGGAGGACCAGGCCGTCGCGCCGCTCGCCGTCGATGCGACCGTGCACCTCGAGCCGGGCCGGCGAGGAGACCTGCATGCGCTCCTCACTCGGGAAGCGCACCGTGGTGGCGGCCGGGAAGCGGGCGGGGGCCGGACGCTCCAGGTTGTGGAACGGGGGGTGATGGAAGACGAAGAGCAAGGCGAGTGCCGGGACGGCGATGGCGGTCAGCTTGAGCCAGTACTGAAACGACTGCACGAAGGTGATTCCCTTCATACCGCCGCTGGCGATGGCTCCTGTCACCAGCACTCCGAGCACGACCACACCGATCCAGTAGGGGCCACCCACGACGGTCTGCAGTGTCTCGCCCGCCCCCTCCATCTGAGGCAGGAGGTAGAAGGCGCAGATCAGCACCACGAGCAGGGTGGCGACGCGCCGGAGCAGGGGGGAGTCGAGGCGACCCTCGGCGAAGTCGGGGATGGTGTATGCCCCGAACCGGCGCAGCGGCGCGGCGACGGTGGTGAGAAGGACCAGGTAGCCGGCCGCGTAACCGACGGCGTACCAGAGGGCTCCCACACCGTCGGCC
Organism: Actinomycetes bacterium; assembly: GCA_021808785.1. Taxonomy (GTDB): domain Bacteria; phylum Actinomycetota; class Acidimicrobiia; order Acidimicrobiales; family Palsa-688; genus JAKCDU01. The sequence goes on along the minus strand of JAKBAX010000094.1, from coordinate 8,365 downwards.
AGGGCCAGGCCGGCGATACCGAGAAACGACGCCGCCGACAGGTACTCGCCCGAGATGGCCGAGGCGTTGAGGGCGGCCGGCACCTGGCGGGCGGCCACGAGGAAGTCGGCCGGGGTGCGGGAGATCCGCAGTCCCCGGAAGCCGATGACGATCGTGGCCACGGCCACCCCGATGACGCCGCCCAGCGCGGCGAAGTCGATCATTCCTCGTGGAGCAGTTCGACGAAGCGGTCTTCGACCCGGCGGGCCCGCCGCACGTAGACGAGCGCGAGGACGACGAGGGGCGGGTAGATGCCGAAGCCCAGCACCAGGAGCGAGAGGGGCACCGGGCCGATGGCGGCGTCGGCCACACCGGGCAGGAGGACCGAGAGGAGGGGATAGGTGGCCACCAGGGCGGCCGCCGGGAGCAGCACCCCGATGGTCACCCCGAGCTGAGCCCGGACGAGTGACCGCAGCAGGGTGTGACCGTACTGGTCACCCTCGTAGAGGTCGTCGGGGTCTGGAACGGCACGGGGCCGGCTGGTCGCGGTCGGCCCGGCCCGCACCGCCACCCGGACCGGTCGCCCGTCGGAGCCGACCACCAGCGCGGTCGGCTCCACCGCCCCGTCGGCATGCGGCCCTGTGGGGCTCATCGGTGGGGACGGGCCTGGCGGACCAGGCGGTCCCTGAGCTCGCGGACATGACGGCGACTGACCGGCAGCACCGAGGCCGGGACGTCGATGAACATCTGGGCTCCTTCGCTGCGCAGCTCCCGTATGGCGCGCAGGCAGACCAGGTACCGGCGGTGGACGCGGGCGAACCCCTCGGGGCTCCACGCCTCCTCCAGGCGGGCCAGGGAGATGCGGACCAGGAAGGACCGGTGATCGAAGGTGTGCAGGCGCACGTAATCGCCCGCCGACTCCACCCACGCCACCTCCGAGCGGGCCAGCATCACGGTGCGCCCTGGTGCCTCGACCGGGACGAATTCCAGTGTGTCAGCGGTTCCGTCGAGGCGGCCGGGCGCCAACCGGCGCAGGACGTGGGCCAGGCGCTGACCATCGATCGGTTTGAGCAGGTATCCGGCCGCTCCCACTTCGAAGGCCTCGAGGGCGTGCTCCTCGTGGGCGGTGACGAACACGATGGCCGGTGGCTCGGAGAACTGGTCCAGCACGCTGGCCAGCTCCATCCCGCCCAGCCCCGGCATGGCGATGTCGAGCACCACCACGTCGAAAGTGCGGTCACGCAGCTGGCGCAGGGCGTCGGTGGCGCTCTGCACCGCCACCACCTCGCCGACGAGACCGGAGGAGCACAGCAGGTACTCGAGCTCGTCCAGGGCCGGTGCCTCGTCGTCGACCGCCAGGGCGGAGAGCAGTGTCATCTCCGGCTTCTCACGCGCTCCGGGCCGCGCTGGCGGACCAGAATTTGGGCACGCTGAAGCTGACCCGGGTACCGGCCCCGGGGGCGGTCTCGACCAGGAGGCCGTGCTCCTGGCCGAAAGTGGCCCGTAACCGCTCGTCGACATTGCGCAGGCCGACTGAATCGGTGAGACCGGACAGAGCCCGGTGCAGATGTCGGGGCTCGGCCCCGGCCCCGTCGTCCTCGACCGATACGCAGGCCACCGAGTCGGCGTCGGTGACGTCGATGCGCAGCCGGCCCCGACCGGCCGGCTCGAGGCCGTGGCGGATGGCGTTCTCCACTACCGGTTGCAGCACGAGCGACGGGACGTGGACACTCAGCACTTCGGGGGCGACCCGCAGCGTCACTTCGATCCGTTCCCCGAAACGGGCCCGCTCCAGGTCCAGGTATATGTCGACGAGCCGCAGCTCCTCGGCCAGGGTCGTCGTCTGGGCGTGGCTGGCGAAGGTGTACCGGGTGAAGTCGGCGAAGGAGACCAGCAGCTCACGAGCCCGGTCCGGGTCGGAGCGGACGAACGACTCGATGGCGGTCAGGGCGTTGTAGATGAAGTGGGGGGAGATCTGGGCCCGGAGGAAGCGCAATTCGGCCTGCACCGCCCGGCGTCGCGAGCGGTCCAGCTCGGCCAGCTCCAGCTGGGTGGAGACGAAGCGGGCCACTTCCCCGCACAGGCGTTGGAGGCCGGCCGAGGCCTGGGTGTCGAGGGCCACCAGGGCGCCGACCACCTGGCCGTCCACGTGCAGCGGAGCCACCACGCCGGCCGACAGGGCGCATCCCTCGGCCCCGCAGCGCAGCTGCTCGGAGCCGATGATGGCCGGCCGCCCCGTCCCCATGGTCGCCTCGACATGGGGTGCGAGCAGAGCGCAGTGCTCGTCGTCCACCCCGTCGGCGGCCAGGCGGGCGGCGGCGTCGGCCACGACCAGCCCCCGGGTGGCGATCAGAGTGCGCAAGGGGGACACCGCCCGGTGCATGGCGTCGGCGGTCAGGCCGGCACGCAGGTACGGGGCAGCCTGGTTGGCGGTACGCAGAGCTTCATAGGTGACCCTTTGTCCGGGAGTGACCAGCCGGCGGGCCGCCCGGCGGGCGTACCAGCCGATGGCGGCCAGCGCCACGATCACGATGGCCAGGGCGACCCAGAGCAGGTACCTCATCTCTCCTCCCCGAAGCGGCCATGGGAGTGTGGCACACCAACCGCTCGGCCGCTCCGATCGACCGCTCGGCGACTAGAGGTGACCGTTCGGCGACCGTGGGGGACCGCTCACCGACGAGGGGGCCGACCCATCTACCCGGCCCCGGGAAGGGGCCGCAGAATCGGCCCCGGCGCCGGCCGTCCGGTCGCGCCGGTCGACGATTGGGGGAACAGAATGGCATTGGACAGTGAGCGGAACGCGCCGGCGGCGCTGCCCTCCATCATCCGCGTGGCCGAGGTGCCGGCGCCGGCCGATCCGGCCCCCCTCGGGTTGGCCGCCTTCGCCTTGACCACCTTCTTGCTCTCGGCCCAGAACGCCAACTGGACCAAGGGAACAGCGCCATTCTTGGGCTTCGCCTTTGCCTACGGAGGCCTCTGCCAGCTCCTGGCCGGCATGTGGGAGTTCCGCAACAGGAACGTGTTCGGAGCGACCGCGTTCTCCACCTACGGTGGGTTCTGGATCGGGCTGGCCCTCTACGTGGAGCTGGTGGCTCCAGGGGCCAAGACCGTGGTCCAGGTGCACAACGACGAAGCCTGGATCCTGCTCGCCTTCCTCATCTTCAACACCTACATGCTCCTGTCGAGCACCGGGGTCAACGTGGCCGTTTTCGGGGTGTTCCTCACCCTCGAGGTGACCGAGATCCTGCTGGTCATCGCCAACTTCCGGAACAGCACCGGCCTGGCCCACTGGGGCGGCTACCTTGGCGTCGTCACCGCCGCCGTGGCCTGGTACACGTCGGCGGCCGGTGTGCTCAACGGAATGCGAGGCCGCCCGGTACTGTTCGTCGGGAAGCCGATGCTCCGGCCCGTCCGCGACCTCGAATTGGGAGATGGTGTATGACCGACCAGTCGACCGAGCTCTCCGCCCTGCTACGGGAGGAGCGCCGGTTCGATCCACCGGCCGCCTTCGCAGCCGCCGCGGTGGCCCAGCCCGGCATCTACGAGCGGGCGGCGGCCGACCCGGTGTCGTTCTGGGAGGATCAGGCCCGCCGGCTGAGCTGGGCCGAACCCTGGAAGCAGGCTCTCGAGTGGGATCTGCCGTTCTCCAAGTGGTTCGTGGGCGGCAAGCTCAACGTGGCCTACAACTGCGTGGATCGCCACGTGGAGGCCGGTCTCGGAGCGCGTGTCGCCTTCCACTGGGAGGGGGAGCCGGGCGACACCCGGACCATCACCTACGCCGAGCTGCACCAGATGGTGTGCCGGGCGGCCAACGCCCTCACCTCCCTCGGCGTCGAGGCGGGCACGACAGTGGCCATCTACATGCCGATGATCCCCGAGACGGTGGTGGCCATGCTGGCCTGCGCCCGCCTGGGGGCCCCGCACACGGTCGTCTTCGGTGGGTTCTCCGCCGACGCCCTGCGGGACCGCATCCAGGACTGTGACGCCCGCCTGGTGATCACCGCCGATGGCGGGTACCGCAGGGGGACGGCGAGCGCCTTGAAGCCGGCGGTGGACGATGCGCTGAAGGCGTGCCCCAACGTCAGCAAGGCACTCGTCGTGCGCCGCACCGGCCAGGACGTGGTCTGGAACGAGGGCCGCGACGTGTGGTGGCACGAGGTGGTCGACAGCGCCGCGGCCACCCACGAGCCGGCCATGTTCGACTCGGAGCACCCGCTGTACATCATGTACACGAGCGGCACCACGGCCAAGCCCAAGGGCATCTTGCACACCTCGGGCGGTTACCTGACCCACACCTCGGCCACCCACCGCCTGGTGTTCGACCTCAAAGCGGAGTCCGACGTGTTTTGGACCGCGGCCGACATCGGCTGGGTCACCGGGCACAGCTACATCGTCTACGGGCCACTTGCCAACGCCACTACGTCGGTCATGTACGAGGGCACGCCCGACACCCCGACCAAGGACCGCTGGTGGCAGATCGTCGAGCGCTACAAGGTCAACATCCTCTACACCGCGCCGACCACCATCCGCACCTTCATGAAGTGGGGTGATGACCTGCCAGCGGGCCACGACCTGTCGTCGCTGCGCCTGCTCGGGTCGGTGGGCGAGCCCATCAACCCCGAGGCGTGGATGTGGTACCGCCAACACATCGGCGGGAACCGCTGCCCGGTGGTCGATACCTGGTGGCAGACCGAGACGGGCGGGATCATGATCTCGCCACTGCCAGGGATCACCTCGACCAAGCCCGGGGCGGCCATGACCGCGCTCCCGGGGATCACCGCGGACGTGGTGCACAACGACGGCACGTCGGTGGGTCCCGGGGAGGGCGGCCTGCTCGTGATCCGGGAACCGTGGCCGGGCATGCTGCGGGGCATCTGGGGTGACGACCAGCGCTACCGGGACACCTACTGGTCCCGCTTCGAGGGCATGTACTTCGCAGGGGACGGAGCCAAGCGCGACGACGACGGCGACATCTGGCTGCTCGGGCGGGTGGACGACGTCATGAACGTCTCCGGTCACCGCATCTCGACCACCGAAGTGGAGCACGCTCTGGTGGGGCACCCGGCGGTGGCCGAGGCAGCTGTCGTCGGGGCGGCCGATCCCACCACCGGGCAGGCCATCGTGGCCTTCGTCACGGTCAAAGGGGACGGCCCGGGCGGCGAGGACCTCGTCAGTGACCTCCGCAACCATGTGGCCCGGGAGATCGGGCCCATCGCCAAGCCCCGCCAGATCATGCTCACGCCCGAGCTGCCGAAGACCCGCAGTGGCAAGATCATGCGGCGGCTCCTGCGCGACGTGGCCGAGCAGCGCGAGTTGGGCGACGTCACCACGCTCCTCGACCCGAGCGTGGTCAACGCCATCCGCGACCGCCTGGTCCCCGGCGCGGAGGAAAAAGAGCAGGGCTAGGCCGCCCCTGGCCACGCCGGGCCGCTAGCGTGCGCCTGGATATGGATCGGCGCATATTCGGGCTCGAGAACGAGTACGGGGTCACCTGTACCCTGCGCGGCCAGCGTCGGCTGAGCCCCGACGAGGTGGCCCGGTACCTGTTCCGCCGGGTGGTCAGCTGGGGCCGCTCCTCCAATGTGTTCCTGGAGAACGGCGCCCGCCTGTATCTCGACGTGGGCAGCCACCCCGAGTACGCCACGCCGGAGTGCGACTCCATCCTCGACCTGGTGGCTCACGACAAGGCCGGCGAGCGCATCCTCGAGCAACTGGTCGGCTCGGCCGAGGCCCGCCTGCGGGAGGAGGGCATCCGCGGCGTCGTCTTCCTCTTCAAGAACAACACCGACTCGGCCGGCAACTCCTACGGTTGCCACGAGAACTACCTCACCAGCCGGCGCGACGACTTCGCCCACTACGCCGAGGTGCTCATACCGTTCCTCGTCAGCCGCCAGATATACGCCGGGGCGGGCAAGGTGCTGCAGACGGCCCGGGGGGCCATGTACTGCATCAGCCAGCGGGCCGAGCACATCTGGGAAGGGGTGTCGTCGGCGACCACCAGGAGCCGGCCCATCATCAACACCCGCGACGAGCCCCACGCCGACGCCGAGCGCTACCGGCGCCTGCACGTGATCGTGGGCGATTCCAATATGAGCGAGTACGCCACTTTCTTGAAGATCGGGGCGAGCAGCATCCTATTGCGCATGCTGGAGGACCCCGGGGTGGTGCTCCGGGACATGACCCTCGAGAATCCCATCCGGGCCATCCGCGAGATCAGCCACGACACCACGCTGCGACGCCGGGTCCGCCTGGCCAACGGTCGCGAGGCCAGCGCGCTCGAGATCCAATCGGAGTACTTCAACCGGGCCCGGCGCTACCAGGAGGCCAAGGGGTTGTCTCCCCTCGAGGACCGGGCCCTCGACATGTGGGAGCACTGTCTCACCGGGCTGGAGAGAGATCCCTGGTCACTCGACCGGGAGTGCGACTGGGTCATCAAGCACCACCTCATCGAGCGCTACCGGGACCGCCACCAGCTCCCGCTGACCCACCCCAAGGTGGCCCTGATCGACCTCCAATACCACGACGTCAACCGCCAGCGGGGGCTGTTCTACAAGATGCAGGCGGCCGGGCTGGTCGACCGCACATGCACCGACGAGGCCATCGAGACGGCCATGGACGAGCCGCCGCAGACGACGCGGGCCAAGCTGCGGGGTGAGTTCATCCGCCGGGCCAAGGAGCGCCGGCGGGACTTCACCGTGGACTGGGTGCACCTCAAGCTCAACGACCAGGCTCAGCGGACGGTGCTCTGCAAGGACCCCTTCAAGTCCCGCGACGAGCGGGTCGAGAAGCTCATCGCCTCCCTGTAGGCCGTCGGTGGATCGCCTCGAACGACTGGTCAACCTGGTCGCGGCCCTGATCGACACCCCCCGGCCGCTCTCGCGGGCCGAGATAGGTGAGCGCATCGAGGGCTACTCGTCCGACCCCGACGCCTTCCGCCGCAACTTCGAGAGGGACAAGGACCTTCTGCGCCAGATGGGCTTCCCGCTCGTGACCGACATCCCCGACGGGAAGGGTCCCGAGGATGCCGGATACCGCATCCCGCGCGAGCTCTACGAGCTGCCGGACCCGGGACTGGACGAATCCGAGCTGGCGGCGCTGCGCCTGGCCGCCTCGGCGGTGCAGATGGAGGGCGACTGGAGCGACGCCTTGGTCCGGGCCCTGCGCAAGCTGGGCGGGGCCGTCGAGGGGGACGCGGCCGGCTCCGGAGCGGTCGGCGCCGGCGCCACCGCGCTGCCCACCGAGGAGGCCGCGGCGACCGCGTTCGCCGCGGTGGGGGAGCGGCGCCAGGTCCGCTTCCGCTACCGGGGGGAGGACCGCCTGGTCGATCCCTGGCGGCTCTCGTTCCATCGGGGCCACTGGTACCTGGCCGGCCTGGATCACCACCGGGGCGAGGAACGGCTCTACCGGCTGGACCGGGTCGAGGGCCAGCTGGTGCCCGCCGGCCCGCCCGGCGCGTTCGCCCGGCCCGGCCTGGCCGAGGCCCTGCCGCCCCCGCCCTGGCGGATGGGCGACGAGGAGGAGCAGATCGCCCGACTGTGGGTGGACGCCGAGCAGGCCGGCTGGGCCGCGCAGGCCCTCGGACCGGACGCGAAGGTGGAGGACCGGCCCGATGGCTCGGTGGTCTTCGAGGTCGCGCTGACCAGCTCGGCGGCGTTCCGCAGCTTCGTTCTGGGCTACCTCGACCACGCCGAGATCCTGGGCCCGCCGGCACTGCGTGACGACATGGTCGCCTGGTTGGATCGCGTCCCGTGAGCCGGGAGGGAGCCGACGCCCGGCTGGCCCGGCTGCTCGCCATAGTCCCGTGGATCGCGGCCCACGACGGCCCCTCACTCGAGGAGGTGGGCCGCCGCTTCAGCGTCACCGAGAAGGACCTGCTGGCCGACCTCAACCTTCTCTTCATGTGTGGCGTGTACCCGTTCACCCCCGACGTGCTGATCGATGTCCACATCGCCGACGGGCGGGTGTGGATCAGCATGGCCGACTACTTCCGCCGCCCCCTCCGGCTGAATGCCCAGGAGGGCCTGGCTCTGGTCGCGGCCGGGCGGGCCTTCCTGGCCTTCCCCGATGCGGGAGCCGGCGGGCCCCTGGCCACCGCCCTCGAGAAGCTGGACACGGTCCTGGGGTTGGCCGGAGGCGACGGTCTGGAGGTGGAGCTGGCCGATGTCGATCCCGACCTGCTGGCCACCTTGCGCCAGGCCGCGGAGGACCGCCGGAAGCTGCGTATGGAGTACTACTCGTACGGCCGGGACCGGCGCACCAACCGGACCGTGCAGCCGTGGCGGGTGTTCAACCAGGCCGGCGAGTGGTACCTCGAAGCGTGGTGCGAGAACGTCGGGGCGCCCCGTACCTTCCGGGTCGACCGTATCGAGGCGCTCGAACCGACCGG
>JAKBAX010000525.1 GCA_021808785.1 Actinomycetes bacterium | reverse complement strand
AGGCGGCCAGGTCAGGTCAGGCGGCCAGGTCAGGTCAGGCGGCCAGGTCAGGTCAGGCGGCCGGGACGCTGGTCACCAGCCGGGTCCGTACCAGCGGCTCGAAGTGCTCGAGCGGCTCGCTCCGGTAGCCGGCATCGAAGGCGGTCTGGTCGTACTTGGCGCAGAACTCCTCGGTGTAGCCGAAGAACTCGCTGCCGCGGTACTGCTCCCGGGTGTTGCGGTCCAGGCCGATGTGGTGCCAGAAGTAGTAGCCCTGGAATATGCCGTGCTTCTCGACCATCCAGTGGTTGGCCGGCGACACGAACGGCTTCAGGATGTCGGCTGCGATGGACGGGTGGTTGAACGGCGCCAACGTGTCGCCGATGTCGTGCAACAGGGCACACAGGACGTACTCCTCGTCGCGCCCGTCGCGCTCGGCTCTGGTGGCGGTCTGGAGCGAGTGCTCCAAGCGGTCCACGGGGAAGCCGCCATGGTCGGTCTTCAGGGCCCTAAGTAGGGAGAGGACCCGCTCGGGCACCAGGCTCTGGGTGATGTCCAGCTGGGGGACGATCTTGGCCCAGTCCTCGGCGCTGGACTCCTCGAAGGTCTTGAAGGCGGCCCGCTCATGAGTCATGGACATGGGAAAAAGGGTACCTCCGTGCCGTCCTCGGCTCTACAGGTGGAACGGACCCGTCATGGAGGTGGCCGAGGCGGCCCGGCCGAGGAGGGGGCTCAATCCGAGCAGCTCCTCGCAGGTCCGCAGCAAGGAGTAGTGATCCAGGGCCACGCTGACCCGGGTCCCGGGGACCACCGAAGGGGCCAGCACGTACATCGGGACCAGCGTCCCACCCGAGTCGTTCTCATCCCAGGTGATGAAGACCACTGTCCCCCCCGACCGGTACTGCGCCGATCCGAGGACGAGCGGGACCTCCCGCCCGAGCCAGGCGTCAGCGGTGGCGGTGGAGCAGTCGTGGCCGTCGTTGCACAGGTTCGGCGTCACGAAGGTGTAGGCGGCGGACAGGTCCGGAGCGGTGTCGACCAGGGCCGTGTCCCGGGCCGGACAGGTGGCCGCGATTGCGGTGTAGTACACGGCCGGGTTGTGCTTGGCCGCGTACTCGCCGCCGCTGGCGGTGTCGCACGGCCTCGGCATGGACTCGTCCAGGCCCCGCCAGTCGGACCCGAGGAGGGAGAAGATGCTGGGCCCGCCCACCGGGTGGGAGGCGGGGCTGCCGTCATCAGTGATGCCGTGGATGGAACCCGACGTCATGGCGATGTAGTTGGGCAGGCTGGGGTGGGCCACCCCGGAGTACCGGGTGGCCAGGCCGCAGGCCGCGGCGAGCGAAGCCAGGTAGGGAGCGTCGCGGCTGCCGACCACGTCGCCCAGGGCCCGGTTCTCCATGACGATGACCACCACGTGGTGGACCGGTCCGGGCGCCGTTCCGAGGCACGGATGGGCGGCTCCGAGGGTGGCCGACGAGCCGCTTGGCCGGCCCGGAGCCGATGTGGAAGGGCCGCTCGGCCCGGCCCCGCCGGCGGCCGTCGTTGATGTCGGGGGGCTGGCAACGGTGGTCGAGGTCGGGGCCGGACCGCCTGCCCCCGGTCCCGAACCGCTACAGGCGGCCAGCACCACCAGGAGACCGACGAGCCATTTGCGCACGTCCCATTCTGACCACTCGGCCTACGCCTATCGTCGCGGCCCATGACCGTTATGAGAGGTTCGACCGCTCTGGTGACCGGAGCCACCGGAGGTCTGGGCCGGGCCATCGCCCGGGGCCTCCGGGCCGAGGGCTGCTCGTTGGTGCTGACCGGCCGGAAGGCGGACGCGCTGGACCGGGCGGCGGCCGAGGTCGGGGCCCGGGCGGTCGTGGCCGACCTGGCCCGTCGGGAGGAGCTACCCGGCCTGCTCGGCCAGGTCGGGCCGATCGACATCGCAGTCATGAACGCGGCCTTACCGGCGACCGGGGAGCTGCAGGACTGGGAGCCGGGCCAGATCGACGGTGTCCTGGAGGTCAATCTGGCCAATCCCATCGCCATGACCCGGTCCCTGCTACCGGATTTCCTGGCCCGGGGGTCGGGTCACTTCGTGTACATCTCCTCGCTGTCCGGGCTGGTCGCTTCGCCCGGGTCCTCTCTCTACTCGGCCACCAAGTTCGGCCTACGGGGCTTCGCCCACGGCCTCCACTGCGACCTGCAGGGGACCGGTGTCGGCGCCTCCGTGGTCAACCCGGGATTCGTGCGCGATGCCGGCATGTTCGCCGACTCCGGCACCCGCCTGCCCCCCGGGGTGGGCACGGTGTCGCCGGAGCAGGTGGCCCGGGCCGTGATCCGGGCCATCCGCCACAACCGGGCCGAAGTGGAAGTGGCCCCTCTGGGGCTTCGGCTGGGCGCCCTGTTCGGCTCGCTGGTACCGGGGATCTCGGCCCGGGTGCAGACCCGGCTGGGGGCCGACATCTCCCGGCAGATGGTCGAGGGTCAGCGCCACAAGCGAAGCTAGATCGGCTCGGTCCGTGGCGACGGTTCCCCGGTCGACCCCGGTCCCAACTTCCAAACCACCGAAATCGGGACCGCCCCCTGTCGAATCCCCGCTCGACCCCGGACCCAACTTCCAAACCACCGAAATCGGGACCGCCCCCTGTCGAATCCC